>NZ_JBJGZA010000043.1:0-36354 GCF_054050255.1 Geodermatophilus sp. SYSU D00700 | reverse complement strand
CCACCGGCCGGTGGGGACGGGGCCCTCGTCGTGTGCGGCCGCCCGCGGTCAGGCGCGGGCGGCCGCCGCCAGCGCGTCGAGGCGCTCGGCCACCTGCAGTGCGGTCGCGGGGCGCTGACCGACCGGCGCCAGGCAGGCGGACACCAGCGCGGCCTCGTCGTCGGTCAGGCCGGGGCTGATCGCCGGCTCGGCGTTCATCACCCGGCGGATCGCCAGCAGCGGCTCACCGTCGGGGAGCTCGCCGTAGAGGCCGGTGCCGGTGAGGGCCCGGTTGAGCGTGGCGCCCAGGGCGAAGACCTCCGTGGCGCGCGAGGGCCGGTCGCCGCGCAGCAGCGCCGGGTCGAGGTACTCGACGGAGGCGGCGCTGGCCATGCCGGTCAGCGTGACGCCCGGCGCGAGGTAGCGGGCCAGGCCGAGGTCGGAGAGCTTGCCGCCGTCCTCGGTCAGCAGGATGTTGGCCGGCTTGATGTCACCGTGGGTCAGGCCGGCCTCGTGCAGCGCGTGCGCGGCGTGGGCGGCGTGCGCCACCGCCCGCAGCACCTCACCGCGGCCCAGCGGGCGGGCCGGCGCGGCCAGCGAGCCGAGCGGGCAGTACTCCATGGCGTACAGGAAGCTGTCCTGCAGCACCGCGTCGTAGACCTTGACCAGGTAGGGCGAGGCCACCTGGGCGAAGGCCCGCAGCTCCCGGACCCCGCGCTCGTAGGCCTGCTCGCTGTGCGTGCCGGTGAACACCTTCACCGCGACGTACTCGTCGGGCAGGCCCAGGCGCGCCGGCGGGCGGGCGAGGTAGAAGCGGCCGTTGTTGCCCTCACCGAGCACGCGGACCACCTGGTAGTCCGCGATGGTGGCGGGCGCCGGGCCCACCAGGCCGACGGCATCCATCCCTGTCCTCCTGAAACGCTGCTCTCCCCCCGGAACGACCGGGACGCCGCGACGCGGCAGCGGCACAGTGTGCCTGCCGCACCGCCGTCCGGGAACCCGATCCGCCCCGCGAGATGGGCCCCGTCACCGCGCGGCGAAGCACCCCACACCGCGCAGACCGCCGTTACGCTCCGCGCCCGTCGCCGCCCGGGAGCCCTCGGCCGGCCCGCGACCGCACCGCGGTCGCGACAGTCCCCGGGCGGCCCTGCCACCCACCCGTACACGTCATCCGGAGATCTCGTGGAGCCGCGCCCCGTCGCAGAGATCGTCGCCTACGTCTTCATCGACCTGGCCGTGATCATGGTCCTCGCCCGCCTGATGGGCCGACTCGCCCGCTGGGTCGGCCAGCCGGCGGTGATCGGCGAGATCGTCGCCGGCATCCTGCTCGGGCCGACCCTGCTGGGCGCCCTGCCCGGCGACCTCGACACCCTGCTGTTCCCGCCGGACATCCGGCCGTTCCTCAACGTGCTGGCGCAGCTGGGCCTGGTGCTGTTCATGTTCCTCATCGGCCTCGAGGTCGACCTGTCGTTCATCCGCGGGCGGGAGAAGATCGCCGTCTCGGTGTCGCTGGCCTCGATCCTCCTGCCGTTCGCGCTCGGCGTGCTGCTGGCCACGTACCTGCACACCAACCACGACGTCTTCACCGCGGAGGACGGCTCCACCGCGGCGATCTCCTACCTCGGGTTCGCGCTCTTCCTCGGTGTCGCGATGTCGATCACCGCGTTCCCGGTGCTCGCCCGCATCCTCGCCGAGCGGCAGATGCACCGGATCCCCACCGGCGTGCTGGCCCTGGCCTGCGCCGCGGTCGACGACGTCCTCGCGTGGTGCCTGCTGGCCGTCGTCGTGGCGATCGTGGCGGCGACGTCGTTCACCGGTGTCGCGCTGATCCTGAGCCTGTCGGTGGTCTTCGCCCTGGTCATGTTCCTGGTCGTCAAGCCGCTGCTGCGGGTGCTGGTCACCCGCTACGAGCGGCTGGGGCAGCTGACCCCGGAGATGCTGGCCGGCGTCCTGATCGGCATCCTGACCAGCGCCTGGGTGGCCGAGGAGATCGGCATCCACTTCATCTTCGGCGCCTTCCTCTTCGGCGTGGTCATGCCGCGCAAGGGCGCCGCCCGGCTCAACCACGAGATCATCGACCGGCTCGAGCAGGTGAGCGTGCTGCTCCTGCTGCCGGTCTTCTTCGTGGTCACCGGCCTGCAGGTCGACATCGGTGCCATCGACCTCACCGGCCTCGGCGAGCTGGCGCTGATCCTGCTGGTGGCCATCTCCGGCAAGTTCATCGGCGCGTACGCGGCGGCCCGCGCGCAGAAGGTGCCGCACCGGCAGGCCAGCGCGCTGGCGACGCTGATGAACACCCGCGGGCTGACCGAGCTGGTCATCCTCAACATCGGCGTCCAGCAGGGCGTGCTCGACGCCGAGATGTTCACGCTCATGGTCATCATGGCCGTCGTCACCACGGTGATGACCTCGCCGCTGCTCAACGTCATCTACCCGCAACGGATCCTCGACCGCGACATCGCCGCGGCCGAGCGCGCCGAGATGGGCCTCACCGAGGCCTACACGGTCGTCGTCGTGGTGGACGACGTCGACCGCGACGCCGGCCTGGTCGACCTCGCCTGCGACCTGGTCGGCCGCGAGCAGCCGGCGCAGGTGGTGCTCACCCGCGTCGTGCGGCGCTCGCGACCCAAGCCGGAGGTCTCCTCGGGCCTGGGCGCCGACCTGGAGCTCATGGCGACCGTCGCCGGCGAGCTGCGGACGCTGGCCCGGCAGGTCGAGGCCCGCGGGCTCAAGGCGTCGGTGGCCTCACGCTTCAGCGAGGACCCGTGGGCGGAGGTCGCCGACCTCGCCGGCAGCAGCGACGCCGACGTCGTCCTGGTGCGCAGCGGCTGGGGCATCGTCGAGGAGGCGCTGACCGCGGACGGCTCCGGCACCCCCTGGCCGCCGTCGCTGCACGGCTCGGTGGTCACCGTGTCCGGGGAGCTGGGATCGGCGGTGCTGCAGCCGCAGGGCCCGGTGGCGGTCGTCCAGGACGGCGGCGCCGACGGGCGGGCCGCGCTGCGGCTGGCCGCCCACGCCTCCCTCGGCCGCTCTGTGCCGCTGCAGCTGCGCGCCGGCGAGGGCCGCCGGACGGTCAAGCGGAGCGTGGCCGACTCGCTGCGCCGGGCCGGGGTGCAGGTGGAGCCGGAGAGCCAGGCGCTGCCCTCGCTGCTGGTGGCGCCGGCGGGTGCCGGGCCCCTCCCGGCCGCGGACGACCTGACGCCGATCCTCCTGGTGCACGCCGGCACGGCCGACGCCGACCGGGACATGGACGAGACCCTCGCCGGCATCGCCGCCCGGCCCGGCACCGTCTGAGCGTCCCGCCCGCGCTGCGGAGCCCGCGTCCCGTTCGGGGACGCGGGCTCCGTCGCGTCCGGGGGTCTGCGGAGGCTCCGGCCCGGCGCCCGGGGTGCAGCTGCGGACGGTCGTGCTCTGGTCCGTACCGGGGGCAGAGCACGACCGCGCGCCGGACCCCGGCGACACAGCGGCGCCCGTCCCCCGGACGGAGGACGGGCGCCGGACCGTGCGCGGTGGACGGGTCAGTAGGCGCCGTGCGGGGACTCGAAGGCGAACTGGCGGCCGCCCATGCGGACCGCCATGCCCGGGGTCAGTCGGACCGGCTGGTGGGGCACCAGCGACCCCCACCCCGGCGCCCCGCGCGGGGCGACGAGCGTGCCGTTGGCCGAGCCGGTGTCGACCAGCAGCACGTCCCACCCCTCGAGACGGACCTCGGCGTGGTGCCGGCTGACACCGCCGGTCGGGTCGACGACCAGAAGGGGCCGCAGCTCGCCGGAGGCGACGCGCGCGTCGGTCTCCGGCTCCCGGCCCAGCAGGTAGTCCGCGTCGAGGCTGACCGTCGCGCCGTCGTCGAACACGAGCAGGCCCAGCGGCGGGCGGACGCCCTCGACCAGCACGGTCGTCTGCTGGGTCGTGCGGATGCCGCACAGCGCGCAGAAGCTCACACGGGGGTCGTTGAGGTGACCGTTCTTGCAGACGATGCCCTTGACCCTCGGCCGGTCGTCCTCCGGCTCGGCTGCCGGGGCCGACGCCGGCTCGGCGCCGGGGATCGGCAGGGGCTCGCGGGGCGGCTCGGCCTCGGGCGGCGCGTCGAACAGCCGCGCCGACTTCTTGGGCGCGGGCAGCTCCGGCGCGGGGGGCAGCGGGGCTGCCTTCTCGAGGGACGGAGGCGGGGCGGCGGCGGATCCCCCGAGGGCACCTCCCGGAGCCGGCACCGGCGGTGGCGGGGGCTGCTGCGGCGTCGCCGCGTGCGGCGCGGGGAGGCGGCCGACCCCCGTCCCGGCCGGCGGCAGGGGCGCCGCCGAGGGCGCCGGTGCCGGCGACAGCACCGCCGCCGCGCCGGGGACGACGCCCGCCACGAGGTCGGCCAGCGGGTGCGGCGCCGTGGTCACCGGCGAGCCGGCCGACACGTGCAGCGCCGCCGGCGGCCAGGTGACGAAGCGGTCGAGGACCTCCGTCCCGTCGTCCTGCCGCTCCCCCTGCGCCGCGGTCAGCCGCAGCCCGAGGTCGGGCACCTCGGCGGCCCCGCCGCCGACGAGCACGAGCGCCAGCCCGTCTTCGGTGGCGGCGACCACGGCGAACGACGGCGGGTCGGCGACGGTGCCCAGCCAGCTGCGCAGCTCCTCGTGCAGCCGCACGCCGGGAGCGCGCGATCCGGCGGCGGAGACCCGGCGGCAGAGGGCGACGAGCTCACCGACGGGCGCGTCACCGGCCGGCGCGGCCACGGGCGGGGCCGGTACCGGCGCCGGCCCCCAGCCCGCCAGGGCGGGCCGGGGCGGCGGCGGGGCGGCCGCGGCGGGCTGGGTGGTGACCGCCACGACGAGGAGCACGCCGGGCAGCCGGACGACGAGGTCGGGGCCCGGCGCCACGCGGACCGCGACCTGGTCGAAGGGAGTGACCGTGGCCCCCGCCGTGTCGGGACCGAGGAGCGGAGGCGGGGGACTCGACATCAGATGAGTCTCCCGCCCTGGTTCCGCCAGTGCACGAACGGCACGCGCATCGGGCCGTTGGCGACGAGGAACACCAGCAGCCAGGTGGTCGAGAACAGGATGACGAACGCCGGGCCCGGCATGCTGTCGACCCAGGTGGCGCCGCCGGCCAGCAGGAACCAGACCAGCAGCCCCTCCGGGATGCCGGTGACGAGGGTGAAGAACGTCGGCCAGTCCTTCTCCCACCGGAACTGCTGCAGACCGTGGTAGACGAGCTCCCAGAGCACGCCCAGCACGGTGACGATCAGCAGCACCGAGAAGGTGGCCCCGTAGGACGCACCGAGCGACGCCCCGGTCGGCAGCAGGGGGGTGAGCACGAGCGTCCACAGGACGCCGACGGTGGCCAGCAGGAAGACCCGGGTCTGGATGCGGCCGTTCAGGGTGGGGATCACGGGTGTCTCTCTCGCAGACGACGTCGGGAGGGGGCGTCAGATGGTGGTGTTGCGGACCCACTTCCACCACTGGCTGGTGGACCGCCCCGGGGTGAGCTTCCGGGCGAACCCCTGGGCCACGAGGTCGTCGGTGATCTCCTGCGCGGCCACGAGCAGGCCGAGGAAGCTGTCCACGCCGGCGAAGTAGCCACCGAGCGTGGCGCTGCCCGAGGCGTAGAGCTTGCCGCCGTTGCGGGTGCCGGTGACCTCGAAGTCGGGCCGGACGTCGAGGCGGCCGAGCGGGTTGCGCTGGGCGTTGGAGTGGTCGAGCAGGTCGGCCAGCACGCGGTGCTCGCGGATGTCGGCCTCCAGGCCGGTGCAGTCGATGACGTGGTCGAAGGTGCCCACCTGGGGGCCCTGGTCGCTGTTCACCGACACCTCGACCAGGTCGCCGACCGGCCGCATCCCGTCGATCTGGCCGATGACGACGCGGTACCAGCCCTGCTGCCGGCCGCGGGCGAGCTGCTCCTGCCAGTCCTTGCGCACCGGGGTGTTGGTGCCGCCCATGACCTTGTAGATCCGGGCGCGCTCCTCGCCCTCAAGCCGGGACATCCGGGACCGCAGCTGGCCGCCCCAGGTCGACTTGGGCCAGTTGAAGCCCTGGTAGGCCCAGCCGTCGGCGCCCTTCCGGCGCATGAAGAGGCTCGGCCCGTGCGGCCTGTCCACGTAGGTGCGGAACAGGTGCACGATCTGGGTGTTCAGGCCGCGCCGGTCGCGGTCGTCGATGAGCCGCTGCAGGACGCGGGAGGCGACGATGCCGCCGCCGCGGACCAGCACGGTGCCGGGCCGCTGCTGCATCCGCTCGTAGACGTGCTCGTGCGGCTCGTAGGCGTTGACCACCCGGCTGTAGTCGTTGTGCTCCGCCCGATACTCCTGCAGGTCGGGCAGGAAGCGCAGGCCCGGGTAGCCGACAGCGATGTGCACGAACTGGCTGCGGTAGGCGATCCGCCGGGTGGGCGTCGCGCCCTCCGGCGGGGTGAGCACGGTGAAGTACCCGCCGCCGACCCGCCGGCGGGTCATCCGGACCTGGCCGGGGACGACCATCTCCGGCCACCGGATCCGGTACATCTCCTTCTCCATCGCGTCGAAGACCATCCCGGCCTTCGGCGTGTAGTAGTCGGCGAGGACCGGCTCGACGAGCACGTTCCAGGCCTGCTTGAGGTCCCCCTGCAGCGCCTCGCGGATGGCGTAGCCGGGGAAGCCCCAGATGTTGTCCGGGGTGCCGGAGGAGTCCGAGCGCAGCCGCTCACCGCGCGGGATCTGGGAGACCGCCGTCAGGTACTCGTAGCTCTCCCACGGGGTGCGCTGCTGCGTCAGGACACGGATGGCGTCGGTGGGGACACCGCAGATGCGCAGGTAGTCGACGAGCACGAACGACCCCACGCCACCGCCGACGGTGACGAAGGGGACGTCGACGACGGGGATGCCGGCCTCGGCCACCATCTGGTCGGTCCACAGGTCGGTGGCGACCAGGGCGTCGGTCAGGTCGCCGGGCCGGTGCGGCTGGTGCTGGGCGTGCGGGGGCGCGGCGGTGCTCTCGCTCACGGTGGGGGCGTCCGTCCTCTGTCGGGGAGCCGCCACTGTCGGGCGGGGTCGGCGGGCTGTCAACGGATTCCGGCGCGGTCTCCCGAACCGTTGTCCCGGCCCACGCGGAGGGGCGCGTCCGGGGCCCCCGGGCGCCCCTAGACTGCGCCGCGACGTCCGTCGGGGCCGGCTCCCCGGCTCGGCCACCGGTGCGGGAGGTCGCGGGTGGAGTTGCGGCAGTTCGGCCCCTACCGGCTCGAGGAGCGCATCGGCCGGGGCGGTATGGGCGAGGTGTACCGGGCCTTCGACACCGAGCAGCAGCGGACCGTCGCCCTCAAGGTGCTCGCCGAGGACCTCGCCACCGAGCGCGGGTACCGGGAGCGGTTCCGCCGGGAGGCGCACGCCGCGGCCCGGCTGTCCGAGCCGCACGTCGTGCCCATCCACCGCTACGGCGAGATCGACGGCCGGCTCTTCCTGGACATGCGGCTGGTCCGCGGGCGCGACCTGGCCACGGTGATCTCCGAGGAGGGTCCGCTGGCGCCGGCGCGGGCGGTGTCGGTCGTCGGCCAGGTGGCGCACGCCCTCGACGCCGCGCACGCCGAGGGGTTGGTGCACCGCGACGTCAAGCCGAGCAACGTGCTGCTCAGCGGCACCGGGGACGACGAGTTCGTCTACCTCGTCGACTTCGGCATCGCCCGGTCGATCGCCGGTGACGGCGGCGCGACGGCGCTGACGCAAGTGGGCTCGGCGGTCGGCTCCGCCGACTACATGGCCCCCGAGCGGTTCCTCGAGCGGCCGGCCGACGCGCGCGCCGACGTCTACTCGCTGGCCTGCGTGCTGTTCGAGGCGCTGACCGGGCGACGCCCGTTCCCGGTCACCGGCCTGGCGCCACAGATGTGGGCGCACCTCAACGAGGTCCCGCCCCCGGTGTCGCGGCTGCGCCCCGGCGTCCCTCCTGCCCTAGACGCGGTGGTGGCCCGCGGCCTGGCCAAGGACCCCGCCGACCGCTGGCCCTCGGCGGGCGCGCTGGCCGCGGCCGCCCGGCGGGCGCTGACCCCGCCCGCCGCCGTCCCGCCGGTCGCCCACACCCGCCCGGCCGCGCCACCGCCGGGGCCATCCGTCGCCGCTGCCGCGGCGCCCCGCCCTCCGCAGAGCCCGCCGCTCCCAGCCGCGCCGCCGGCCCCGCCCCCGGCCGGCCGCCGTCCGCTGCTGCCGGCCGCGCTGCTGACGGCGGCGGCGCTGCTGGCCGCGGTGCTCGTGGTCGTCGTGCTGACCGCCGGCTCCGGCGGCGCCCCGGCCGCGGACCCGCCCGACCGGCCGGTGCCCGGACCGCAGCACGACGCGCTGCTCGCGATCGTCCCGGCCGACTTCGACGCGCCCGGGTGCCGGCCGGCGCCGTCCGCCGGGGACGGCGACGTGGCCGCGGTCGACTGCGGTCCCGCGGTCAGTGCCGCCGGCCCGCGGACCGCGCGGTTCTTCCTCTACCCCGACGGCCAGACCGCCGACGCTGTGTTCGCCGACGACGTCACCGGCCTGGGGCTGACCGCGCTGGAGAACGGGGCGACCTGCCCGGCCTCGCAGGGCTACCAGGACTGGACCCTCGACGGCGTCGTCATGGGGCAGGTGGCCTGCTACGTCGACGCGGACAACACCGCGGTGCTCATCTGGACCGAGACCGACGACGCCACGCAGGCCGTGGTGACCATCCGCAACGGCGGCCTGGCCGGGCTCGCGCGGCTGGTGGAGTGGTGGGACGAGGCCGGCCTGTCCGGCTTCGGGTGACGCCGGAGAGGCCGCCTCAGGCCTTGCCGAAGCGGCGCTGGCGGCGCGCGTACTCCTCGCAGGCGGCCCACAGGTGTCGGCGGTCGAAGTCGGGCCAGAGGGTGTCGAGGAAGACGAACTCGGCGTAGGCCGACTGCCAGAGCAGGAAGTTGCTCGTCCGGTTCTCGCCGGAGCTGCGGACGAACAGGTCGACGTCGGGCATGTCGGGCTCGTCGAGGAACCGGGCGACGGTGCGCTCGTCGACCTTGCCCGGGTCCAGCCGGCCGGCGGCGGCCTCGCGGGCGATCGCGGCGGCGGCGTCGGCGATCTCGGCGCGGCCGCCGTAGTTGACGCACATCGTGAGGGTGAGGACGTCGTTGTCCCGGGTGAGCTCCTCGGCGATCTCGAGCTCCTTGACCACACTGCGCCACAGCCGCGGCCGCCGGCCGGCCCAGCGCACCCGCACGCCCAGCGCGTGCATCTCGTCGCGGCGGCGGCGGATGACGTCGCGGTTGAAGCCCATGAGGAAGCGGACCTCCTCGGGGCTGCGCCGCCAGTTCTCCGTGGAGAAGGCGTAGGCGCTGATCGCCTTCACGCCGAGCTCGATGGCGCCCTCGACGCAGTCGAACAGCGAGGACTCTCCCGCCTCGTGGCCCGCCGTCCGCGGCAGCCCGCGCTCCTGCGCCCACCGCCCGTTGCCGTCCATGACGATCGCGACGTGGCCGGGCACCCGGTCGGCCGGGATCGCCGGCGGGCGGACCCCGGAGCGGTGCGGGTCCGGCGCCTTGACCTCACGCCTCACTCAGCAGGCCCGCTTCCCGCCGGGGCGCGAGGTCGGCACGGTCGACCAGCGGCAGCGACCGCAGGCCGCGCTCGAGGTGCCACTGCAGCAGCGCGGCGACCAGCCCGCTGCCCTCCCGGCGCTGCGCGTTCTCGCTGGCCTCGGCCCGCTCCCAGTCGCCCGACAGCAGGGCCTCCAGGTGCGCGATGGTGACCGGGCTGGGCATCGCCGAGCCGGTCGGGCGGCACTCGCGGCAGACCGAGCCGCCGGCCGGGACGGAGAAGTGCCGGTGCGGGCCCTCGATGCCGCAGCGCGCGCAGTCGCCCAGCGCCGGCTCCCACCCGGCCACCGACATCGCGCGCAGCAGGAACGCGTCGAGCACCAGCCCGGCGGGCCGGGTGCGCTCGGACAGTGCCCGCAGCGCCCCGACGACGAGGAGGAACAGCCGCAGCGAGGGCTCCTTCTCCTCCGCGGTGAGCCGGTCGGCGGTCTCGAGGACGGCGGTGCCGGCGGTGTAGGCCGGGTAGTCGGCGACGATGCCGGGGCCGTAGGAGCGGATCGACTCGGCCTGGCTGACGATGTCGAGCGTGCGGCCGGTGTAGAGCTGCAGGTCGACGTGGCTGAACGGCTCGAGCCGGGCGCCGAACTTGCTCTTGGTGCGGCGCACGCCCTTGGCCACCGCCCGCACCTTGCCGTGCCGGCGGGTGAGGACCGTGACGATCCGGTCGGCCTCCCCCAGCTTCTGGGTGCGCAGGACGATCCCCTCGTCGCGGTACAGCGACTTCGGTGTGGTGCTCAATACCCCAGCCTGTTCAGCTTCTTCGGGTCGTCCTGCCACTCGCCCAGGACGGTGACGTGCAGGTCGAGGTGGACGCGCGCGCCGAGCAGCTGCTCGAGGCCGGCGCGGGCCTCGGTGCCGATCGCCTTGATGACCGACCCGCCCTTCCCCAGCAGCATCGGCTTCTGGCTCGGGCGCTCGACGTGCAGCAGCGCGTGCACCTCGACCAGCTCCGCGCCCTCGCGCTTGGGGTCGGGACGGCGGACGAGCTCCTCGACGGTGACCGCGAGCGAGTGCGGCACCTCCTGGAACACCTTCTCCAGCGCCGCCTCGCGGACGAGCTCGGCGATCTGCCGGTCGGTGTCCTCGTCGGTGGTCTGCTCCTCGGGGTACAGCGGCGGGCCCTCGGGCAGCAGGCCGACCAGCAGGTCCTCCAGCAGCTCGACCTGGTCGCCGCGCACGGCGCTGACCGGGACGACCTCGGCGGCCTCGACCAGCGCGCTGGCGGCGACCAGCTGCTCGGCGACCTGCTTCTTCGACGCGGCGTCGGTCTTGGTGACGACGACCACCACCGGCGCCGTCACGTCCTGCAGCTGGCGGGCGATGAACCGGTCGCCGGTGCCCACCGGCTGGTCGGCCGGGATGCAGAACACCACGACGTCGACCTCGGAGAGGGTGTCGCGGACGACGTCGTTGAGCCGGCGGCCGAGCAGGCTCTTGGGCTTGTGCAGGCCCGGGGTGTCGACCAGCACGAGCTGCCCGCCGGGCCGGTGGACGACGCCGCGGATGGCGTGCCGGGTGGTCTGGGGCCGGTTGCTGACGATGCCGACCTTCTCGCCGACGATGGCGTTGGTCAGCGTGGTCTTGCCGGCGTTGGGACGGCCCACCAGGCAGGCGAAGCCGCTGCGGTACGGCTGCTCCGGCGTGCTCACCGGACCAGTCTCCCACTGCCCGACGACATCCCCCGCCCGCCACCCGCGGGCGCCCGGCTCACGCCGGGGGCGCGACCCCCAGGCCCGGAGCGGCCCCCCCGAGGCCGGCGTCGCGGGCCCGCGCCACCGCCTCCGCCCGGCTGCCGACCTGCAGCTTCGCGAAGACCGACGAGACCACGTTGCGCACCGTCTTGTCCGACAGGAACAGCCGGCCGGCGATCTGCCCGTTGGTCATCCCGGTGGCGAGCAGGCCCAGCACCTCCCGCTCCCGGTCGGTGAGGGTCGGGAAGGCGGCGAGCGCGTCGCCGGAGGCGTCCAGCCGCGCCAGGGCGCCTCCGACCTCCCGCCCGAGGATGGTCTCGCCGTCGGCGACCGCGGCCAGCGCCCGGGAGATCTGCGCCCGGCTGGCGCCCTTGACCAGGTAACCCCGGGCGCCGGCCCGCAGTGCCGCGGCGACGGCGTCCTCGTTCTCGACCATGGTCAGCACGAGCACCGCGGTGCCGGGCAGCTCGGCGGTGATCTGCGCGGTCGCGTCGATGCCGTTGCCGGCCGGCAGGTGCAGGTCCATGAGCACGACGTCCGGGCGGTGCTCCCGCGCGGCGGCGACCGCGGCCGCCGCGTCCCCGGCCTCCTGCACGACCTCGGCCCAGTCGAGCGCGTCGACCAGGGCCACCAGCCCCTCGCGGAACATCGGGTGGTCGTCGACGACGAGCACCGTCGTCCGGCGGGCGGTCACGCCGCACCCGCCGGCAGGACGGCGCGCACCGTGGTCCCCGGGCCGCTGGTCACGGTGCAGCTGCCGCCGAGCTCCGCCGCCCGCTGGTGCATCGAGCCCAGCCCGACGCCGGTCCGGGTGCCCGGGCGGACACCGATCCCGTCGTCGGCCACGCACAGGTGCAGCGCGCCGTCGCGGTGCGCGAGGGTGACGTGCACGCGGGTGGCCTGCGCGTGCCGGGCGACGTTGGTCACGGCCTCTCCCACGATCCGGAAGGCGGCGACCTCGGCGGCGGCCGGCAGGTCGCCCAGGTCGCCGTCGGTCTCGACGACGACGTCGATGCCGCCGTCGGCCAGCCGGGCGGCGTGCGCGCGGACGGCGCCGACCAGCCCGAGGTCGGACAGCGCGGCCGGCTGCAGGTCGTCGACGATCCGGCGCACCTCGGCGACGCTGCCGCGCAGGTAGGCGGCGGCGGAGTCGAGCATCGTCGCGGCGCGGTGCGGGTCGAGCGGCACCAGCTCGGCGGCGGCCTCCAGCTGCATGGCGGTGGCCGCGAGCCCGGGGCCGAGGTCGTCGTGCAGGTCGTGCCGCAGCCGGCGCCGCTCCTCCTCGCGGGAGGTGACGATCGACTCGCGGGAGCGCTGCAGCTCCTCACCGAGCAGGACGGCGTGCGCGGCCTGCGCGGTCTGGCGGACCAGTTCCCCGAGCAGCGCCCGCAGCCGGGGTCCGAGCCCGCCCACCGGCAGCACCAGGTCCAGCTCCCCGACCGGGCGGCCCTGGTGGACCAGCGGCAGGGTCTCGACCCGGCCGGCGGGCTCGCCGTGGGTCACCGGCGCGCGGCCGGGCAGCCGCAGCGCGACGTGCTCCAGGCGCAGCGTGCGCGCCAGCACCTCGACCACGCCGGGCAGCACCTCCGACGGCGAGGTCGCGGAGTCCACCCGCCGGCCCAGCCCGCTCACAGCGACCTCGGGCTCGACGGGCTCGCCGTAGAGCAGCCGGTTGACCGCCCGCTGCAGCCGGTCGCGCGCGGGCTGGACGAGCACGGCGGCGACGGCGAACACCAGCAGGTCCGACCGGCCGGTGAGCGCGCCGAGGAAGCGCCCGGCCAGCACCAGCAGCAGCCCGTAGACGGCCAGGGTGAGCAGGCTCAGCGACAGGTAGACCAGCGTGCGGCCCAGCACCCGGTCGACGTCCCAGAGTCGGGTGCGCACCAGCGCCCAGGTGATCGCGGTCGGCAGCGGCAGCAGCGCCGCCGCGACCAGCAGCGCCTGCGCCGCGGGCACGGCCCAGGCCAGCGCGAGGAACAGCACCGTCCCGAGGGCGCCGGCCAGCACCCACAGCACCTGCTCGCGCTCCAGCCCGGCGCTGCGCCGCAGCCGGACGACGAGGGAGGCCACGCCCAGCACCGCGCTGGTCAGGAAGAGCAGCAGGGCGACGCTGACCAGCGCCCAGGCGCCGGGGACCCCGACCGGGTTCTCCACCGGGCCGTAGGCGGCGGGCGGCGGCTGGTCCTGCTCCGCGTAGGGGGTGATCGCCCAGCCCAGCGGTCCCAGGACGCAGGCGAGGGCGGACACCCAGGCGGCGGCCCGCCAGCGCGGTCCGGGCAGGAGCCCGGTGGGCAGCACCTGCAGCAGCAGGCCGGGCACCGGGACGTAGGCGGGGACCCACAGCCAGGTGGAGATCCAGAACGCGAGCGCGCCGGAGGCCGAGCCGGGGTCGGCGGGCAGGGTGGCCGCCGCGTACACGGTCGCCAGGGCGACACCGCCGCTGCAGACGCCGACCAGCAGCATGAGCCAGCCGGCCGCCAGGCGGGGGCGGTGCGCGGCGACCAGCGCGCCGAGCCCGCCGAAGCCGGTGGCGCCCACGAGTCCCCAGGCCAGCGCGGGGAGGTCGGGCTCCCCCGGGCCGGTCAGCGCGACGACGACGGCGGCCGCGGCGCAGGCGATCCCGGCACCGGCCCCGGCGACGGCGAGCGCGGTCCGGGGGCTGGGCACCGCGACATGATGCACACGCCGGTGTCCCGGCGACCAGGGACACCCGGACCACCGCGAGTCGGGACCGGCGCCCGATGCCCCCGGGACGCGCGGCGGGCGACGGTCCTCCTGCCGGCCGACGGAGCCGGGCCCACCAGGAGGAACCCCCCATGACCAGCAGCACCCAGCTCGGCGCCGGCCTCGTCGCACCGGACCGGACCACCGCCGTCCGGGGAGCGCAGCCGGCCGGACCCGAGGCGGCCGCCGGCCGGCCGCACGCCCGGCGCCGGGTGCTCGTCGGCGCCGCGCTCGTCTCACCGGTCGCCCTGGCCGTGCAGTACGCGCTCTCCCCCGCCGGCCTGCCCCGCGACGAGGCGGTCGGGTTCCTCGCCGGGGTGGCCGAGCACCCCACCCGCTACACGGTCGCGCTGAGCGCCTACCTCGTCGCGATGGCCACCTCGGTCGCGGTGGCCGCGACGATCGCCCTGGCCGGCCGCCGCAGCGCGCCCTGGCTGTCGGGTGCGGCCGCGGCCCTGCTGGCCCTCGGCGCCATCGGCGGTGGCGGCTTCGCCGGCCTGCGCCTCATGGCCGCCGTCGTCGCCGAGTCCGGCGGTCCCGGCGCGGCCGGGCTGTGGACCGCCGTCCAGGACGGCACGCCCTTCGCCGTGCTCACCCCGTTCCTCCTCTGCGCGATCCTCGGCACCCTGGTCGGCACGGCGGCCCTGGTCCGCGCCCGCCGCGACGTGACCGTGTGGGCGGCGCCGGTCTTCCTGGCCGGGTTCGTGCTGACCAGCGGCGAGTTCCCGGTGGCGGTCAGCGTCCTCGGCGGCGCCGTGCAGCTCGCCGCGCTGCTGCCGGTGGCCCGCGCCGCGCTGCGTCCCTGACGTCGGGGGGAGGGCCGCACCGGGCGGGACCCGGTGCGGCCCCGTCCCGGGTCCCGCCCCGAGCGGGCCAGGGGTGGGGAGGACGGGGCGGACGCGTCGGTCAGGACCAGGGACGGCCGATCCGGTCGCGGCGAACGGCGTCGAGCCGGCTGAGCACGCGGACGCCGGCCACGACGTCGGCGACCAGACGCTGCCCGGTCTCGGTCCACGAGGTGGCCCGGTCGCGGACGGGGGCGGTCGGGCGGCCGAGCGACTGCAGGACGAGCAGGACCAGGAGGAGGAACAGGAGCGTCGTCACGCCTCGACGATCGTCGTCCCGGACCGGTGGCACCAGTGGCAGGACCGACGCCCACCGCAGGAGGACTGCCATCCGGTGCGGCTGCGGACCGGCACGCGGAACCGACCGGCCGGTGCCACGATCGCGAGTGCGGCGGCCGTCGGCCGCGCCCCGTCCCGGCGCCCCCGGGCACGGGCCGGAGCCCCGCGGGAGGCGGCACATGACCAGGACGGACCCCGGCAGCGACCCGCGCGGCACCGGAGGCCGCTCGGGTGGACTGGCCGCGGTGATGCGCCCGGTGAACAACGTCGTCGAGCGCTACATCCCCAGCGCGCTGGTCTTCGCCATCGTGCTGACGTTCGTCGTCGCGCTGCTGGCCCTGCTGCTCACCGACTCCGGGCCGCGCGAGGTGGTGACCGCCTGGGGCGACGGGCTGGCCGGGCTGCTGGCCTTCATCACCCAGATGGCACTCATCCTGCTGCTCGGCCACACCCTGGCCAACACCGGACCGGTGCGGCGTCTCCTGGTCCGGCTGGGCGGGGTGCCCCGCTCCCCGCGCAGCGCCTACATCTACGTCTTCGTCGTCGCGGCGCTGGCCTCGCTCATCACGTGGGGGCTGGGCCTGGTCGTCGGGGCGATCCTGGCCAAGGAGGTGGCCGAGCAGGGTCGGGAGCGGGGGCTGCGGCTGCACTTCCCGCTGCTGGTGGCGGCCGGTTACTCCGGCTACGTCATCTGGCACATGGGCTACTCGGGCTCGGGACCGCTCACCGCCGCGACCGAGGGGTCCTTCCTCGCCGAGCAGCTCGGGCGGACGATCCCGGTCACGGAGACGACCTTCGCCTGGTGGAACCTGACCGCCGCCGCGGTCACCATCGTCGTGGTCGGGCTGGCCATCGGCTGGGCCGCCCCCCGGGGGAACGAGAAGGTCGTCCCGCTGCCCGCCGGGGCCGAGTACGGCACCGCGCCCGCCGCGGAGGACGCGGTGGTCACCCCCGCGGACCGGGTCGACGCAAGCCGCGTGCCGACCCTGCTCACCGGGCTGCTGCTGGTCGCCTACCTGGTCCTGCACTACGTCGACGGGGGGACCCCGACCCTCGACGTCGTCAACTGGACCTTCCTGGCGCTGATCCTGCTGCTGGTCCGCAACCCCTTCGAGCTCATCGCGCTGGTCAAGAACGCCGCCTCCAACGTCGGCGAGATCCTCCTCCAGTTCCCGCTCTACGCCGGGATCCTCGGGATCATGACGGCCACCGGGCTCATCACGGTGCTGTCCGACGCCTTCGTCGACGTCGCGTCGCCCACGACCTTCGGGCTGCTGACCTTCCTCTCCGCGGGCCTGGTCAACTTCTTCGTCCCGTCCGGCGGCGGCCAGTTCGCCGTCCAGGGCCCGATCGTGCTCGACGCCGCCGAACGGTTGGGCGTCGACCCGGCCGTGGCGATCATGGCGGTCGCCTACGGGGACCAGTGGACCAACATGATCCAGCCGTTCTGGGCACTGCCGGTGCTGGCCATCGCGGGGCTGAAGATGCGCGACATCCTCGGGTACACGACGGTCACCCTGGTCGCCAGCGGCCTCGTCTTCGGCGGGACGCTGCTGCTGCTGGGTCTGGCGGCCTGAGGCCCGCCTCAGGTGGTGGCGCGGACGACGCCGTCGGGGCCGGCGAGGATCACCGGCGCGGACGGGGTCAGGTCGTGCACCGCGGCCAGGCCCTCCTGCTCGACCGCGTCGGCGTCGGAGACGAGCACCGCCGCCTCCAGCCCCTCGACGCCGCTGGAGACCGCCGCGGCCACCGCGGCCTGCAGCGCGGACAACCGCAGCGAGGGCAGCGCGACCGAGGCGGCGACGTAGGTCCGCCCGTCGGTGTCGCGGACCGCGGCCCCCTCGGCGGCGCCGGTGCGGGCGCGCGCGGAGCGGGCCAGGGTGACGAGCTTGGCGTCCTCGGGCTGCAGGTCGGGCACGGGGCGTCAGCCTGCCATGCCCGCGGGAGTCGTCAGCTCTCGACGGCCGCCGGGACCTCGGCCCGGCTGGCCCCCGCCTGGTGCTCGGGGTCGGCGTCGGGAACGCGGGTGACCAGGATCGTGTCGATGCGGTTGCGCCGCCCGCCGGTGCTCTCCGCGACCAGCCGCAGGCCGGCGACCTCGGCGGCCGAGCCCTCGATCGGCACCAGCCCGAGCTCGCGGGCGAGCAGGCCGCCGACGGTCTCGACGTCGTCGTCGCCGGGCAGCTCGACGTCGAAGAGCTCGGCGAGGTCCTCGACCGGCAGCCGGGCGGTGATCCGCACCGAGCCGTCGTCGAGGTGCTCGACCGGGGGCCGCTGCTCGGCGTCGTGCTCGTCGGCTATCTCGCCGACGATCTCCTCGAGGATGTCCTCGATGGTCACCAGGCCCGCGAACCCGCCGTACTCGTCGACGACGATCGCGATGTGGATGCGGCGGGCCTGCATGTCGCGCAGCAGCTCGTCGACCGGCTTGGACTCGGGCACGAACGCCGGCGGGCGCATGAGCTCCTCGACCCTCGGCCCGCGGCTCTCCCCGAGGTTCTGCGACCGGCGGACGAGGTCCTTGAGGTAGACGACGCCGACGACGTCGTCGACGTTCTCCCCGATCACCGGGATCCGGCTGAACCCGCTGCGCAGCGCCAGCGCCATGGCCTGCCGGACGGTCTTGGTGCGCTCGATCCAGACGACGTCGGTGCGCGGCACCATGACCTCGCGGGCGATCGTGTCGCCCAGCTCGAACACCGAGTGGATCATGTTGCGCTCGCCGGACTCGACCACGCCGCGCTCCTCGGCCAGGTCGACCAGCTCGCGCAGCTCCACCTCGGTGGAGAACGGGCCGTCGCGGTAGCCGCGGCCGGGGGTGATGGCGTTGCCGAGCAGGATGAGCAGCGTCGCGACCGGGCCCAGGACCCGCACCAGCAGCCGCACCAGCCCGGCGGTGCGCAGCGCGATCGGGTAGGCGTGCTGGCGGCCGAGGGTCCGCGGGCCGACGCCGACCAGCACGTAGCTGACCACGGTCATGACCGCGGCCGCGGCGAGCACCGCCTGCCACGTCGTCCCGAGGCTGCCCACCACGACGACGGCGACGAGCACCGCCGCCACCATCTCGCAGACGATCCGCAGCAGGAGCAGCAGCGCGACGGCGCGGGCCCGCTCGTCGAGCACCTGCTCCAGGCCCGCCGCGCGGCGCACGCCGTCACGGCGCAGCTCCTCGACGCGGGCCAGCGACACCCGCTGCAGCGCGGCGTCCACGGCCCCGAAGGCGCCGGCCAGCGGCACCAGGCAGATCGCGACGACCAGGAGGGTGACCGCACCGGGGCTCATCGCGGTGCCCTCACCGGGAGGACTGGCCCCGTTCGGCCGGCTCGCCGGTCACCGGCTGCCGCGGGGCCGTGCGCCAGCCCTCGAGCAGGCGGGTCTGCAGGCCGAACATCTCCCGCTCCTCCTCGGGCTCCATGTGGTCGTAGCCGAGCAGGTGCAGCACGCCGTGGGTGGCCAGCAGCAGCAGCTCGTCGTCCATCGTGTGCCCGGCGGCGCGGGCCTGCCGGACCGCCACCGAGGGGCACAGCACGACGTCGCCGAGCAGCGCCGGGCCGGGCTCGGGGTCGTCGGGCCGGGAGGTGTCGAGCTCGTCCATGGGGAAGGCCAGGACGTCGGTCGGGCCCTTCTCGCCCATCCAGCGCTCGTGCAGCACCGCCATGTAGTCCGGGTCGACGCACAGGACCGACAGCTCGGCCATCGGGTTGACGCCCATCTCGGCCAGCACGTACCGGCAGATCCCGGTCAGCTCGGCCTCGTCGACGGCGATCTCGGACTCGTTGGCCACCTCGACCGGCACGGCGCTCAGCTCCCCTGCCGGCGCGTGGGCCGGGCCGGCCGGGCCGGGACGGCGGGCCGGGCGCCGCCGCTCTGCTGGTGGGCGGCGTCCCAGCGCTCGTAGGCGTCGACGATGTCGCCGACCAGCCGGTGGCGGACGACGTCGGAGCTGGTCAGGTTGGCGAAGTGCACGTCCTCGATGCCGTCGAGGATCTCCCGCACGACCTTCAGACCGCTCTGCGCGCCGCCGGGCAGGTCGACCTGGGTGACGTCGCCGGTGACGACGATCTTCGAGCCGAAACCGAGCCGGGTGAGGAACATCTTCATCTGCTCGGCGGTGGTGTTCTGCGCCTCGTCGAGGATGACGAAGGCGTCGTTGAGCGTGCGTCCGCGCATGTAGGCCAGCGGGGCGACCTCGATGGTCCCCGACTGCATCAGCCGCGGGATGGACTCCGGGTCGACCATGTCATGCAGCGCGTCGTACAGCGGCCGCAGGTAGGGGTCGATCTTCTCGCTGAGCGTGCCCGGCAGGTAGCCCAGCCGCTCCCCGGCCTCGACCGCGGGCCGGGTGAGGATGATCCGGTTGACCTGCTTGGTCTGCAGCGCCTGCACGGCCTTGGCCATCGCCAGGTAGGTCTTGCCGGTACCGGCCGGGCCGATGCCGAAGACGACGGTGTGCGCGTCGATCGCGTCGACGTAGCGCTTCTGGTTCAGCGTCTTGGGCCGGATGGTGCGGCCGCGGCGGCTGATGATGTCCAGGCTGAGGACGTCGGCCGGGCGCTCGGAGCCGCCGCTGCGCAGCATGCCGATCACGCGGCGCACCGAGTCCGGGCGCAGCGCCTGGCCGGTGCCCAGCAGCGCGATCAGCTCGTCGAAGACGCGGACGGCGAAGGCGTTGTCGGCCGGCTGGCCGGTCACCGCGATCTCGTTGCCGCGCACGTGCACGTCGGCGGCGAGCTCGCTCTCGACCAGGCGCAGCAGCTCGTCGCCGGAGCCGAGGAGGGCGACCATCGACACCTGGTCGGGGACGGTGATGGTGGTGCGGACCGCCGCCGGCGCGGGGGTCGCGAGAGCGGCGGCGACGTCCGCCGTGGCGGCCTGGGCGGAGGCCTCACGCGAGGTGGGGGCGCCGGGCACGGGGACGTTCGGGGAGGTGTCGGGCAAGAACCCTCGACCCTGCCTTCCTGGCACGGGGATCGGACCGTCCGAGTCTACCCGCGCCGCGCGACCCGGAATCCCGCCCGAGGACGCTCAGCGCCCCTCGTACGCGGCCTTCCCCGGCCCCTCCTCGAGGAAGGAGGCCACGGCGCCGCGCAGGTCGGCGGTGGCGAACAGCGGGCCGGACACCTGCGGGGTGACGTCGTCGGCGGCCCGCGCGCCGTGCCGCACCGCCGTCGTCACGAGGCGCTTGGTGGCCGCGTGCGCGACCGTGGGGCCCGCGGCGACCCGGCGGGCGTACTCGCGGGCGGCCGCGGCGAAGCCGTCGTCGGGCAGCACCCGGTTGACCACGTTCCACCGCTCCAGGACCGCCGCCGGGTAGTGCTCGCCGGTGAAGACGAGCTCCTTGGCCCGCGCCGGGCCGGCCCGCTCGGCCAGCCGCTGCGGCCCGCCCATCGACGGGGTGAGCCCCACGACGATCTCGACCAGGCCGAACGACGCCCGCTCGGCGGCCAGCAGCACGTCGCAGGCCAGCGCCAGCTCGAAGGCGGCGGTGAGGGTGAGCCCGTGCGCGGCGAAGACGGTGGGCACCGGCAGGTCCTCGAACGCCTGCGCCACGCGCAGCAGCCGGGCCCACAGCGCCGCGCCGTGCTGCGCCGGGTCGGGGCCCTCGGCGATGTCCCGGAAGGCGTGGACGTCGACGCCGGCGGAGACCACCCGGCCGCGCGCCTCGACCAGCACCGCCCGGGCGCGGCCAGGACGGCCCGGGGCGGTGAGCGCGGCCAGCTCGGCGGCGACCTGCTCGAAGGCGGCGAACACCGGCTCGTCGAACAGGTTCAGCGGTGGCTTGTCCAGCACGACGACGGCGACGTCGCCGTCCCGCTCGATCCGGACGGGAGCGGCGCTGCCGGCGTCGGTCATGCCGCCACCCTGCCACCGCCGGCCACGGGGTCACCCCGGGGGCCAGGTCATGCGGCGGCCGCCGAGGACGTGCAGGTGCACGTGGTCGACCGACTGACCGGCCTGCGGGCCGGTGTTGGTGACGACCCGGTACCCCGGTTCGACGCCGTCCTCGGTGGCCAGGCCCTCCTGGACGGCGACCGCCGACACGGCCCGGACGACGGCCCCCAGCAGGTCGGGGTCGGCCTGCGCCAGCGCGGCCACCGTGGGGTGGTGGTCCTTGGGGATCACCAGCACGTGCGTGGGGGCCTGCGGGTTGACGTCGCGGAAGGCCAGCGTGCGGTCGGTCTCGTGCACCACGTCGGCGGGGATCTCCCCGGCGACGATCCGGCAGAACAGGCAGTCGCTCACGGCGTCGACCCTAGGGCGCGGCGACGTCCTCCCTCACCGCAACGCGTCCTCCCTCACGGTGCGCGGTGAGGGAGGACGCCCGACGATCAGGTCACCTGATCGTGGCGCAGGCTCGGCACGACCCGCCGTCAGGACCAGCGGGTGCGCATGGACAGGGCGGCCAGCGCGGCCGCGCCGGCGGTCGAGGTGCGCAGCACCTCCGGCCCGAGCCGCACGGCCTGCGCGCCCGCGGCGCGCAGCGCGACCACCTCGCCGTCGGTCAGGCCGCCCTCGGGCCCGACGACGACGGCGACCGTGCCGCTGCGGGGCACCTCGAGACCCGCCAGCCGGCGGCCGGCCTGCTCGTGCAGGACCACCGCCAGGTCGACGTCCCCGACCTCGCCGCACACCTGGCGGGTGGTCATGAGCTCGCCGATCTCGGGCACCCGCGGCCGGCGGGCCTGCTTGGCCGCCGCCCGCGCCGCGGCCCGCCACTTCGCCAGGCCCTTCTCCACCCGGTCCTCGCGCCAGCGGGTGACGCAGCGGGCGGCGGCCCACGGGACGATCCGGTCGACGCCGAGCTCGGTGGCCAGCTCGACGGCGAGGGGACCGCGGTCGCCCTTGGGCAGCGCCTGGACCAGGACGAACTCCGGCTCCGGCGCGGGCACCTCGTGGCGGGCGGTCACCTGCACGCGCAGCCCCGACGGGCCGGCGTCGAGCACGGTCCCCTCGACGACGGTGCCGCGGCCGTCCCCGACCCGCACCGGCTCACCGGGGGTCAGCCGGAGGACGTCGACGGCGTGCCGGCCCTCACCGCCGCCGACGAGCAGCTCGGCGGTCCCGGGCAGCTCGTCGAGCAGGAACAGCGGCGAGCCGTCCTGCGCGGGGTGCTGGTCGTCGGTGACCGGAGCGCTCACCTGAACGGGTTCCGCACCCGGGAGAACAACCCCCCGGGCCCCTCGGCGGCCGGCTCGCGCCGGTCCTCCCCGCGGAGCGCGGCGAGCTCGCGCAGCAGCTTCTCCTGCTCGGCGTCGAGGCGGGTCGGCGTCATCACGTCGACGTGCACCAGCAGGTTCCCCCGGCCGGTCGCCCGCAGCCGCGGAGCGCCCTTGCCGCGCATCGTCAGCACGGTGCCCGGCTGGGTGCCCGGCCGCACGTCGACGTCGGTGTCCTCGCCGTCGAGCAGCGTCAGCGGCAGCGTGGTGCCCAGCGCCGCGGCGGTCATCGGCAGGCTGACGTGGCAGTGCAGGTCCTCGCCGTCGCGGGTGAAGACCTCGTGCGGGCGCTCGCGGATCTCGACGTAGAGGTCACCGGCCGGTCCGCCGCCGGGACCGACCTCGCCCCGGCCGGTGAGCCGGATGCGCATGCCGTCCTCGACGCCGGCGGGCACCTTGACCGGGATGGTGCGGCGGGCGCGCACCCGGCCCTCGCTGCCGCACTCGGGGCAGGGGTCGGGGATGACCTGCCCGGTGCCGGCGCAGGTCGGGCACGGCCGGGTGCTGACCACCTGGCCGAGGAAGGAGCGCTGCACGCTCTGCACCTCGCCACGGCCCGAGCAGGTGGTGCAGGTGACCGGATGGGTGCCGGGGGCGGTGCCCGCGCCGGAGCACGTACCGCACAGCACGGCGGTGTCGACGGTGATCTCCTCGGTGGTGCCGAAGACCGTCTGCTCGAGGTCGAGCTCGATGCGGATGAGCGCGTCGTCCCCGGCGCGGACCCGGCTGCGCGGGCCGCGCCCACCCATGGCCCCGCCACCGAAGAAGGCGTCCATGATGTCGCCGAGCCCGCCGAAGCCGGCCTGCCCGAAGGGCGAGCCGGTGGCGGCGCCGGCACCGCTGTCGAAGGGGTCGCCGCCGAGGTCGACGATGCGGCGCTTGTCCGGGTCGGTCAGCGCCTGGTAGGCGCGGCTGACCTCCTGGAAGCGCTCCTTGGCCTCGGGATCGGGGTTGACGTCGGGGTGCAGGTCGCGCGCCAGCCGCCGGTAGGCCTTCTTGATGTCGGCGTCGGACGCGCCCCGGGACAGCCCCAGGACGCCGTAGTAGTCGGTTGCCATCGGGTGTACAGACCTCAGCTCTCGGCCAGCAGCTGGCCGACGTAGCGGGCCACGGCGCGGACCGCGGCCATGTTGCCCGGGTAGTCCATGCGGGTCGGGCCCACGATGCCCAGCCCGCCCAGCGCCCGGTCGCCGGTGCCGTACCCCACGGACACGACCGACGCACCGGCCAGCGCCTCGTGGGCGTTCTCCTCGCCGATCCGCACGAGCACCGCCCCGCCGGCGTCGACCTCGCTGATCAGCCGGAGGACGACGACCTGCTCCTCCAGCGCCTCGAGCAGCGGGCGCAGGCTGCCGGGGAAGTCGACGGCGACGCGGGCGAGGTTCGCCGTGCCGCCGATGACCAGCCGGTCCTCGCCCGGCTCGACCAGGGTCTCGACCAGCGCGGCGCTGACCGCGGCGACCAGCGCGCGCAGGTGCGGCGGTGCGGTGTCGAGCAGGTCGGGCACCTTGCCACCGGCGTCGGCGAGCCGGGCGCCGGTGAAGGCGGAGCTGAGCAGCGCGCGCAGGTCGGCGACGTCGTCGCGGGTGACGTCGGCCGGGCAGTCGACGACCCGCTGCTCGACGCGGCCGGTGTCGGTGATGAGCACCAGCAGCAGCCGGGAGCCGGTCAGCTGCACCACCTCGAGGTGGCGCACGGCGCTGCGCGAGAGCGCGGGGTACTGCACGACGGCGACCTGGTGGGTCAGCTGCGCGAGCAGGCGCACGGTGCGGCCCAGGACGTCGTGCAGGTCGACCGCGCCGTCGAGGAACCGCTCGATCGCCCGGCGCTCGGCGGCCGACAGCGGCTTGACCGAGGAGAGCCGGTCGACGAACAGGCGGTAGCCCTTGTCGGTGGGCACCCGGCCGGCGCTGGTGTGCGGCTGGGTGATGTAGCCCTGCTCCTCCAGCACCGCCATGTCGTTGCGGATGGTGGCCGGCGAGACCCCGAGGTCGTGCCGTTCGGCCAGGGCCTTGCTGCCCACCGGGTCGTTGGTGGAGACGAAGTCCTGGACGATGGCCCGCAGGACCTGCAGGCGGCGTTCGTCGTGCGCCACGGTGACACCTCCCCGTACCGGTCGACGTCGTCGTGCGGGCGGCTCCGGGCGGCGTGGTCGGCGCGCGCCGGCCACCACGGGCGGGCTGGCACTCGCACGGACGGAGTGCCAGCCCAGCATACGCGAAGGGCCCCGTCCCGCTCTCCGCTCGCGAGCTCGCGGTGAGCCTCTGGACGGGGCCGAACGGGTCACCCGCACGGCCGATAGGGTGACGGGCGGACGGTGCCGGAACGGGGTGGGTCGGACGGAGGTCGGGTCCCTGATCTTCAAAGCGGTGCGCAACGGCCGCCCCTATCCCGAGCACGGCCTGTCCCCGCGTGACTGGGCGATGATCCCGCCCCGGCAGATCCGGCTCGACACGCTGGTCACCACCAAGCGCGAGCTGGCCCTGGACACGCTGCTGGCCGACGACTCGACCTTCTACGGCGACCTGTTCCCGCACGCCGTCCAGTGGCACGGGGACCTCTACCTCGAGGACGGCCTGCACCGGGCGCTGCGGGCGGCGCTGCAGCAGCGCACCGTCATCCACGTGCGGGTGCTCGACCTCGACGCGCTGATGCCCGCCGACCCGTTCCGGGCGTCCTGACCCTCCCCCGCCCGCTGGCCGACGGCGTCGTCGTGCGCCGGGCCACCGCCGCCGATGTGCCCGCGGTCGTCGCGCTGCTGGCCGACGACCCGCTGGGCGCCGGCCGCGAGGCCGCCGACCTCGCGCCCTACGAGACGGCCTTCGCCGCCGTCGATTCCGATCCGGCGCACCTGCTCGTCGTCGCCGACGACGGCGGCACGGTCGTGGGCACGCTGCAGCTGTCGTTCCTGCCGGGGCTCTCCCGCGGCGGCGCGCTGCGTGCCCAGGTGGAGGGCGTGCGGGTGTCCTCGTCGGCCCGCGGGCGCGGCCTGGGCGGGGCGCTGCTCGGGTGGGTGGCCGACGAGGCCCGACACCGCGGCGCCGCGCTGGTGCAGCTCACCACCGACCGGCGCCGTCCCGACGCGCACCGCTTCTACGCGCGGCTGGGCTACGTCGCCTCGCACGTCGGGATGAAGCTGGAGCTCTGAGCGTCAGAGCCAGCCCTTGTCGGCGGCGACGCGGGCGGCCTCCACCCGGGTGCGCGCGCCGGTCTTGCCGATCGCCGAGGACAGGTAGTTGCGCACCGTGCCCTCGGAGAGGAACAGCCGGCGGGCGATGTCGGCCACCGTGGCACCGTCGGCGGCCTCGCGCAGCACGTCGGCCTCCCGCGCCGAGAGCGGGGTGGCGCCGATGGCCAGCGCGGCGGCGGCCAGCTGCCGGTCGATCACCCGTTCCCCGGCGACGACGGCCCGGATGGCCCTCGCCAGCTCGGCGACCGGGGCGTCCTTGACGAGGAAGCCGGCCGCGCCGACCTCCATCGCGCGGCGCAGGAAGCCCGGCCGGCCGAACGTGGTCAGCACGACCGCGCGCACGGCCGGCAGCTCGGCGGCCAGCTCGCGGGCGGCTTCGATGCCGTCCCGGCCGGGCATCTCGATGTCGAGCAGGGCGACGTCGGGGTGGTGCTCGCGGGCGGCGGCGAGCACCTGGTCACCGCGGCCGACCTCGGCGACGACGGTGATGTCGGGCTCCAGCTCCAGCAGCGCCCGCAGCGCGCCGCGGACCATCGACTGGTCCTCGGCCACGAGGACGCGGATCACCGGGGCGCCCCCGCCGGGACCGCCGCGGGCGCCAGCGGCAGGACGGCGCGCAGCTCGTAGCCGCCGTCGCGGCCGGCGCCGCCGGTGAGCGCGCCGCCCAGGGCACCGACCCGCTCGGCCAGGCCGGTCAGCCCCGACCCGGGGGCGGTGTCGTCGGCCGGGCCCCGGCCGTCGTCGGTCACGGTGAGGACCGCCTCCGTGCCGTCGTCGGTGAGGGTGACGGCCACCGCGCGGGCGCCGCTGTGCCGCAGCACGTTGGTGGTGGCCTCGCGGACCACCCAGCCCAGCGCGGCGTCGACCGGGCCGGGGAGGGTCGGCACCCGGGCGGGCAGCCGGACGGCGATCCCCGCGCCGGAGAGCGCCGAGCGGGCCTCGGCCAGCGCCTGCGCGCAACTGACCTGTCGGTAGCCGCTGACCGCGTCGCGGACCTCGGCCAGCGCCCGACGGGCGGCGGCCTCGACGTCGGCCATCTCCGCGCGCGCCCGGGCGGGGTCGGCCTCGGCGAGCCGGCCGGCCAGCTCGCTCTTGAGCGCGATGAGCGACAGGCTGTGGCCGAGCAGGTCGTGCAGGTCGCGGGCGAAGCGCAGCCGCTCCTCGGCGACGGCGTTGCGGGCCAGTTCCTCCCGCGCCTCGGCCAGCTCGGTGTTGACCGTGACCAGGTGCCGGGTGCCGTGCAGGCCGAAGGCGGTGAGCAGGCACAGCACCGGCAGGAAGAACAGGTCGTCGAGGTCGCCGTGGACGGCCAGCACCAGCGCGCACACCGCCGCGGCCGCGGCCACGGCCGGCCACGTCCAGCGCTGCGGCAGCGACGCCGCCGCGGCCGCCGAGACGTAGATCATCAGCCCGGCCCAGGACGGGCCCAGCCAGACGGCGAGCCCGGTCCCGAGGGCCGCGACCACCGCGAGCCGGCCCAGCGCCGGTGGGCCCCAGCAGCCACCGCCGAAGGCCCGCCGGAAGACGTCGAGGTAGACGGTGGTGAAGGCCACCAGCGCGGCCCCGGCGACGACCCGGACCGCCGCCGGCCGGTCGGTGGTGACCAGGTCGGCGATCGGGAAGACCTGGAACAGCAGCCAGGGCAGCGTCCACCCGAGGCGCTGCCAGCGGGATCGGGCGTCCACGCCGACCGACCGTAGCCCGCGCGGGCCCGGCGCATCGGTGAGCACACCCGGAGCCTGCCGCGCCCTGCGGCGCCGGCAGTAGTGCGGGACGTCGCCGTCCCGGCCTGACATCCGTCAGGCCCGGAGGTCAGTCGGTGAGGTCGCGGACGACGGCGTCGGCGAGCAGCCGGCCGCGGTCGGTGAGCACCGCCCGCCCGGCCGCGTGCGCCCCGGCGTCGAGCAGGCCGCGGGCGACGGCGTCGGCGGCGCGCAGCCGGCCGGTGTCGGACAGCGCGGTCAGCGGGAGCCCGTCGCGCAGCCGCAGGCCGAGCATCACCGTCTCCAGCGCCCGGTCGGCGGGCTCGAGGACCTCGCGGTCGGCGACCGGGCTCTCCCCCGCAGCGAGGCGCTGCGCGTACGCGGCGGGGTGCTTGACGTTCCACCAGCGCACCCCGCCGACGTGGCTGTGCGCGCCCGGGCCGACGCCCCACCAGTTGGCGTTGGCCCAGTACAGCTCGTTGTGCCGGCACCGGGCGGCGTCCCCGCGCGACCAGTTGCTGACCTCGTACCAGTCGAACCCGGCGCCGCGGAGCACGGTGTCGGCCTGCACGTAGCGGTCGGCGAGGACGTCGTCGTCGGGCATCGGCAGCTCGCCGCGGGCGATCCGGCGGGCCAGCCGGGTGCCGTCCTCGACGATGAGCGCGTAGGCGCTGACGTGGTCGACCGGCGCGGCGAGGACGGCGTCGAGGGAGGCGGCCCAGTCGGCGTCGGTCTCCCCCGGGGTGCCGTAGATGAGGTCGAGGTTGACGTGCCCGAACCCGGCCGCGGCCGCCTCCCGGGCGGCCTGCCCGGCGCGGCCGGGCGTGTGCCGCCGGTCGAGGACGGCCAGGACGTGCTCGGCGGCGGACTGCATGCCCAGGCTCAGCCGGGTGAAGCCCGCGGCGCGCAGGGTGTCGAGCGAGGCCGGCGTCACCGACTCGGGGTTGGCCTCGGTGGTCACCTCGACGCCGGGGGCGACCGGGAACAGCTCGCGGACGGCGGCCAGGACCGCGGCGAGGTCCTCGGCGGGCAGCAGCGTCGGGGTGCCGCCGCCGACGAAGACGGTGGACACCGTCGGCAGGTCGGGACCGAGGACGGCGGCGGCGCGGCGCAGCTCGGCGATGGCCGTGCCCGCGTACTCGGTGCGGTTGGCGCCGGGGCCGAGCTCGTCGGAGGTGTAGGTGTTGAAGTCGCAGTAGCCGCACCGGGTGGCGCAGAACGGCACGTGCACGTAGAGGCCGAACGGCGTCGTCGCCAGGTGCTCGCGGGCGGCGTCGGGGAGCTCGAGGGCCGGGGTCGCCGGCGGCGGCAGGACGGTGTTCATCTGCTCCCAGTGTGCCGCGCCGCCGCACCCCCGGGCAGGATGCCGGGGTGAGCGCGGACCGGCTGCTGCAGGTGACCGTCGAGGGAGGCGTGGCCCGGCTGGTCCTGGACTCGCCGGCCAACCGCAACGCGCTCTCCCGCGCGCTGCGGGCGCAGCTGCGCGAGGCGCTGGACACCGCCCTCGCCGACGACGCCGTGCGGGTGGTCGTGCTCGACCACACCGGCCGGGTGTTCTGCTCGGGGATGGACCTGTCGGAGGCCGCGGGCGCCGGGGCCGGCGACCAGGGCGTGCGGGAGCTGCCCGACCTGCTGGAGACGATCTGGACCTCGCCCAAGCCGGTGGTCGCCGTCGTCCGCGGGCCGGCGCGGGCCGGCGGGGTGGGGCTGGCGGCCGCCTGCGACGTCGTCGTGGCGGCGGCCTCGGCGACGTTCGGCATGTCCGAGGTGCGGCTGGGGCTGGTACCCGCGGTGATCTCCGCCGTGGTGCTGCCGCGGATGCTGCCGCACGTGGCGCACCGGCTGATGCTCACCGGGGAGGTGTTCGACGCCGCCGCGGCCGCGACCGGCGGGCTGGTCGACCTCGTCGCGCCCGACGGGGAGGTCGACGCCGTGGCCGAGGTGCAGGTGCGGGCGCTGGCGGCCGGGTCGCCGTGGGCGCTGGCCGAGACCAAGCGGCTGCTGCGGGCCGGCGGGCTGCGGGGCTCGTTCGACGACCTGCTGGAGCTCTCCGCCCGGGCCTTCGCCGGCGAGGACGGCCAGGAGGGCATCGCGGCGTTCCGGGGGAAGCGCCCGGCGCGCTGGGTCCCCTCGCTGTAGCGGGCCGGGGCTCCCTCGGCTCCGGCGCGCAGGCCGGGGCTCCCGTCGCTCCGCCAGGCCGGAGGCGGGCCCGCACCGAGGTCCTGCGGACGCTTGTGCTCTGGTCCGCATCGGGGGCAGAGCACGACCACCGGCCGAAGACCTCCCGTCGGCCACCCCTTCGAGCTCTGGTCCGCATCGGGGGCAGAGCACGACTGCGCACGGAACTCACAGGTGGGGCCCCGGCCGAGCCGGCGGAGGCCGGGAGTTCAGCGCAGGCGTCGGGTGGCGTCGGGAAGCCGCTCGGTCACGCCGCGGGCGTCGAGCCACTCGGCGAGCGGCACGGCCACCCGGCGGGAGGTCCCCCACGCCGAGCGGGCCTGGCTGAGGGTGAACGGCGCCGGCAGCGCGGCCAGCCGCTCGCGCGCCACCGCCTCGACGCCCGGTGCCAGGTACACGCCCTCGCCGACCCGCACCAGCTGACCGTCGCGCACCGCCGCCGCCAGCTCGCGCGGACCCAGCCCGGCGGCGCGCAGCTCCTCGGCGTCGGGCGCGGCGAAGGGGTCCGCGGCCAGCCGTGCCCGGATGCCGTCGACGGCGCGCTGCACCGCCGCCGGGAGCCCCGCGGCGGCCACCACCACGCGGCCCTCGCGCAGCGCCAGCGGCGGGCGCACCGCCAGCCGCACCAGGTCGTCGTCGGGCAGGTCCAGCTGCCGGCGGACGACGGCGACCGGCGGGCCGGGCTCGAGCGGGAACGCCTGCCGGTGCGCGGCCACCAGCCCCGGCACCCGCCGGGCCAGCGTCTCGACCAGCCCCGGCGCCAGCAGCCACGGCCCGGCGCGGACGGCGTCGTCGGGCACCGGCCAGCCCATCGCGGTGAAGTCGTCGACCCGCATGACGCGGCGGCGCACCAGGTCGGCGGTGGCACCGGCCGGGCCGGTGTCCTGCGACGCCAGCTCGGCCGCGCGCTGCCGCGCCGCGCCGCGGCGGCGCAGCTCCGGCGGGGCGACGTCGCGCACGTCGGCGCCCAGCACCCGCCGGGCGCCGGGGTCGCGCAGCAGCACGCGGTCGCCCACCCGCAGCGGCAGCGGCGTGGCCAGGCGCAACCGGACTGCCGTCCCCTCCAACGGGCGCAGCCGCACCGGCACCGCCGCCGACCCCACGTGCAGCACCGCCTCGGCCGGCAGCCGGCCGTCGTCCTCGCGGGCCAGCACGACGTCGACCTCGGCGGTGTCGCGGAAGGCGCCCGGCGTGAGCAGCGCGTCGCCGCGGCGCAGGTCCTCGACGGCGACGCCGCGCAGGTTCAGCGCCACCCGCGCGGTCGCGGTGGCCCGCTCCACCGGCCGGCCCAGGGACTGCACGCCGCGGACCCCCACCTCCCGGTCGTGCAGCCGCAGCCGGTCGCCGGTGGCCACCGAGCCGGCGGCGAGGGTCCCGGTGACCACGGTGCCGGCGCCGCGGACGGGGAACGCGCGGTCGATCCACAGCCGCACCGGCGCGCCGGCGTCGGGGGCGGGCAGCCCGGCCAGCCGCGTCTCGAGCGCGTCGGTCAGCTCGGGCACCCCGCGGCCGGTGGGCGCGCTGACCGCCACGCCCGGCACCGTCCCCATCGAGGTGGCCGCCAACCGCTCGGTGACGTCGGCGAGGACCGGCGCGGGGTCGGCGAGGTCGGCCTTGGTGACGGCGAGCAGCGCGTGCCGCACGTCGAGCGCGTCGAGGACGGCGACGTGCTCGGCGGTCTGGGCCGACCAGCCGTCGTCGGCGGCCACCACGACCAGCGCGGCCGGCACCGACCCGACCCCGGCGAGCATGTTGCCCACGAACCGCTCGTGCCCGGGCACGTCGACGACGGCGACCACCCGCCCCGAGGGCAGCGTCGTCCAGGCGAAGCCGAGGTCGATGGTCAGCCCGCGGCGGCGCTCCTCCTCCCACCGGTCGGGCTCCATGCCGGTGAGCGCGCGGACCAGCGTCGACTTGCCGTGGTCGACGTGCCCCGCGGTGGCGATCACCTGCACGAGCGGGCCACCTCCAGCACCGCGGCGGCCAGCGCGTCGTCCGAGGACGGCGGCACGCTGCGAAGGTCGAGCAGCGTGCGGCCCGCCTCGAGGTACCCGACCACCGGCCGCGGGCCCCGCCGCAGCGGCTCGGCGAAGGCACCGGGCAGCGATACCGCGGCGCTGGGCAGCGGGTGCTCGGGCGCTCCCCCGCCGCCGACCCGGGCGGCGGAGTCCACGGCAGCCGCGTCCAGCCCGGCAGCGGTCAGCCGGGCGGCCAGCGCGGCGGCCCGCGCCCGCAGGCCGGCGACGTCGGCGGCGAGCATCTGCTGCACCGGCGGCAGCGGGCCGCGCAGCGTTGCCTCCAGCGCCGCGAGGGTCGTCTTGTCCACGCGCAGCGCCCGGTACAGCGGGTGCCGGCGCAGCCGCTGCACCAGGTCGGCCCGGCCGAGGACCAGCCCGGCCTGCGGGCCGCCGAGCAGCTTGTCGCCGCTGGACAGCACCAGGTCGGCGCCGTCGGCCAGCGTCGTCTGCAGGTCCGGCTCGTCGGGCAGCGCCGGGTGCGGCCGCAGCAGGCCCGAGCCGACGTCGGCCACCAGCGACACGCCGGTGCCGGCCAGCCCCGCGGCGAGGTCGGCGACCGGCACCGACCGGGTGAAGCCGCGGACGACGAAGTTCGACGGGTGCACCTTGAGCACCGCGCCGGTGTCCGGGCCCAGCGCGCCGGTGTAGTCGTCGAGGGTCACCCGGTTCGTCGTCCCCACCTCGCGCAGCCGGGCGCCGGTGGACGCCAGCAGCTCGGGGATGCGGAAGCCGTCGCCGATCTCGACCAGCTCGCCGCGGGCGATGACCAGCTCGCCGCCGAGGGCGGTGGCCACCAGGGCCAGCGCCGCCGCGCAGTTGTTCACCACCAGCGCGGCCTCCGCGGCGGGGACCGCGGCGAGCAGCGCCGACAGCGCCGCCTCCCCGCGCGGCCCGCGCCGGCCGGTGCCCAGGTCCAGCTCGACGTCGGTGGTGCCGCTGGCCGCCACCACCGCCTCGACCGCGGCCCGCGACAGCGGCGCCCGCCCGAGGTTGGTGTGCACCAGGACCCCGGTGGCGTTGAGCACCGGCCGCAGGCTGCCCGCCGTCGCGGGCAGGTCGGCGAGGACGGCGGCCACGGCGTCCGCGGGGGCGAGCGCGCCCTCGCGCACCCGCTGCTGCACCGCGCGGACGGCGTCCTTGACCAGGTCGCGGCCCAGCCGGGCGGCGGCGTCGGCCAGCGCGGGTTCGGCCAGCAGCGTGTCGGTGCGGGGCACGGCCCGCCGCGGGTCGGCGCTCATCGCTGCGGAGCGTATGCGCGCCGGCCCGCGGGAGCTGGCGGAGGCGGACGGGAATCGAACCCGCCTGACCGAGCTGCTCGGTCACGTCGGCTTTAGAGGCCGCGGGGGTCACCAGACACCCTGACGCCTCCGCCGGGCAGCCTACGGTGACGGCGTGACGACCGCGCCCGCACGCACCCGGCTCACCCAGTACGCGCACGGCGGCGGGTGCGCCTGCAAGATCCCGCCCGGCGAGCTGGAGGCCGTCGTCGCCGGCCTGACCCGCACCGGCCCGGCCGACCCCGCCGCCGAGCTGGTCGTCGGCCTCGACGACGGCGACGACGCGGCCGTGGTCCGGATCGCCGGCGGGCAGGGGCTGGTGCTCACCACCGACTTCTTCACCCCGGTCGTCGACGACGCGTACACGTTCGGCCGGGTCGCCGCGGCCAACGCGCTCTCCGACGTCTACGCCATGGGCGGGATCCCGGTCGTCGCGGTCAACCTGCTCGGCTGGCCGCGCGACGTGCTGCCCGCGGACCTCGCCGCCGAGGTGCTGCGCGGCGGGCTGGAGGTCGCGCAGGAGGCCGGCTGCCACGTGGGCGGCGGGCACTCCGTCGACGACCCCGAGCCCAAGTACGGGATGGCGGTCACCGGCCTGGTCGACCTCGACCGGGTCATCCGCAACGACGCCGCCGTCGCCGGGGCGCCGCTGTCGCTGACCAAGCCGCTGGGCGTGGGCGTGCTCAACAGCCGCACGAAGGCCACCGGCGAGGTGAGCGAGGAGGCGGTGGCCTCGATGACGGCGCTCAACCGGGACGCCTCGCGGGCCGCGGTGGCCGCAGGCGTCCGCGCCGGCACCGACGTCACCGGTTTCGGCCTGCTCGGCCACCTCTACAAGATGGCGCGGGCCAGCGGGGTCACCGCGGTGGTCGACGCCGCCGCCGTGCCCTACCTGGCCGGTGCCCGGCAGGCGCTGGCCGACGGGTTCGTCTCCGGCGGCACCCGGCGCAACCTCGACTGGGTGCGGCCGCACACCGACCTGTCCGCGGTGGACGAGGACGAGGCGCTGCTGCTGGCCGACGCGCAGACCTCCGGTGGACTGCTGCTGGCCGGCGAGGTGCCGGGTGCGCCGGTCATCGGGGAGTTCGTGCCGCGCCGCGACGCCGCCGTCGTCGTCGTCCGCTAGGTCCTTCCGCCCGCCGCCGGCGGCTGCCATCCTCCGCGCCCGGCAGCGGAGGAGGACGGCGTGCGGTGGGTGGCGGGGACGGCGGCGGTGCTGCTGCTGGCCGGGTGCGGCGGTGGGCCGGCGGCACCGCCGCGGGCCACCCCCACGGCCACCCCCACGGCCACCCCCACGGCGTCCGTCCCGGCGGGCGACGGCGGCACCGGGTACGCCAGCGCCTTCCTCGGCGCGGGCGGGACGAGCGGCAGCGACGACGTCTTCGTGCACCTGACCGTCTTCGCCCCGCCGGGCACCGACGCCTTCGGCAACGGGGAGTTCTTCGTCCTGGGCTGGGACTGCCTGACCGAGCAGACCGTGCCCGCCGCCGTCGACGGGCTGGACTCCGCGACCGCCCGCGGCGAGCTGGCGCTGACCTGCGGCTCGCACACGCACCCCGGCGAGGTGACCGGCACCGCCGTCGTCGACCTCACCTGGACCGCCGAGGGCCCGGTGGCGGAGCACACGGTGACCGGCCCCGGCGGCACGTGCCCCGAGCGGCTCACCGACCGGCACGCCGTGGTGACCGGGCAGGTCCGGCTGGTGGTGCCCGACCTCGGCTACGACGGCGTGGCGGTCAGCCTGGCCGACGACGACGACTCGGTGTCCCGCGGCGTCCCGGCCTGCTCCTGATCGGCATCGGCGCGTCCCGGGCGACACGCCGTCGCCGGGCACCGCCGCACGCGGATCCGTTCCGGCCCGGCCGTGCCGCTGCCAGCCTGCCGCCCGCGCCGGACCCGGAGGGCCCGGTCGGCGCGGAGGAGGACGACATGAGGACGAGGACGGCCGGCGCGCTGACGGTGCTGCTGGCTGCCGGCGTGCTGGGCGGGCTGCCGGGGACCGCGGCGGCGGCGCCCCCGGCGGACAGGGGCACGGAGAACTCCACGACCGGGTCGGCCACGGCCTTCCCGCTGGTCGGCGGGGCGGGCGTGTTCCTGAGCGCCTTCGACCCCGACGGGGAGGCGCCCTTCACGGTGCCGGAGGTCTTCGCGGGCGGCGGGTACGAGTGCTTCGCCGAGGCACCCCTGCCGGCGACCTTCCGCGGGCTGGGGTCGGTGAGCACGGCCGGGACCACCGCGCTGACGTGCACCGCCGACGGGCTGCCCGACCTCGCCGGCACCCTGGACGTCGACGTCACGTGGCGCGGGGTGGGGCGGGCCACCGAGCAGCCGGAACCGCCGTTCCCGACCGGGTGCGACCTGCGCGTGCTCATCCGCCAGGCCGAGCTGGGCGGCACGGTCGAGCTCGTGGTCCCGGCACTGGGGATCGACGCCGCGGAGCGCCTGGACCGCCTCCCGGGCGACATCCGGTCGGCCATCTCCAACTGCGCGGCCCCGCACTGATCCGGTGCGGGTCGCGGCCGTGGCAGGCCGCGACCCGCATCGCCGCGGCGGCCGGCAGGGGTTAGCGTCCCGACCGTGCGCGCCGTCTTCGTCTCCTCGCCCTCGCCCGACGACCCGCTGTCCGTGCTGGAGGTCGGCGAGCGCCCGGAGCCGGAGGTCCCCGACGGCTGGACGACGGTGCAGGTCCGGGCCGTCTCGCTCAACCACCACGACCTGTTCAGCCTGCGCGGGGTCGGCCTGCCGCAGGAGCGGATGCCGATGGTCCTGGGCACCGACGCGGCCGGGCTCGACGAGGAGGGCAACGAGGTCGTCGTCCACGGCGTCGTGGCCAGCCCCGGCTGGACCGGCGACGAGACCCTCGACCCCAAGCGCTCGCTGTTCTCCGAGCTGCACCAGGGCACGATGGCCGAGCGGGTCGCGGTCCCCCGCCGCAACCTGCTGCCCAAGCCGGCCGAGCTGTCCTTCGCCGAGGCCGCCTGCCTCCCCACCGCCTGGCTGACCGCCTACCGGATGCTGTTCGTCCGCTCCGGCCTGCGGCCCGGGCAGACGGTGCTCGTGCAGGGGGCCAGCGGCGGCGTGGCCACCGCGCTCGTCGTCCTCGGGCGGGCCGCCGGCTACCGGATGTGGGTGGCCGGCCGCAGCGAGGAGAAGCGGGCGGCGGCGCTCGCGCTCGGCGCCGAGCAGGCGTTCGAGACCGGCGCCCGGCTGCCCGAGCGGGTCGACGGCGTCATGGAGACCGTCGGCAAGGCGACCTGGTCGCACAGCATCCGGTCGCTCAAGCCGGGCGGCGTCGTCGTCATCTCCGGCGCCACCACCGGCTTCGACCCCGGCGCCGAGCTCAACCGGGTCTACTTCACCCAGCTGTCGGTGGTCGGCTCGACGATGGGCACCCGCGACGAGCTCGAGTCGCTGGTGCAGCTGTGCCGGGTCACCGGTGTGCGGCCGGTCGTCGACGTCGAGCTGCCCCTCGAGCAGGCGCGCGAGGGGTTCGCGCGCATGCTCGAGGGCCGCACCGCCGGGAAGATCGTCTTCACCGTCTGAGCGGGCGCTCCAGGTCCCGGAGCGCCCGGGAGTCGGTGCTAGCGCTCGTCCTGGGAGACGCGCTTGCCCGACTCCGGGGAGAACACGTGCGCCTCGCCGGGGCGGATGGCCACGTGCACCACCTCGCCCTTGGCCGGCGGCTTGCGCGCGTCCACCCGCAGGGTCAG
>NZ_JBJGZA010000042.1:0-36811 GCF_054050255.1 Geodermatophilus sp. SYSU D00700 | reverse complement strand
CCCCCCCCCCCCCCCCCCCCCCCCCCCCCCCCCCCCCCCCCCCCCCCCCCCCCCCCCCCCCCCCCCCCCCCCCCCCCCCCCCCCCCCCCCCCCCCCCCGGCCACGGGCCCCGGGAGCGTCGATACCACGGGATCTCGACCGGAAGCGGGCCCGGCACCCACGGCGGCGCGCCCGGGGAGCAGGACACGCCGCGCCCACCCTGCGCATTCGCCGCATTACTTGCGGTGATCTACGACACCCCGTTGGCTCGTATCACTCCGCGGCCGCCCGGCCGCGGGGAGCCTCCCGAGGAGCCGTCCTTGCCCACTCGTCGCACCCTGGTCGCCGGAGTCGTCGCCGCCCTGGCGACCGCCGGCCTCGGCACCACCGCGAGCCCCGCCGCGGCCGCACCGCCCGACGGCGGCCCGCGCGCCACCTACGTCGTCACCGTCGACCGCTCCACCCTGCCGGCCCAGGCGGCCGAGCGTGCGCGCGGTCTGGGCGGGCAGGTCGACCACGTCTACACCGCGGCGCTGACCGGCTTCGCCGTGACGCTGCCCGAGGCCGCCGCCGCGCGCCTCGCCGACCTGCCCGGGGTGGTCGCCGTCGAGCGCGACCAGGTGGTCACGGCCGTCGGCACCCAGTCGAACGCACCGTGGGGTCTGGACCGCACCGACCAGCGCACCCTGCCGCTGAGCACGACCTTCACCTACACCGCGACCGGGGCCGGGGTCACCGCCTACGTGATCGACACCGGCATCAACTACGCGCACGCCGACTTCGGCGGACGGGCGGTCTCGGGCTACGACGCCGTCGACGGCGGCTCGGCCGACGACTGCAACGGACACGGCACGCACGTCGCCGGCACCGTCGGCGGGACGACCTACGGGGTGGCCAAGGGCGTGCAACTCGTCGGCGTCCGGGTGCTCGGCTGCACCGGCAGCGGCACCACCGCAGGCGTCGTCGCCGGCATCGACTGGGTCACCGCCCACCACCCGGCCGGCGCCCCGGCGGTGGCCAACATGAGCCTCGGCGGCGGCGCCAGCACCGCCATCGACACCGCGGTGCGCAACTCCATCGCCGACGGCGTCACCTACGCGGTCGCGGCCGGCAACGGCAACAACGCGGGCGTGGCCCAGGACGCCTGCTCCTCCTACTCCCCCGCCCGCGTGGCGGCGGCGCTGACCGTCGGGGCGACCGACCGCACGGACACGGCGGGGTCGTTCAGCAACTACGGCTCCTGCGTCGACCTGCACGCCCCCGGCGTGGCGATCACCAGCGCCTGGCACACCGGCACCACGGCGACCAACACGATCAGCGGGACGTCGATGGCCACGCCGCACGTGGCCGGTGTCGCCGCGCAGTACCTGTCGGCCAACCCCGGCGCGCAGCCGGCCGCGGTCGCCGGGGCGATCACGGCGGCCGCGACGCCCGACCGCGTGACGCTCTCGCGCACCGCCGTGCGGGCCGGCACGCCCAACCGGCTGCTGTTCGGCTCCTACTGACCCACGGCACGACGACGGCCGCCGTCCCGAGCAGGGGCGGCGGCCGTCGCCGTGTCAGCGGTCGAGCAGGGCGGCGAGGACGTCGCCGGCGCGGTCGATGCCGGCCCGGTCGACGTCGAGGTGGGTGACCAGGCGGATCCGGCGGGGGCCGACCTGGGACACCAGCACGCCCTGCGCCTTCGCCGCCTCGGCGACCAGGGGTGCGGCCACGCCGTCGACGACCACCATGTTGGTCTCCACGGTCGCGGGGTCGACGCCGAGCCGCTTGGCCAGCAGGCGGGCGTGCTCGTGGTCCTCGGCCAGCCGGGCGAGGTGGGCGTCGAGGGCGTACAGCCCGGCCGCGGCCAGCACGCCGGCCTGGCGCATGCCCCCGCCGAGGCGCTTGCGCCACAGCCGGGCGGCGGCGATCCGCTCGGCCGAGGCCACCAGCACCGACCCGACCGGCGCGCCCAGGCCCTTGCTCAGGCAGACCGACGCGGTGTCGGCGAGCCGCCCGTAGGTGACGAGGTCGACACCGGAGGCCACCGACGCGTTCCAGATCCGGGCGCCGTCGAGGTGGACGGCGACGCCGGCGCCCCGGGACCAGTCGAAGAGCTGCTCCAGCTGCGCCAGCGGCTGCACCCGCCCGCCGCCGCGGTTGTGCGTGTTCTCCACCGCGACGGCGGCGGTGGCGGTCAGGTGCCAGTCACCGCGCGGGCGCACCTGGTCGACCAGCGCGTCGGCGTCGAGCAGGCCGCCGGAGGAGACCACCGTGCGGGTGGAGATGCCGAACACCGCGGCCGCGGCGCCCATCTCGTAGGTGACCACGTGCGCGTCGGCGTCGCAGAGCACCTCCTGGCCGGGCTCGCAGACCAGCCGCATGCCGATCTGGTTGCCCATGGTCCCGGAGGGCACGAAGAGGCCGGCCTCGTGGCCGAACAGGTCCGCGACCCGCTCCTCGAGCGCCCGGATGGCGGGGTCCTCGCCGTAGACGTCGTCGCCGACCTCGGCCTCGGCCATCGCCCGGCGCATGGCCGGCGTCGGACGGGTGACGGTGTCCGACCGCAGGTCGATCACGTCAGCCACGCAGCATCTCCGCCACGAGGAAGGCCAGCTCCAGGGACTGCCCGGTGTTCAGCCGCGGGTCGCAGGCGGTCTCGTACCGGCTGTTGAGGTCCTCGTCGCTGATCTCCATGGCCCCGCCGAGGCACTCGGTGACGTCCTCGCCGGTGAGCTCGACGTGGATGCCGCCGGGCCAGGTGCCCAGGCCGCGGTGCACGTCGAAGAAGCCGAGGACCTCGTCGACGACCCGGTCGAAGTGCCGGGTCTTGTAGCCGGTCGAGGACTCGTGGGTGTTGCCGTGCATCGGGTCGCACTGCCACACGACCTGGTGGCCGCTGGCGGTGATCTTCTCGACGATCGGCGGGAGGGCGTCGCGGATCCTGCCGTTGCCCATGCGGCTGATCAGGGTCAGCCGGCCGGGGACGCCGTCGGGGTCGAGCCGCTCGACGAGCTCGGTGGCCTGCTCCGGCGTCGTCGTCGGGCCGATCTTGACCCCGATCGGGTTGGCGATCCGCGACATGAACTCCACGTGCGCGCCGTCGAGCTGGCGGGTGCGCTCCCCGATCCAGACGAAGTGCGCCGAGGAGGCGTAGGCCCGGCCCTCGTGCACCCGCACCAGCGCCCGCTCGTAGTCGAGGATCAGCCCCTCGTGGCTGTTGTAGAGCTCCACGCCGCGCAGGGCGGTGTCGTCGACCCCGCAGGCCTTCATGAACGCCAGCGCCCGGTCGATCTCGCGGGCGATCACCTCGTAGCGGACGCCGGCCGGCGAGCTCGCGACGAAGTCCTTGTTCCAGTCGTGGACGGCGTGCAGGTCGGCCAGCCCGCCGCGGGCGTAGGCGCGGATCATGTTCATCGCCGCGGCCGCGTTGGCGTAGGCGCGCACCAGCCGGTTCGGGTCGGGGATGCGCTTCTCGAGCACCGGCTCGAGGGAGTTGACCATGTCGCCGCGGTAGGAGGGCAGGCCCAGGGCGTCGGTGTCCGACGAGCGCGGCTTGGCGTACTGCCCGGCGACCCGCCCGACCTTCACCACCGGCACGCTCGCGCCGTAGGTGAGCACGACGGCCATCTGCAGCAGCGTGCGGGTGGTGCTCTGCAGGTGGGCGTCGGTGTTGAGGTCGAAGGTCTCCGCGCAGTCCCCGCCCTGCAGCAGGAACGCCCGGCCCTGGGCGACCTCGGCCAGCCGGCCGCGCAGCTCGTCGACCTCGCCGGGCGCCACGATCGGCGGCACGGTCGCCAGCGTGGTGAGCACGGCGTCCAGAGCGTCGCGGTCGGGCCAGGTCGGCTGCTGGGCGGCGGGGAGCTCCCGCCACCGGTCGAGACCGGGGACCAGCTGCGCAGACTCGAGCAGGTTCACGTCCCGAGGGTACGGCCGGGCCGCCGCCGGGCCGAGGACCCGTCCCCCCGCGACGGACGTCACCCGAAGAAGACCTCCGCCTCGGCGTAGCGCTCGAGCGGGACCAGCTTGAGCTTCGCGGTGGCCTCGGCGATCGGCACCGGGACGACGTCGGTGCCGCGCAGCGCCACCATCACCCCCGACAGCCCGGCGTCGACCGCGTCGACGGCGGCCAGCCCGAAGCGGGTGGCCAGCACCCGGTCGAAGGCCGAGGGCGTGCCGCCGCGCTGGATGTGCCCGAGCACCACCGCGCGGGACTCCCGGCCGGTCCGCTCCTCGAGGACGGCGGCGAGCGCCGCGCCGATCCCGCCCAGGCGGACGTGCCCGAAGGCGTCGGTCTGCCCGGTGGAGGTGACCAGCTCGCCGTCGGCGGGCCGCGCGCCCTCGGAGACGACGACGATCGGCGAGTACCCGGACTCGAAGCGGTGCAGGCAGTGCGCCACGACCGCGTCGACGTCGAAGGGCCGCTCCGGGACCAGCACCACCGTGGCGCCCCCGGCCATCCCCGCGTGCAGCGCGATCCACCCGGCGTGCCGGCCCATGACCTCGACCACCAGCGTGCGGTGGTGGCTGTCGCCGGTGGTGTGCAGCCGGTCGATGGCCTCCATCGCGACGCCGACGGCGGTGTCGAAGCCGAACGTGTAGTCGGTGCCGTCGAGGTCGTTGTCGATGGTCTTGGGCACGCCGACCACCCGCAGCCCCGACCCCGACAGCTTCGCCGCCACGCCGAGGGTGTCCTCGCCGCCCACCGGCACCAGCGCGTCGATGCCGTGCCGCTCCAGGGTGGCCAGCACCCGCTCGGGCCCGCCCTCGACGGCGTAGGGGTTGGTGCGCGAGGTGCCGAGCACCGTGCCGCCCCGGGGCAGCAGCCCGCGGACGGCGGCGAGGTCGAGGGGCACGGCGTCGTCCTCGAGCACGCCGCGCCACCCGTCGCGGAAGCCCACGATCTCGCACCCGGCGGCGGTGGCCTTGCGCACCACCGCGCGGATGACCGCGTTGAGACCGGGACAGTCCCCGCCGCCGGTCAGGATCCCGATGCGCATCACGCCTCCCCGTGCGACGAACCGCAGGTCAGCGCCGATCCTGCCGCACATCCGGCCCGCCGAGGAGACCACGATCGAGGCAGTATCGGACCGTGGACCCCGCGGACCTGCTCGCCGCCATGCCCTTCGCCGTCACCACCGGGATCGAGCTCGACTCGGCCGCTCCCGGCGAGGTCGTCGGCCGGCTGGCCTGGGCGCCGGAGCGCTGCACGGCCGGCGGCGTCCTGCACGGCGGCGCGCTGATGACGCTGGCCGACTCGGTTGGCGCGGTGTGCGCCTTCCTCAACCTCCCGCCGGGCGCGTCGACGTCGACCCTCGCGTCGGCCACCTCGCTGCTGCGCGCCGTCCGCGGCGGCACCGCGCACGCCACCGCCCGGCCGCTGCACGTCGGCCGCTCGACCGTCGTGGTCCTCACCGAGGTCACCGACGACGACGGCCGCCCGGTCGCCTCGGTCACCCAGACCCAGGCCGTGCTCGGCCCCTGACGCCGACCGCCGGTCAGCGGACCCGGGCGGCCTCCATCGCCCGCCACCGGGCGAGGTTGTGGCGGGCGTCGACCAGCGCGTCGTGGGCCCCCGACGGCGCGGGCGGGAGCTCGGGCCGGCCGACGTCGTCCCAGCGCTGCCGCAGCTCCCTTGTGAAGCGGGGCACCGCCCGCGGCAGCGCCGTCATCGGGCCCCACAGCTGGGCCAGCGCCACGTGGTCGTAGGCGGCGAACCACGCCCAGAGCTCCACCTCCTCGCCGGGACCGGTGAGGAAGGCGAGCAGGTCGTCGCGGATCCGCTGCCGGCTGCGCCAGGCGCGGTCGGCCGGCGGCGGCAGCTGGTCGAGCACGTTGCGGCGCACCCACGGGATCGCCCGGCGCTCGTCGAACTCGGTGCTCACCGCGTAGAACTCGCGGCCGGTCTCGTCGACGACGCCGATGGAGACGAGGTCGATCGTCGTGCCGTCCTCGATGAACTCGGTGTCGTAGAAGAACCGCCGCACACCGCCCACCGTAGGGGCGGTCGGGTCCGTGCACTCCCGCGGAAGTGCACCGGACGGCTAACCGGCCAGGGAGTCCGGCGCGCGCTGCCCGGCCTCGTCGGCCGGCGGCTCGAGCCGGCTGACGACGTCGGAGGCGCTGGCGCCGGTGGCGTCCATCCGCGTCTTCACGGCGGCGCCGTAGACGTCGACGTACTCCTGCCCCGACAGCGTCATGATCTCGTACATGATCTCGTCGGTGATCGACCGCTCGACGTAACGGTCGCCGGCCAGGCCCTCGTAGCGGGAGAAGTCCAGCGGCTCGCCGAAGCGCACGCCCACCCGGACCAGCTTCGAGCCGAACGGCATCCGCCGCGGCCGGTAGGTCATGGCCACCGGGACGACCGGGGCGCCGGTCTCCAGCGCCATCCGGGCCACCCCGGTCTTGCCGCGGTAGAGCCGGCCGTCGGGCGAGCGGGTGCCCTCCGGGTAGATGCCCAGCAGCCGGCCCTGCTCGAGCATCCGGATGCCGGTGCGGATGGCCCCCTCGGCCGCGGTGGCGCTGGACCGGTCGATGGGGACCTGCCCGGCGCCGGAGAAGAAGGCCCGCCGCAGGCGGCCCTTGACCCCCCGGCCGGTGAAGTACTCCGCCTTGGCCAGGAAGGTGACCCGGCGGCGCAGGGACAGCGGCATGAAGATCCAGTCGGAGGCCGCGAGGTGGTTGCTGGCCAGGATGGCCGCGCCCCCGGCCGGCACGTGCTCACGGCCCTCGACGCGGGGCCGGAACACCAGCTTCGCGATGGGGCCGATCGCCACGAACTTGAGGAACCAGTAGAACAACACGCCTCCCTGTGGAACTGCCAGACTAGGGAGCCCGGCGCGCGAGCGACAATCGGCCCCTCGGCCGCGCGCGTCGCCCGCCCGCTCCCGTCCCCAGCCGCCGTCCGCCGAGGAGGAACCCGTGGCCGCACCGCCCGTCCCGGCCCCGGCGTCCCCGGTGGGGCCGTCCGCGTGACCGGGCCCCGGCGCGGGCGCGGCCGGCGCGACAACGGCCTCGACGCCACCCTGTGGGCACCGCTGCGCGACGTCGACCCGCGCGTCGGCGAGCACCTGCTCGACGTCCTGCGCGAGGCCGGCATCGCCGCCTACCTCGAGCCGGCCGCCGACGTCGGGCCCTACACCCGCACGGTGTTCCTGCCCAGCCCGCCGGCCGACCGGCTGTTCGTCGACCGGGCCCGGCTGCACGAGGGCCGGTCGCTGGTCGACCGGCACGCCGACGAGCACGCCCCCGCGGGCGGTCCGGCCGCCGAGCGGCGCGCCGCCCCCCGCGACCTCGACGAGGACGCCGAGTGGGCGCGGATCGTGGCCGCCTACGAGGCCGAGCACGGGCGCACCGTGGTCGAGGACGCCACGCCGGCGCCGGCCGGCCGGGCCGCGGACGGCCGCGGCGACGCCGTCGAGGGCCCGGCCGACGACGGGCTCGACGAGGAGCACTACGAGCCGCCGCCCGCGCCGCCGGTGCCGCTGCCCTCCCCCTCGACGCTGTACGCGGTGCTCATGGCCGCGGCCGGCGTGGTGCTGGTCGGCGCCCCCGGGGTGCTGGGCCTGACCACCGACACCGGCCTGGTGCTCGGGGTGGCCGCCCTGGTCGGCAGCGCGGCGCTGTTCCTCTCCCGGATGCGCGAGCGCTCGACCGACGACGGCGACGACGGCGCGGTCGTCTAGCGCCCGGTCAGCCGGCCGTCTCCCGGGCGAGGTCGGCGGCACCGACCAGCCCGGACTGCGCGCCGAGCGCGGCGGCGACCACCCGCGGCGCGGGCCGGAACCCGCGGCCGGGCAGCACCCGCTCGAGGCGGTCGCGGGCCGGCCGCAGCACCATCTCCCCCAGCACGCTGACCCCGCCGCCGATGACGACCACGTCGGGGTCGAGGACCGCGGCGAGGTCGGCGATGCCCTGGCCGAGCCACTCGCCGACGTCGGTGACCAGCGCCAGCGCCACCGGGTCGCCGTCGGCCGCGGCCCGGGCGACGTCCTCGCCGGTCAGCCGGGACGCGTCGCCGCCGACCCGGTCGAGCAGCCGCGCGGCCGCCGCCGGGGAGCGGGTGGCCACCTCGCGGGCGGTGGTGGCCAGGGCGCTGCCGCTGGCGTACTGCTCCCAGCAGCCGCGGTTGCCGCAGGCGCACAGCCGCCCGTCCGGGACGACGCGCACGTGACCCCACTCGCCGGCCACCCCGTGCGCGCCGCGCTGCAGCCGGCCCCCGGCCACGATCCCGCCGCCGATGCCGGTGCCGAGGGTGACGCACAGCGCCAGGTCGGCCCCCTGCGCGGCACCGAACCGGTACTCGGCCCAGGCGGCGGCGTCGGCGTCGTTGCCCACCCACACCGGCCGCTGCAGGCGGGCGGCGAGGTCGCGGCGCAGCGCGGTGTGCCGCCAGGCCAGGTGGGGGCTGAACAGGACGACGTCGCCGGTGCGGTCGAACCAGCCGGCCGCGCCGACCCCGACGGCCGCGAGCTCCTCCCCGTGCCGGGCGGCGAGCTCCTCGACCACCGCGGCGATCGCGGCCTCGGTCTCGGCCACCGACGCGCTCGGCGTGGACCGGCGGGCGGTCGCCAGCACGGTGCCGTCCGCGTCGACGACGCCGCCGGCGACCTTGGTGCCGCCGACGTCGACGCCCACGGCGGGCAGCGCGGCCGTGCCGGTGCCGGGCGTCACTCAGCCGATCTCGATGTGCTGGACCGGCGGCGCCGACGGCTCCCGCGGCGTCGCGGGCCGCGGCGGTGCGGCGTCCTCCGGCGGTGCCGTGTCCTCCGGCCTCGCCGCGGGCTCCGGGTCGGGCGCCTCGGCCGCCGCGGCGGCGAACGCCCGCAGCGCGGCGGCGGCGCTGGTCAGCGCGTCGGCCAGGGCCTCGCTCACCTCGGGCCGCCGCGCGACCGCGGCCAGCTGGCACACCGGGCACCAGCGGCAGTCCCCGTCCGCGACGTGCCCGGCGCCGAGCGTGTCGGCACCCGCCCGCCCCAGGCCGTCGAGCCCGATCCCGGCCACCAGCCGCCGGGCCTGCTCGACCCAGTCGGTCCCGTCGCTCACCACGTCACCCCTCGTCCCCCGTCGTGTGCCCGCCGGTGTCGCCGCTGGCGCCGTCGCCGTCCCTGCCCGCGTCACCGCCCGTGTCCGTCGCGACCGACGCCAGCAGGTCGGGCGGCCACTGCCCCGGGTCCGGGGTGAAGCCGACCTCCAGCCGCGCACCGGCCGTCCCGGGCCCGGCGAGGCTGCCCGCGGTCACCACGCACCGGCGCAGCAGGGCGTCCAGGCGCAGCGACCGGCGGGTGCCGGCGGCGCTGACCACCAGGTCGTCCTCCCAGCGGGTCAGCGTCACGTCCGCACGCTCGGCGTAGGGCAGCGGCAGCGCCAGCCGCCAGCCGCCGTCGACGCGCTCGGGGGCGGGCGGCGCGGCCGCCGGCCCGCCCGCGGGGTCGGGGAGGTCCGGCAGCAGCGCGGCCAGCGCGTCGGCGCCGGCGGGTGCCTGCGCGGACTCGGCGACCAGCTCCAGCGGTGCGACCCCGCCCAGGTCGCGCAGCGCCGCCTGCTGCTCGGCGGCCCGGGCGGCCCACCAGCCGCCGGCGCCCGCCGGCGGGTCCGGCAGCACGCGGGCGAGCACGCCCACCGGGCGCTGCCCGTGCACGGCCAGCGCGGTCGCGGCCCGGCGCAGCGCGGCGGCGGCGCCCGGCCGCGGCGCCGCGACCAGCCGCACGGCGGTCGCGGCGGGATCGGCCAGGGGGAGGCGGTCGAGCAGGTCCTCGAGCACGGGGACGGCGGCGAGGGCGACGTCCGCGGCACCCCGCCGCAGCGTGCCGGCGCGGACGGCGGCGGTCCGCACGGCGCCGAGCATCCGCAGCCGGGGAGGCAGCGCCTGCTCCAGCCACCAGCGCAGCGCGCCCGGGAGCGCGACCAGCGCGGTCGCCGACTCCAGCGGGCCGGCGTCGAGGACCACCAGGTCGGTGTCCTCCCCGGCGCGGCCGAGGGCGGCGAGCAGGGCGATCTCCCCCGCGCCGGGCAGCGGCCCCACCGAGGTGGCCGGCGGCAGGCCGAGCTCGGGGACGACGTCCGCCAGCTGCCCGCCCCAGTCGGCCCACAGCCGCTCGAGCCCGGCCCGCGGGTCGGCCCGCACCACCTCGACGCCTTCCTGGCCGGCGACCCCGGCCGGCGGCTCCTGGCCGGTCACCAGCCGCACGCGCCGCCCGGTCCGCGCGGCGCGGACCGCGGCGGCCGCCGCGAGCGTGGTGGTGCCGGTGCCGCCGGGGCCGGTGAAGAGCAGGGTGCGCACGACGGGCTCAGCCCTCGACGCGCTTCTTGAGCTCCTTGAGCGCGGTGTCGAGGATGACCTTCTCCGCACGTCGCTTGAGCATCCCGATCATGGGCACCGCCATGTCGACGGTGAGCCGGTAGGTGACCTCGGTGCCGCCGTCGGTCCGGGTCAGCGTGTAGGAGCCGTCCTGGCGCTTCATGATCTTGCTCTGGACGAGGCTCCAGGAGACCTGCCGGTCGGCGTCCCAGGTGTAGTCCAGGACGTACTCGTCGGTGAGGACGGTGGCGTCGATGACGAAGCGCACGCGGCGGGCACGGCCGTCGGGCCCGGTCTCGAGCACCTCGACGGTGCGGGCCGCCTTCACCCACTGCGGATAGGCCTCGAAGTCGGCGATCACCGCCATGACGTCGGCCGCGGGCGCCGCGACGACGATCGACTGGGTGGACTGCTCGGCCATGGGCTGAGGCTAGCCGTTGCGGTTCCACCCGCCGGGTGGACCGCCCGGGCACGGCTACTCCCGGGTAGGTGCAGCCGGTAGATTCGGCGGGACGTGTCCCGCCGCGGGACCGCGGGCACCGGCGCCCCCGGCCGAGCGGGGAGGAAGGACCGAGCGTGCGCGAGTACAGCGTCCCGGCGACGACCGAGGTGAGCCCCGGCGCGGCCCTCACCGACATGCTGACGGAGAACGTCGAGAAGCACGGCGACGACGTCGGCCTGCGAGTACAGCGGAACGGCCGGTGGGAGGACGTCACCTGGCGCGAGTTCGGCGAGCAGGTCGCCGGCGTCGCCAAGGGCCTCGTCGCCGCGGGCGTGCAGCCCGGCGACCGGGTGGCCCTGCAGGCCAAGACCCGCTACGAGTGGCCGCTGCTCGACTTCGCCATCTGGACCGCGGGGGCAGTGACCGTCCCGGTCTACGAGACCTCCAGCCCCGACCAGGTGGCCTGGATCCTGGCCGACTCCGGCGCGGTCGCGGCGGTCGTCGAGCGGGCCGAGCACGCCGCCGCCGTCGACTCGGTCCGCGAGCAGGCCCCCGACCTCGGCCCGCTCTACGTCATCGAGGACGACGCCGTCGCCACCCTCACCGCCGCGGGCGCCGGCGTCCCCGACAGCGAGCTCGCCGCCCGCCGCGCGACGGTGAACGCCGACAGCCTGGCCACCCTCATCTACACCTCGGGCACCACCGGCCGGCCCAAGGGCTGCGAGCTCACCCACGGCAACTTCCTGTTCGAGATCGACAACGGGATCACCCTGCTCCAGCGGTTCCTGGGCAAGGACGGCTCGGTGCTGCTGTTCATCCCGCTCGCGCACGTGCTCGCCCGCGTCCTGCAGGTCGGCGCGGTCAAGACCCGCACGGTCACCGGTCACACGCCCGACGTGAAGAACCTGCTCGAGGACCTCGGCGCCTTCCGGCCGTCGTTCGTCCTCGCCGTCCCGCGGGTGTTCGAGAAGGTCTACAACTCCGCGAAGGCCAAGGCGGAGGCCGACGGCAAGGGCAGGATCTTCGACCGCGCGGCGAAGGTCGCGATCGACTGGTCGCGCGCCCAGGACACCGGCGGCGCCGGCCTCGGGCTGCGGATCCAGCACGCGCTGTTCGACCGGCTGGTCTACGGCAAGCTGCGCGCCGCCCTCGGCGGCCGGTGCCAGGGCGCCATCTCCGGCGGCGCGCCGCTCGGTGAGCGCCTGGGCCACTTCTTCCGCGGCATCGGCGTCACCGTCTACGAGGGCTACGGCCTGACCGAGACCACCGCGGCCGCGTCGGTCAACCACGACGACGCGCTGCGCATCGGCACCGTGGGCCGCCCGCTGCCGGGCGTGTCCTTCCGCATCGCCGACGACGGCGAGATCCTCATCCGCGGCGGCGTGGTCATGCGCGGCTACTGGCGCAACGAGCAGGCCACCGCCGAGGCGATCGATACCGAGGGCTGGTTCCACACCGGCGACATCGGCGAGATCGACGCCGACGGGTTCCTCCGCATCACCGGGCGCAAGAAGGAGATCCTGGTGACCGCCGGCGGCAAGAACGTCGCCCCGGCCGTCCTCGAGGACCGGCTGCGCGCGCACCGGCTGGTCAGCCAGTGCATCGTCGTCGGCGACCAGCGACCCTTCATCGCCGCGCTGGTCACCCTCGACGCCGAGGCCCTGCCGCTGTGGCTGGAGTCCAAGGGCAAGCCGGCCGACACCCCGATCGACCGACTGGTCGACGACCCCGACATCAGGGCCGAGCTCGACGCCGCGGTCGCCGACGCCAACAAGGCCGTGTCCCAGGCCGAGGCGATCAAGAAGTACCGCGTCCTCGCCACCGACTTCACCGAGGACAACGGGATGCTCACCCCGAGCCTGAAGCTCAAGCGCTCGGTGGTCATCAAGGAGTTCGACGCCGACGTCGAGGCGCTGTACGCGCGCTGACAAAGGACCCCTTTGCCCCCCACCACTCGCAAGCTCGCGGCGGGCCCCTGCACGGGGGCCGCCGCGGGCCTCAGGGTTCCAGCAGGCGAGTGAAGTCGGCGGCGATCGTCGCCCAGGACCAGCGCTGCTCCACCCACGCCCGCCCCGCCGCGCCCATCGCCCGGGCCCGGACGGGGTCGTCGAGCAGGCGGGTGACGGCGGCGGCCACCGCCTCCGGCGAGCGCGGGTCCCCGACGACGGTGCCGGTCTCGCCCTCGCGCACCGTCTCGGGTGCCCCGCCGGAGGTGCCCGCGACCACCGGCAGCCCGCACGCGGCGGCCTCCAGGTAGACCATGCCCAGCCCCTCGACGTCGAGGCCGCCGCGGCGGGTGCGGCAGGGCATGGCGAACACGTCGCCGGCGGCGTAGTGCTCCGGCAGCTGCGCGGGCGGCACCGGGCCGGTGAACACCACCGACGTCCCCAGCCCGCGTGCGGTCACCGCCCGCCGCAGCCGGGCCTCGTCGGGTCCCCCGCCGACCAGCAGCAGCCGGGCGCCGGGATGGCGCTCCAGCACCCGCGGCCACGCCGCCACCAGCACGTCCTGTCCCTTGCGGCGGACCAGCCGGGACACGCACACGACCACCGGGGACTCCCCCAGCCCGTGCCGGCGGCGCACCGCCGTCCCGTCGGCGGCCGGGGTGAACCGGTCGACGTCGACGCCGGGCGAGAGCTGCGCGAGCCGCGTGCGCCCGCCCAGCGCCGGCTCGAGGCGGCTGCGGGTGTAGCCGCTGATGCAGGTCAGCACGTCCAGCCCGGCGGCGATCCGCTGCATCACCTGCCGGGCGCCGGGCAGCGCCACCCAACCCGTCTCGTGCCCGTGTGTGGCGCCCACCAGGTGCCGCACGCCGGCCGCCCGCAGACCGGGCGCGAGCAGGCCCAGCGGTGCCGCCGCGCCGAAGAAGGCGGTGTCGCAGCCGTGCTCGGCGGCCAGGCCGGCCGCGGCGCGCGCGGTGGCGGGGGTAGGGAGCAGCATCGCGGTCGGGCGGCGGACCACGCGGTAGGGCAGCTGCGCGTCGTATGCCTCCCAGCCCGGGGACCGGGACGCCAGCACGACCAGCGAGTCGGGCGGGCGGCGCTCGAGCAGGGCGGCCACGAAGGTCTGGATGCCGCCCTGCCGCGGCGGGAAGTCGTTGGTGACGACGAGCGTGCGGCTCACCGGTCGCCCAGCCGCAGCCAGTCCTGGGCCATCGCCACCCGCTCTGCCGGGGTCGGGTGCGAGCCGAAGAACCACTGCCACGGCACCGGCGGGCTCGGGTCGGAGACGTTGTTCTCCGACAGCCGCCGCTGCACCGCGGTGAACGCCTGCGCGTCGCCGGTCAGGTCGAGGGCGTACAGGTCCGCGCGCGCCTCCACCTGGCGCGACACCAGGTTCTGCACCGGCGTGGCGACCAGCGAGCCCACGGCGGTCAGCAGCAGCACCAGCGGGACCACGCGCGGGTCACCCGCGGAGTCCGCGCCCGCGCGGCGCAGCAGCGCCGGCCGGGACAGCAGCCACCCCAGCAGTGCCACCGCCGCGGCCGCGCCGAGGGCGCCCAGCAGCGTGCCGGTCAGGACGTCGTCGGCGGCGACGTGCCCGAGCTCGTGGGCGACGATCGACTCGATCTCGTCGTCGGGGACGTCGGCGAGCAGGGTGTCGTAGACGACGACGCGGCGGGTGGACCCGAACCCGGACACGTAGGCGTTCAGCCGCGTCGTCCGGCGCGAGGCGTCGGCGACCAGGACGTCCTCGACCGGGTTGCCGCTCTCCTCGGCGAGCTGGAGCAGGTCGGTGCGCAGCTGTCCGGCCGGCAGCGGCTCGAAGCGGTTGAACGCCGGCTCGATGACCACCGGGTAGAGGAACGAGCCGGCCACCACGAGCCCCGCCGCGCCGGCTGCCGCCCACGCCCACCAGGTGCGCGGCGCCCGGCGGGCCAGCCACACCAGGGCGAGCAGGGTGAGCGCGGTCAGGCCGGCGTCGATGGCGGTGGAGACCGCGACGTCGCGCAGCCACAGCCCCCAGGACCGGGTCGACAGGCCGTAGCGGTGCCGCACGACCTCGCCGTAAGCCGACAGCGGCAGCGTGACCAGCCGGCCGGCGACCACCAGCGCGACCGTGCCGAGGAGCAGCGTGAGCGGCCAGCGCCCACCCACGGGACGGCCGACCGCGGTGACCAGCCGGCTGCCCAGGCGCGTGAGGCCGAGCAGCGCCGAGACGGTGAGGCCGAGCAGCAGGCCCACCAGCGAGGCGGGGCGGACCGCGGCGGCGAAGGCCTCGGCCCGGCGCACCACCTCGGCGGGCAGCCCGGCGTCGGCGCTGAGCGGCGTCGCGCCACCGGGCGGGGTGGGCAGCACCGTCCAGGGCGTCCGGACGGCGACGACGACCACGAACGCCGCACCGAGAACGAGCGCGACCAGCAGGGCGGCGCGGGAGGCGGTCCGGTTCACCCGCCCGCCCAGCTCACGCGGCCGATCCTAGGCGGACCGGCCCGCCCGGCCGCCCCGGTCCCCGGACCCGGCACCGGCCACGACGAGGGCCGGTGACCCGTGTGGGTCACCGGCCCTGGCGACGTGCTGGAACGGCCATCCCCCTGGGGCCCGCCGCGAGCGTCCGAACGGCGGGGGGAGGGGTCCTTCCGTCAGGCGATGCGGCGCATGGCGGTGATGCCGCTCATCGAGTCGACGGACACCACCTTGACCGGCACGCCGGAGGTCGAGGCGTGCACCATCTGGCCGTTGCCGATGTACATGGAGACGTGGCTGACCGGGCTGTAGTAGAAGATCAGGTCGCCCGGCTGCAGCTCCGACCGCGAGACGGCGGTGCCCATCTGCGACTGCATCCGGCTGGAGTGCGGCAGGCTGATCCCGGCCGCCGCGTAGGCGTACTGGGTCAGGCCCGAGCAGTCGAAGGCGTTCGGCCCGCCGGCGCCCCACACGTAGGGGTCGCCCACCTGCGCCAGCGCCGTCTGCACCGCCACCTGCGCGGCGCCGCTACCCCCACCCGCGGGGGCCGCCGGAGCCGGGGCGGCCGCCGCCGGAGCCGCCGCCGCCGGAGCCGCCGCGGCCGGAGCCGCCGCCGCGGGAGCCGCGGGAGCCGCGGGAGCCGCGGGAGCCGCGGGAGCCGCGGGAGCCGCCGCTGCGGCCGCCGCCTCGGCCGCGGCGTCGGCGGCGGCCTCGGCCTCGGCGGCGAGCGCCTGCTGCCGCGCGGCCTCGGTCAGCGCCTCGAACTGGGCCTCGTAGTCGGCGATGTCGGCCTCGAGCCGCTCCTCCTGGGCGTCGAGCTCCTCGAGCGTGGCCTCCGCATCGGCCCGGGCGGCGTCGGCCTCGCGCTGCGCCTCCTCCGCCGCGGTGGCGGCCTCGCCGACCTGCGCGAGCACGTCGGTGGTGTGGCCGGAGATGTGGTCGAGGGTGGCCAGCGAGCTGACGAACTCGTCGGCCGAGTCGCTGGTCATCAGCAGGTCCAGCTGGGCGAAGGTGTCGTTGCTGCTGGTCCAGGCACTGCGGGCGACCTGGCGGATCTGCCCGTCGAGGTCCTGCAGCCGGGAGCGGGCGTCGCCGAGGGCCCGCTCGGCGGCCTCGGCGGCGGCCTGCTGGCGGGAGAGGACCTCGCGGGCCTCGTTGACCTGCTCGCTGACCGCCTCGAGCCGGCGGCCGGCGTCGGCGGCGAGCTCGGCGGCCTGCTCGGGGGTGGCGGCCCGCTCGGGGTCGGCGACCGCGGTGCCGGGCACGAGGGCCACGGTCAGGGCGGCGGCGGTGCCGACCAGCGCGACCCGGCCGAGGAGCCGGCGCGGTGAGCGGCGGTGCGGGCCGGCGACGCGGGCGGTCGCGGGTGCGGAGGAGGTGGACTGTGCGCAGGCATGCCCCGGGCAGGGGCGGGGGGTCGCCACGGGCGGCGGCTCTCCGTTCTTCCTCAGCAACCGCCTACCGAGTTAGCTGACGGGTTCGGGCTGGGAAGACGTGCCCTATCAGGCGTGCGCCGGCGGGCCGGTGCACGCGAGAACTCACCCCAGTGCTGCGGTGGGTCCCCGGCTCACCTCGCGCGCACCCGCAGGCGGCGTCCGGTGACTCGGCGGTGACCGGCCGAGGTCACCTCGCGTCAGGTGACGACCACCCGGCCGGACGCGGTCACAGTACGGACGTGATGAGGTTGTGACAAACGGGACCCCTGCTGACTGTGAGAACACGCACAGTGAGCAGTAGCGCCACTCCGGTGTGTACCCGTTCGGGCGTCGACCTGCGCCTCAGCCGGTGCGGCGCCGTCCGCCGGGACGCTCCCCGCGCGCCGGGCGGTGACGCAGCGGAGGCACCAGGCCGACCTCCGCCAGCGCCCGCACGGCGCGCCGCTCGACGTCGTCGAACTCCACCACCACGCCCGGCGGCGGGGGCACCGCGTCCCCGGCGGCCGGCCCGGTCGCCCGCGCGGCCGGGACCGGCGGCACCGGCAGCAGCACGGGCCCGGTGCCCCTCTCCGCCGGCGGCGCACCCAGCAGGACGGTGACGACGCAGTCGGCGCAGCCGGTGCCGCGCACGGTGCAGGTGTCGCAGTCGATGAGCATGGCCGTGTCCCCCCTCCGGTGCCCCGGGCCGCCCCGGGTGCCGGGCCGCGGTCGGGACGGGTCTCCCTGTCGGTTGCTCCGCACGCTAGGGACGGCCACCGACAGTCCCGGCTCAGCTGCCCGCGAACTCCCAGTGCCAGGGCTCCTCGCGGCCGTTGCCCGGGTCCGCCCAGGTGGGGTGCAGCCAGCCGAAGCGGCCGGCGTTGGCCACCATCCAGGCGTACTGCGGGGTGCCGAAGGTCTCGATGCCGCCGCACAGGTCGACCGCCAGCCCCCAGCCGTGGTTGCTCGTCCCCGGGACCGCGGCCAGGGCCGGTTTCTCGCCGTAGAGCCGGACCTGGCCGGCGTAGGTGCGGTAGGAGTCGGTGATGCAGACCGGCCGGCCGAACTCCGCCTCGAACGCCGCGCTCATCGCCCGGTAGGCCGCGGCGGCGTCGCAGCGCAGCGCGTGCCCGCCCACGCCGAGGGGGCACAGCGCGCTGGGCGGGACGAGGCCGTTGGGGTACCCGCCCCAGGCGCGGGTCCCGTCGAAGCTGGGCGGGTACACGGTGTTGCCGCACTCCACCCGCAGCGCACCGCCCGAGGGCCCCGGCGCGGCCACCTCGGGGCGAGTGCCGAGGGCCGGCCGGCCCACGTGCAGCACCTGGTCGGCGGGCAGCCGGCGGACGACGACCGCGCCGGCCCGCCCGTCGGCGGCCAGCATCGTCTCCCGGTCCAGCGCGATGCCGACGTGGCCGAGCCCCGACTCGGGCGTCCCGAGGAACACCAGGTCGCCGGGCAGCACGTCGGCCGGGTCGACCGGCACCGTGACGGCGTACAGCCCGGCCTGGTCGGCGGGCAGGTCGACGCCCGCGGCGCCGTAGACCGTGGAGACCAGCGAACCGCAGTCCCAGGAGTCCGGGCCGGCCGTCCCCGGCGCGTAGGGCTGCCCCAGCGTGTCCATCGCCGCGCTGACGGCGGCCACCGTCTCGGCGGGCAGCACCAGCAGCGACGTCGGCTCGCGCGGGAACTGGGCGGCGCCCCGCTGGGCGCCCCCCGCGGCGTCCCCGACCGGGACCAGCCCGGCCGGCAGGCCGGCCGCGGGGGCGGCCAGGGCCGAGGCCGGCGGGGACGCGACACCGGCCGCCGCGAGCTGGTCGAGGTGGGCGCGCCAGTTGGCCGCCGTCTGCCGGTTGACGTCGAGCTGCTCCTGCTGGAGGTCGGCCAGCTGCCGGTCGACGTCGCTCAGCGCGGCGTCGAGCTCGTCGGTGACCGCCGCCGCGGCGGCCTCCAGGTCGGCGACCTGGGCCGCCAGCAGGTCGGCCCGCTGCTGCGCCTCGGCCAGCGCCGCGTCCGCGGCGGCCTGCTCGGCCAGCGCCGCCCGGCGCTGCTCCTCGGCGGCGGTCACGACCGCGCCGGTGTGGTCGTCGACGGCGTCCAGGTAGCCGATCGCGGCAGCGGCGTCCCCCGGGTCCCCGCCGGAGAGCAGGACGCTCAGCGGGGACAGCGTGCCGCCGTCCCGGTAGGCCGCCGAGGCGTAGCGCGCGACGACGTCCTGCAGGCGCGCGAGCTCCGCCTCCGCCTCGGCCACCCCGGCGGAGGCGGCGTCGACGTCGGCCTGCGCGGCGGCCAGCGCCTGCTGCGCGGCCGCGACCTCGGCCTGGCGCTGCTGCAGGTCGGCCTGGACCTCGGCGGCCCGCTCCTGCAGCCGGTCGAGGGCCTCGCTGTCGAGGACCCCGCTGGTGCCCCCGGGCTGGTCGCTGGGCGCGGCGGCGGCGGGTCCGGCCGGCACCAGCGCCACCAGCACCGCCGCGGCCGTGACCAGGAACGCCGCGCGACGCCGCGGGCGCGACGCGGGGTCCAGGCGCACCGGACCACCCCCCGTGACCACCGGACCGTGCGGTCCGCCGGGGGATCGTCGTCCGCGCCGCCGTCGTCCCGCAAGCGCTCCGCGCGCCCCTCCTCCGTCCGGGTCCCCGCGCCCGGCGCGTCGCGCGGCGCGTCGTCGACGACGGGCGCCGGCGGACCCGCCTCCCCGGGACTGTCCGACCCCCGGCCTACCGTCCCGCCGTGCTCTTCCCCGCCGACGGCGCCGGGTCCCGGTCGCCGCGACACGCACACGCACCCGCCCACGGCGACCGCCCGCTCCCCCTCGTGCGGCCGGCCCCCCACGAGCCGGTCCCCGCCGTCCAGACGACCATCGACGAGCTCGGGACCCCGCTGGCCGGCGTCACGTTCGTCGTCGTCGACCTGGAGACCACCGGCGGGTCGCCGAAGGACAGCGCGATCACCGAGATCGGCGCGGTCAAGGTGCGCGGCGGCGAGGTGCTCGGGGAGTTCCAGACGCTGGTCGACCCCGGCTGCGAGGTGCCGCCCTACATCAGCGTCCTCACCGGCATCACGACGGCGATGGTGGCCACCGCCCCGCGCATCGAGGCGGTGCTGCCGGCCTTCCTCGAGTTCGCCCGCGGCGCCGTGCTGGTCGCGCACAACGCCCCCTTCGACCTGGGCTTCCTCAAGGCGGCCTGCCAGCAGACCGGCACGGCGTGGCCCGCGGCCGTCTCGGTCGACACCGCCGTCCTCGCCCGCCGGCTGCTCTCCCGCGACGAGGTGCCCAACTGCAAGCTGGCCACGCTCGCGCCGTACTTCTCCGCCGCGACCACCCCGTGCCACCGCGCGCTCGACGACGCCCGCGCCACCGTCGACGTGCTGCACGGCCTGTTCGAGCGGCTCGGCCCGCTCGGCGTCACGTCGCTGGAGGAGCTCACCGGCCTGACCCGCCAGGTCGACCCGGAACGGCGTCGCAAGCGCCACCTCGCCGACTCGGTCCCCCCCGGCCCCGGCGTCTACGTCTTCCGCGGCCCGCGCGACGAGCCGCTCTACGTCGGCACCAGCAACGACCTGCGCACCCGGGTGCGCAGCTACTTCACCTCCGGCGAGCAGCGCAGCCGGATGACCGAGATGGTCGCGCTGGCCCAGCGGGTCGACGCCGTGCCGTGCGCGCACGACCTCGAGGCCGCCGTCCGCGAACTGCGGCTGATCGCCGAGCACAAGCCGCGCTACAACCGGCGCTCGCGCTTCCCCGAGCGGGCGCTGTGGTTGCGGCTGACCGAGGAGCCCTTCCCGCGGCTGTCGGCGGTCCGGCGGGTGCGCCCCGGGGCCGGCGTCTTCCTCGGGCCCTTCGCCGACCGCCGGGCCGCGGACATGGCGATGGCGGCCATCCACGAGTCGCTGCCGCTGCGGCAGTGCACCGCCCGCCTCTCCCCCCGGGTGCACACCACGGCCTGCGCGCTGTCCGGGATGGGCCGCTGCGGCGCCCCGTGCACCGGCGCCCAGTCGATCGAGGAGTACGCGCTCGTCGCCGACGTGCTGCGCGGCGCGGTGGCCGGTGACCCGCGCGCCCTGGTGGAGCCGCTGCTCGACCGCGTCGACCGGCTCGCCGCCGAGGAGCGCTACGAGGACGCCGCCGTGCTGCGCGACCGGATCGCGGTCCTGGTGCGCGCCGTCCGCCGGCGCCAACGGCTGGAGACACTGGCCGCCGTCGCGGAGTTCGTGCTCGCCCGGCCCGACGGCGCCGGCGGCTGGCACCTGACGGTGGTGCGCCGCGGCCGGCTGGTGTCGGCCGGCTGCGCCCCGCGCGGGACCTCGGTGCGCGACGCGCTGGCCGGCCTGCGGGCCACCGCGGAGACGGTGCCGGGCGCCGATGGTGAACTCGCGGCCTCGGTCGACGAGACGGAACTGGTGCTGCGCTGGATGGAGAAGCCGGGCACCCGGCTGGTCGAGGTCGACGGCACCCTGGCCTGCGCGGCGCCGGGCATCGGGGGCTTCAGCGGCTTCCTCGCACGGGTGGAGGCCGGCCGGGCGCTGCGCGACCCGTTCGCCGACGGCCGCCAGCTGGGCACCCGGGCCCGCCCCGAGCGCGTCGTCGCAGTCGCGTCGGCCACCGGCGGCCCGGGGTGACGTGCCGGAACGGCCCCGCTGCAGGGCCCGCCACGAGCCGGTGACGTGCTGGAACGCCCTCCCGCAGGGACCCGCGCCGAGCGGAGCGAGGCGCGGGGGGGCAGGAGGGTCCTTCAACTAGCATCCCCGGCGTGATCACCGCCATCGTGATGGTCGACGCCGCCACCGACGCGATCCCCGAGGTCGCGGCCGCGATCGCCGACCTCGACGGCGTCAGCGAGGTGTACTCGACCGCCGGGGAGGTCGACCTCATCGCGATCGTGCGGGTCCGCGAGTTCGACCAGGTCGCCGAGGTCATCGCCGGGCGCATCAACAAGGTGCCGGGGGTCCTCGAGACCGAGACCCACATCGCGTTCCGCGCCTACTCGCGGCACGACCTGGAGGCGGCGTTCTCCGTGGGCCTCGAGGGCGGCGCCTGAGGAAGGACCACCCTCCTCCCCACGCCTCGCTCCGCTCGGCGCGGGCCCCTGGAGGGCGGCCGTTCCAGCACCTCGCGACGGGAGCTCAGCCCCCCGCAGCCTCGCGGCTGACCGCGATCCAGCGCTCGAGCAGCGCGGCGGCGCGGCCGTCGTCGACGGCGGCCGCGGCCCGCTCCGCTCCGGCCGCGAGCGCGGCGGTCAGCTCGCCGCCGCGCTCGTCGAAGGCGGCGAGTGCCGCGGCGGCGTTGAGCAGGACGGCGTCGCGCACCGCGCCCGTCTCACCGCCGAGCACCCGCCGGAAGACCTCGGCGTTGTGTCCCGGGTCCCCGCCGCGCAGCGCGTCGGGACCGGCGGGGGCGATGCCCAGCTCGGCCGGGTCGACCGCACCGGCGGTCACCGCGCCGTCGCGCGCCACCCACACCCGCGACGTCGTCGCGGTGGTCAGCTCGTCGAGGCCGTCGTCGCCGCGGAAGACCAGCGCCCGGCCGCCGCGGCCGGCCACCACCGCGGCCAGCACCGGCGCCATCCGGACGTCGGCGCAGCCGATCGCCGCGGCCACCGGCCGGGCGGGGTTGGTCAGCGGGCCGAGGAAGTTGAACACCGTGCCGATGCCCATCTCGCGCCGCGGCGCCGCGGTGTGCCGGTAGCCGGGGTGGAAGACCGGCGCGAAGAAGAAGCCGATGCCCGCCTCCCGCACGCAGCGGGCCACCGCCTCGGCGGGCAGGTCGATGACCACGCCCAGCGCCTCGAGCACGTCGGCGGCACCCGACGACGACGAGGCGGCCCGGTTGCCGTGCTTGGCCACCGGCACCCCGGCGGCCGCGGTGACGACGGCGGCCATCGTGGAGATGTTGACGGTGTGCGCGCCGTCGCCGCCGGTGCCCACGACGTCGACGGTCGCCAGCGGCAGGTCGACCGGCGTGGCCCGTTCGAGCATGGTCGTGGCCAGCCCTGCCACCTCGGCCGGCGCCTCGCCCTTGGCCCGGAGCGCCACCGCGAACCCGGCGATCTGCGCGGGCGTCGCCTCGCCGCTCATGACCTCGCGCATCGCCCACGCCGTGTCGTCGGCGGTGAGGTCGGTGCCGGCGAGCAGGCGCGTCAGCAGGCCGGGCCACGAGGGTCCGGCGGCGGGGCGCACGGTCACCGGCGGGCGGGACGGCGCTGCGGTCCGCGGGCGGCGTGCTCGCGCAGCAGCCCGGCGACGACCTGCGGGGCGGTGAGCGGGTCGACCGGCAGGGCCAGCGTGGCGTCGGCCTGGGACCAGTGGGCCAGCCAGCGGTCGGGCTGGCGGGCGATGAGGACGCAGATCGCCGGGCGGTCGGCGACCTCGACGACCAGCTGCCGCGACAGCGACAGCCCGCCGGTCGGCTGCGCCTCCCCGTCGAGCAGGACGAGGTCCACGCCGCCGCCGTCGACGGTGGCGACGACGTCCTCGCCGGTCGCGCACTCGATCCAGGTCAGCGGTCCGACGTCGGGTGCCGGGCGCCGGCCGACGGCGGTCCGGACGGCCTCGCGGACCTCGGGCCGGGAGCTGTAGACGAGGACGGTGGCCGGCGCGTCGATCACGCCCGTCAGCCTAGTGCCCGGGCCCTGCCGGTCCGGGCGGCGCGACGCCCGTCCGGGGGACGGTCTCGGCCTGGTCACGGCGCAGGCACGCCGTGCCACCCACGGTCGGTGCGTGTCGCCGGGCGATGCCATGATGGGCGTCGTGACAACGGCCCCCGTGGCGAGCAGCACCTTCGACACCTCGCGGGTGCACTCCCTGACCCGACCGAACATGGTCAGCGTCGGCACGATCATCTGGCTCTCCAGCGAGCTGATGTTCTTCGCCGGGCTGTTCGCCATGTACTTCACCGCGCGCGCCCGCGCGACCGAGGGCTGGCCTCCGGAACCGACCGAGCTGAACCTCCCGTACGCGCTGTTCTTCACGCTGATCCTGGTGGCCTCCTCGGTCACCTGCCAGATCGGCGTCTTCGCGGCGGAGAGCGGCAACGTCTACGGCCTGCGCCGGTGGTTCACGATCACCTTCGTCATGGGCCTGGTCTTCGTCCTGGCCCAGTTCAACGAGTACCGGGTGCTGGTGACCGAGCACGGGACGTCGATCTCGAGCTCGACCTACGGCTCGGTCTTCTACCTGACGACCGGCTTCCACGCGCTGCACGTCATCGGCGGCCTGGTCGCGTTCGTCTACGTGCTCATCCGGTCCACCATGGGCCGGTTCACGCCGGCACAGGCGACCTCGGCCATCGTGGTCTCCTACTACTGGCACTTCGTCGACGTCGTGTGGGTCGGGCTCTTCGCCACGATCTACCTGATCCGCTAGGGAACCGGTGTCCACCACGAACCCGCAGTCCGACACCCAGCCCGGGGAGGGCGCGCGCCGGTCCCGCTGGTCGCGCCGTCCGGCCGAGGGCACCCCGGCCGCCGCGGCCCGCGCCCGCCGCCGCTCCAAGCAGAAGCGCCGGCTGGCCAACGTCGCCACCCTGATGGCCGGCCTGGTGCTCACCGGCGCCCTGTACTCCACCCTCGCCCCCGGCGCCTCCGCCGCGCCCGAGGGCAGCGAGTCCAGCGCCGAGGCCGCCGGCCGCGAGCTGTACGAGCGCAGCTGCATCAGCTGCCACGGCGAGAACCTCGAGGGCGTGCCCAACCGCGGCCCGTCGCTGATCGGCGTCGGCGAGGCGGCCGTCTACTTCCAGGTCCACACCGGCCGCATGCCGCTGGTGCGCCAGGACGCGCAGGCCCCCGACAAGCCGGCGATCTTCTCCGACGAGGAGATCGACCAGCTCATGGCCTACGTCCAGGCCAACGGCGGCGGTCCCACGCTGCCCTCCGGCGACCTGCGCGACGGTGACCTGGCCGCCGGCGGCGAGCTGTTCCGGCTCAACTGCGCGTCCTGCCACAACTTCGTCGGCGAGGGCGGCGCGCTCTCCTCGGGCAAGTACGCCCCCAGCCTCGAGGACTCCAACGACCTCGAGATCTACACGGCGATGCTGTCCGGCCCGGAGAACATGCCGGTCTTCGGGGACAACCAGCTCACCTCCGAGGACAAGCGCGCGATCATCAACTACATCCAGACGATCACCGACATGCCCGATCCGGGCGGCGCCGGCATCGGCCGCATCGGGCCGGTCAGCGAGGGCGTCGTCATCTGGGTCGTCGGCATCTCGGTGCTGCTGTTCGGGATCTTCTGGATGGGGAGCAAGGCGTGACCACGCACGACACCCGCCCCGGTAGCACCGGCGGCGCGGACACCCCCGGCCCGCTCCACGGCGGCCCGGACGACGACTGGACCCCCGAGCAGCTCGCCGCGCTCCGCCGCGAGGAGCTCGACCGGCTCGGGGCGCGCTACGACGGCGTCGAGGTCCTGCACGTCGAGCCCGGCCCCGCGCCCGGCTCGGCGGTGGAGAAGCGCGCGGTCCGCCAGGTCGGGCTCACCTTCGCTCTGGCCGGCCTGTCCGCCTTCGGCTTCTGCGTCGTCTACGCCGGCGCCGGCTGGTTCCTGCCCGACTGGCAGTGGGAGCTGGGCGGCACCACCTTCAGCACGCTCTACACCCCGCTGCTGGGCCTGCTGATGGGCCTGGCGTTCACCTTCTTCGGCGTCGGCCTGGTGCTCTACACGAAGAAGCTGCTGCCGCACGAGACCGCGGTGCAGGACAAGCACGACGGGTCGCACTTCGACCGGGTGACCACCGGGGCCACGCTGGTCGGCGGCCTGCACAACTCCGGCCTGGCGCGGCGCAAGCTGATCACCCGCTCGCTGGTGTTCATGGGCGGCGGCCTGGGGCTGATGCTCCTGGCGCCGCTCGGCGGGCTGATCAAGAACCCCAACCGCGGCAACCCGCTGGGTACCACCGAGTGGGCCGAGGGCGTCCGGCTGGTCCGCGACGACGGCACCCCGATCCGCCCCGGCGACCAGGTGCCCGGCTCGCTGGAGACCGTGTTCCCGGCCGTCCCCGGCGGCAACCGGCTCTCCGACGCGGCCACCATGCTCATCCGGCTGCGCCCCTCGCAGCAGGCGGAGGCGGTGCCGCGCGCGGGGCAGGAGGACTTCGGCTACGGCGACTACGTCGCCTACTCCAAGATCTGCACGCACGCCGGCTGCCCGGTGTCGCTGTACGAGCAGGAGACCAGCCGCATCCTCTGCCCCTGCCACCAGTCGCAGTTCGACGTCACGCAGGGCGCGAAGCCCGTGTTCGGGCCTGCCACCCGCTCCCTGCCGCAGCTGCCGATCACGGTCGACGACGAGGGCTTCTTCGTCGCGCGCAGCGACTACATTGAGGCCGTGGGTCCCACTTACTGGAACCGGGAGCGCATCTGATGGCTCGCACCGCCACCGCCCCCGGAGCGCCCAAGACGCTCGCGGGCCGGGCCGCTCTCGAGGTCGACGACCGGCTCATCGTGGCCGGTCCGCTCCGCCGGACGCTGAACAAGGTCTTCCCCGACCACTGGTCGTTCCTGCTCGGGGAGATCGCGCTCTACTCGTTCATCATCCTGCTGCTCACCGGCACGTACCTGACGTTCTTCTTCCAGGCCTCGATGACCGAGGTCACCTACGACGGCTCGTACGCGCCGCTGCGCGGGGTCGAGATGTCGATCGCCTACGCCTCGACGCTCGACATCTCCTTCGACGTCCGCGGTGGCCTGCTCATGCGGCAGATCCACCACTGGGCCGCGCTGCTGTTCATGGCGGCGATCGTCTGCCACATGCTGCGGATCTTCTTCACCGGCGCCTTTCGCCGGCCGCGCGAGACCAACTGGCTCATCGGTGTCGCGCTGCTGATCCTCGGCATCTTCGAGGGCTTCGCCGGCTACTCGATGCCCGACGACCTGCTCTCGGGCACCGGCCTGCGGATCATGTCGGCGATCATCCTGTCGATCCCGGTCATCGGCACCTGGGCCCACTGGGCGGTCTTCGGCGGTGACTACGTCGGCGACCTGATCGTCGGGCGGCTCTACATCGCCCACGTGCTCCTCATCCCGGCGATCATCCTGGCGCTGATCGCGCTGCACCTGCTGATCCTGGTCAAGCAGAAGCACACCCAGTTCCCCGGCCCGGGCCGCACGGAGCACAACGTCGTCGGCAACCGTCTCTTCCCGACCTTCGCCGGGAAGGCCACCGGGCTGCTGCTCGTCGTCTTCGGCGTCTGCGCCGCGCTCGGTGGCCTGGTGCAGATCAACCCGGTGTGGCTGTGGGGCCCGTACAACCCCGCGCAGGTGTCGGCCGCGTCGCAGCCCGACTGGTACGTCATGTTCCTCGACGGGTCGACCCGTCTGTTCCCGGCGTGGGACATCTACCTGCCGGGCAACTACAACATCCCGGCGCTGTTCTGGCCGACGGTGGTGCTCCCCGGCATCATCTTCACGCTCCTGCTGGCCTACCCCGTGCTCGAGCGGAAGCTGACCGGCGACACCGCGTCGCACCACCTGCTGCAGCGCCCGCGCGACGTCCCCGTGCGGACCTCGCTCGGCATGATGGCGATCGCCTTCTACGTGGTGCTGCTGCTCTCGGGCGCCAACGACGTCATCGCCGACAAGTTCGACATCAGCCTCAACGCGATGACGTGGATCGGCCGCATCGGCCTGATCATCCTGCCGCCGATCGCCTACGTGATCACCTACCGGATCTGCCTGGGTCTCCAGCAGCACGACCGCGAGGTGCTCGAGCACGGCATCGAGACCGGTGTCATCCGCCGGCTGCCGCACGGTGAGTTCATCGAGGTGCACCAGCCGCTCGGCCCGGTCGACGAGCACGGCCACGGCCAGCTCGCCTACGGCGGCGCCCCGGTGCCGAAGAAGATGAACCAGGTCGGCGGCGCCCGCCGCGCGATCCGCGGGTTCTTCTCCCCCATCGAGGAGCCCACGGCGGTCGAGCTCGAGCAGCGCGGCGAGGAGCGGGGCCTGGCCTCGGCCGACCCACACCGCGAGCTGACCACCAGCGGCCGTCCCACCGAGGGTGGCCGCCCGTCCGAGGGCGGTCGTCCGTCGGAGGGTGGTCGTCCGTCCGAGGGTGGCCGGCCACAGGAGCCGCGCGACTGACTAGCGAGGACCCCAACACACACAGGGCCCCGGTGGAACTCCACCGGGGCCCTGTGTGTGTTTCCCCCCGGGCGCCGCCGCTTCACCAGCGGGGCACGTGCTGGCCGGCCGGGACCGGCCCGTCCCCCGACTCCGCAGGACGCCGCGGAGACCGCGGGCGAGACCGACCGACCACGTCATCTGCGACCGTCGGTAGCCGGCGCTACTCGCCAGGGCCGACACGTCACGAGGCGACCCGGCGGACGGGGACCGAGCCGAGAACTGCACCCGACGCGTCCAGCGCCGCGATCCCGGGAGGTTCCCGCGCCCAGACGACGACCGCGCAGCCGTGGCCGGCGACCGGCACGAGCCGGGTGTCGACGCGCAGGACGAAGACCTCCTCAGCCAGGCGCAGTTCCACCCACGAGACCCAGCCGACCGTGCGCCAGCCGAGCCGATCGCTCGTCGTCCGCGCGGTTCCACCGTGACCGTGGTTCACCGCCGCGCCTCCCAGGTCAGCGAGTCGCGGACGGGCCTTCGCCGCCTCCTCCCCGGGCCCACCGCCGCCCCCGAGCACTCGCCAACCGCCCTCGGTCAGCTCCAGAGTGTGGGCGTCGAGCAACGGGACGCCGCTGACGCCTCGACGCAGGAACATCGTGGCGGCGACGTCGCCGTCTCGATCCACAGCCAGGGGCACGTGCCGGACGCGACGGCTCAGACGCGCGCCGCTGGGACGCGGAGCGCCCTCGAGCAGTTTCACGCTCTCGGCCAGGACGTCGTAGCTCACGTCGCCGACGCTACGTGCGTCGTCAGTCTCGAGCGGCATCTCACCCTCTCCGTGAGGGGGGCCTGTCGCTCAGCACGGCAGACGGAGGTGAGCGCGGGCCGTCGCCAGCCTCACCCACCTCTGCGGGCGTTCTCCGCTCATTGCCGGTGCTACAGGACCCGCATTGGCCGGACACCACCGGCAGAGCAGCCGGGCTCGCCCGCCTGGCTGCACCGGCGCCGTCCGCCTCGGTCCGGTGGCGCCGACAGGCGTTCCCTGCAGGCCGGCGCCGCTGCGACCGGCACCGCGGGGCGCGGAACGACCTCCCGCACACGTACGAGGGCCCTCCCCCGCGGTGCGGGAGAGGGCCCTCGGGAGGCGTGACGTCAGCTGGACTGCGCGTTCTGCCCCACGTAGTACTCGAACAGCAGACCGCCGATGGTGATCAGCAGGGCGACCACGCCGATCGCCATCAGCCAGTAGTACCAGAACGCCATGGCGAGGCCCGTGACGGCGGCACTGCACGCGATGGCGAAGGGCCAGTAGCTGGCCGGGCTGAAGAAGCCGAGTTCACCGGCGCCCTCGGCGATGTCGGCGTCCTTCCGGTCCTCGGGCCGGGCGTCGATGCGCCGAGAGATGAACCAGAAGAAGCCACCGATCAGGCCGGTGAGACCGCCGGACAGGATCAGCGCGGTCGTGCCGATCGGCTCGCGCGCCCAGAAGCCGTAGACGGCCGCCGTGACGATGCAGAAGACCGCGATGAGGTTGAAGATGAGCGCCTCGACCTTCACGGTCGTCCTCCCTGCGCAGCGTCGGTGCGGTGGTCGTTGCCGCCGGTCACGTCAGTCGACCGCCTGCTGGTAGTACCCGTCGCCCACGCGGAACGGGCGGGTCGTGGTGGCCTCGCCGTCCTGGCCGATGCTCTCCAGGGCCTCGCGGGTGGTCTGGCCGTCCTCACGGGCGGCCAGGTAGGCCTCGTAGTCCTCGGCGCTGACCACGCGGACCTCGAAGTTCATGTAGGCGTGGTAGGTCCCGCACAGCTCGGCGCAGCGGCCGACGTAGGAGCCCTCCTCGTTGGCGCGCACCTCGAAGACGTTGTCGCGACCGTTCTCGTTGCCCGGGATCACATCGAGCTTGAAGAGGAACTCCGGCACCCAGAACGAGTGGATGACGTCGGCGGAGGCCACCTCGAAGCGGACGTCCTGGTCGACGGGCATGACCAGGATCGGGATCTCGTCGGTGGAGCCGACGGTGTTCACCGGCTCGCCGTCGTCACCGGTGGTCTCGGGGTAGACGAACTGCCAGTTCCACTTGAAGGCGTTGACGGCGATCGTCGTGTCCGGGTCGTCGCTGCGCTCCTGGACGTCGTTCTGCACCGAGACGGTGAAGAAGAACAGGACCGCGATGATGACGAACGGGACGATCGAGTACACGATCTCCAGCGGCAGGTTGTAGGCCGTCTGCCGTGGCAGCTCGTCGCTCCGCTTCCGGTGGAAGATCACCGACCAGATGATCAGCCCCCACACCAGGAAGCCGACGATGAGCGCGGCGATCACCGACCCTGTCCACAGCTCGCGGATCTGGGTGGCTTCCTCCGTGACGCCCTCGGGGAAACCGAACCGCCAGAACTCGTTGTTGAGGCTGCACCCGGTGAGGGTGAGCACCCCCAGGAGACCGAGCGCGGCGACCCGCGCGAGCCTGCTGCGTCGAGCCACTGCCCGCTGCCTCCTCGTCCTCCGCCCGCGTGCCGGACGGCTCTGCCGGCGCGGCCTCGGGTGGGCGCCCCACCACGGCCTTCGCGCCTGACGTCAGTCTGAGCCGAGACTAGCCGACCGCGCGAGGCGGCCGGTGACCGGAGACCGGAGACCGGCGGGTCGCCCGGGGCGGCCGGGACGGCGGTGACCAGACCCACTCCCGCCGGGCCGTCCAGGTCCCGGTCGGGCCGCCGAAGGGCCCGTCCGGGCGGTTAGAGTCGGGAGCGTGTGGACGCGGCTGCTGACCCCGAGGTGGGTGCTGCTGCACCTGCTGGTCGCCGCGCTGTTCGTGGCCACCTTCTTCCTCGGCTTCTGGCAGCTGGGCAAGGCCGAGAACGGCGGCGGCGCGGTCAACTGGAGCTACGCGCTGCAGTGGCCGCTGTACGGCTTCATGGGCCTGTGGTTCTACGTGCGCATGGTGCGCGAGGAGCTGCGCCGCGACCCCGACGAGGACGAGCCGGGCAGCGCCGTCGTCCTGTACCAGCGGCCGCGGATCGACACCAGCGGCGACCCGGAGCTGGCCGCCTACAACGCCTACCTGGCCGAGCTCAACGAGCGCGCGCTGGGTCAACGGGGTCCCGGTGGCCGCTGAGCGCACGGCGCCGTCGCCCCGGCTCCCCCGGGCCCTGGCCCGCCGGGTCGGCAAGGACGTCCCCGCCGCCCTGACGCGGTACCGGGTGATGGCCTGGATCGTCGGCGTGCTGCTCGCCGTGCTGTTCTTCGTGGCGGTCCCGCTCAAGTACCGCGCGGGCCTCGACGGGCCGGTCGCGGTCATCGGCACCGCCCACGGCTGGCTCTATGCCATCTTCTTCCTGACCGCCTGCGACCTGGCACTGCGCGCCCGGTGGACCCTCCGCGGCACCGTCCTGGTGCTGGTCGCCGGCACCGTCCCGATCCTGTCCTTCGTCGCCGAGCGCATCGCCACCCGCAAGACCCGCGCCGGCGAGCGCCTCTGACCCCGTCCCGGCACCCGCCGGACACGATCTCCCGGGAGACCTGCGCCCATGTGCGGCCTGCTGGCCTACCTGTCCACCGACGCCCCCCGGGTCTCCGGGACCCACGTCGACGACGTCCGCGAGGCGCTGCACTGCCTGCACCACCGCGGCCCCGACGACACCGCCGTGTGGTCCGACGAGAACGTCGTCCTGGGCTTCAACCGGCTGTCGATCATCGACGTCGAGGGCAGCCCGCAGCCGCTGCCCTACGCCGGTGACCGCTACCGGATCCTGTTCAACGGCGAGATCTACAACTACGTCGAGCTCCGCGAGGAACTGCAGGCGGCCGGCGCCCCGCTGGCCACGCACGGCGACACCGAGACGATCGTGGCGGGCTACCACCTGTGGGGCCAGGACGTCGTCCGGCGGCTGCGCGGGATGTTCTCCTTCGTCATCTGGGACACCCACACCCGCACCGCTTTCGGCGCCCGCGACCCGTTCGGCATCAAGCCGCTGTTCACCGCTCGCCTCGCCGACGGCGGCCTGGTCTTCAGCTCGGAGAAGAAGGCGCTGCTGCAGCTGCTGGGCGGCAGTGCGGCCGCGGGCGGCGTCGACCCGGCGTCGCTGCAGCACTACCTGACCCTGCAGTACGTGCCCGAGCCCGCGACCCTGCACCGCGGCATCCGGCGGATCGAGAGCGGCACCAGCTTCACCGTCGTCGACGGCGAGCTGTCCACCAGCCGCTACTTCCACCCGGCCTGGAAGCCGCAGCCGGTGCCCGCCGGCCGGGAGCAGGAGCTCTACGACCGCATCGCCGCCGTGCTCGACGAGTCGGTGGCCAAGCACATGCGCGCCGACGTCACCGTCGGGTCGTTCCTGTCCAGCGGCATCGACTCGACCGCGATCGCAGCGCTGGCGCACCGCTACAACCCCGACCTGATGACCTTCACCGTCGGCTTCCGCCGGCAGGCGCAGTCGGAGATCGAGATCGCCGCGGAGTCCGCGTCGATCCTCGGCGTCGAGCACGTGCCGGTGGAGGTCACCGCCGAGGAGTTCGCCGCGGCCATCCCCGAGGTGGTCTGGTACCTCGACGACCCGGTCGCCGACCCCGCGCTCGTGCCGCTGTACTTCGTGGCCCGCGAGGCCCGCAAGCACGTCAAGGTGGTGCTCTCCGGGGAGGGCGCCGACGAGCTGTTCGGCGGCTACACGATCTACCGCGAGCCGATCAGCCTGGCCTGGGCGTCGGGGCTGCCGGCGGCCGGCCGCCGGGCGATGGCCCGGATCGCCGACCTGCTGCCCGAGGGCGTCCGCGGGCAGGACCTGCTCCGCCGGGCGTCGACCCCGCTCGAGCAGCGGTACTACGGCAACGCCCGCAACATGCGCGACGACGAGCTGGCCGCCCTGCTGCCCGGCCGCGACCCCGACCTGTCGCACGTCGCGGTCACCGAGGACCTGTACCGGCGCACCCGCGAGGCCGGCTACGACGACGTGACGGCGATGCAGTACGTCGACCTGTTCACCTGGCTGCGCGGCGACATCCTGGTCAAGGCCGACAAGATGACCATGGCCAACTCGCTGGAGCTGCGGGTGCCCTTCCTCGACCCCGAGGTGTTCGCGATCGCGAGCTCCCTGCCGGTCGAGCAGCGGGTGCCGCGCCGCGGGGACGCCACCAAGTACGCGCTGCGCCAGGCGATGCGGCAGATCGTCCCGCCGCGGATCATGAACCGGCGCAAGCTCGGCTTCCCCGTCCCGACCGCGGAGTTCCTCGCCGGCCCGCTGCACGAGTGGGCCCGCGACGTCGTGGTCTCGAGCCAGACGCAGCAGTGGCTCGACCGCGACGTCGTCCTCGGCCTGCTCGACCGGCTGCGCACCGAGGAGGTGCCGAGCAAGCGGATCGCCCGTCAGCTGTGGTCGGTGCTGGTCTTCATGGTGTGGCACGGGATCTTCGTCGAGGACCGGATCGTCGTCGACGTCCCCGAGACCGTCTACCCGGTCAAGCTCTAGGAAGCAGAACGGCGGCCGTCCCCTCGAGGGGACGGGCGCCGCTCTGGTGACGGTCTGGAAAGGCCCATATGCAGGGTCCCGGGGGTCGCGGAGCGTGTCCCGGGGGCAGAGGGGCCCTTCTGTCAGTGGAAGCTGTCGCCGCAGGCGCAGGAGCCCTGCGCGTTGGGGTTGTCGATCGTGAAGCCCTGCTTCTCGATGGTGTCGACGAAGTCGATCACCGCGCCGCCCAGGTACGGGCCGCTCATCCGGTCGACGATGACCTCGACGCCACCGAACTCGTAGGTCTGGTCGCCGTCGAGGAACCGTTCGTCGAAGAAGAGCTGGTAGCGCAGGCCGGAGCAGCCACCGGGCTGGACGGCGATGCGCAGGCGCAGGTCGTCGCGGCCCTCCTGGTCCAGCAGCGCCTTGACCTTGGCGGCCGCCGGGTCGCTGAGCAGCACGCCGGTGCTGCCGGTGGTCTCGGTGTCCTGCACCGTCATGTCGTTGTCCTCCCACATCCGAGGGGTCCGTTGCGGCACTCCCTGCCGCGGGTCAACACCGCCGTGGCGGGCCCTCTTCCCACTGTACGGCGCGCGGTCGCGACGGTCAGTCCCTCGCGCGGACGCACGTAGACTGCACGACCGTGAAGCTCCGCCTGCCCGGGCGCCGGGACCGCGCCTCCACCGCCCCGGAGACCGCCGCCGACGTGACCGAGACGCAGCTGGTCAAGTCCGGCGGCAAGGGCCGGCCCACGCCCAAGCGCACCGAGGCCCAGGGACGCCGTCCCGGCCCGCCGCCGCCGCCTCCCACCACCCGCAAGGAGGCCTACCGGCGGATGCGCGAGCAGCAGGCGCAGCGCCGGGTGCAGACCCGGGCCGGGATGGCCCGCGGCGACGACGCCTACCTGCCGGCGCGCGACCGCGGTCCGGTCCGCAAGCTGGTCCGGGACCTCGTCGACGCCCGCCGCAACGCCGGCAGCTACTTCCTGCCGGTCGCCGCGCTCGTCCTGGTGGGCTACTTCATCCCGAACCCGGCGGTGCAGAACTACACCGTCCTGCTCTGGTTCCTGTTCTTCCTGGTGATCATCGTCGACTCGGTGTTCCTGGGACGGCGGATCTCGCGGACGGTGCGCGAGCGCTTCCCCGACCAGCCGCACAAGATGCGGAGCCTGCGCTGGTACGGGATCAGCCGGGCCACGATGATCCGCCGGTGGCGCTTCCCCAAGCCCGAGGTCGCCCTCGGCGCCGAGGTCTGAGGCTCAGGGCACCGCGGCGCCCACCACGCGCCGCACCGCCTCGGCGACGGCGTCGGGCCGGTCCCAGGGCACGAAGGTCAGCGCGTCGTCCAGCCAGGTGACCCCGGTCGCCAGCAGCCGGGCCAGCCGCTCGGCGTCGCGCGTCGGGAAGACCCGGTCCCGGCGACCCCAGACGACGGCGGCGGGCACCCCGAGCCGGCCCAGCGCGGGGACGGCATCGAGCAGGGGCCGGGGCCGGATCGAGGCGACGAGGGCCGTCAGGTCGGCCCGCACGGCGGCGTCGGTGCGCGCCGGCCGCAGCAGGTCGGCGACCAGCGACCGGCCGAGGCCGCGGACGGTGAACAGGTTCAGCGGCCCGGGGTCGGCCAGGAGCCGGGGGACGGCGAGGACGCGCACGAACGCCGCCGGGACGCCCGGCACGCGGACCGCGCGCGGCAGCGGGCGCAGCAGCGGCGGCGGGAAGTGCTCGAACGCGTCGCAGCCGGCCAGCACCAGTCCCGCCACGCGCCCGGGTGCGGCCGCGGCGGCCAGCTGGGCGAGGGCTCCCCCGGTGTCGTTGCCGACCAGCACCGCGGAGCCGGCGCCCACCCCGTCGAGGACGTCGAGCAGCGCACCGGCGAGGTGCTCGGGCGTCAGCGCCGACCGGTCGGGCACCGCCCGGGGGTGGGCGCCCAGGGGCAGGTCGGGGACCACGACCCGGACGTCCGGCCCCAGCTGGTCGACCACGCCGTCCCACAGCCGGCCGTCCAGCAGCAGTCCGTGCACCGCGAGGACCACCGGTCCCCCGTCCGCCGCCGTCTGCCGCACCCGCACCGGCCCGACCCGGGTCGTCACCGTCGTCTCGTGCACCGCCGCCTCCTCCATCGGGGTCGTGTGTAGCAGTCGCTACACGTCAAGCAATGTAGCGTCTGCTACATGAGTGCGGCAAGGGAGACGGGACAGCGGGAGACCTACCTGGCCGGGGCCGTCGACCACGTCCTCCGCGAGGGGGTCGCCACCCTGTCGTTGCGGCCGCTGGCCGCGGCTCTCGGGACCAGTGACCGGATGCTCCTGTACTACTTCGGCACCCGGGAGAACCTCCTGTCCGCCGTCCTCGACGAGGTGGGCCGGCAGTTGCAGGCCGGCCTGGCCGCCGCGCTGCCCGGCGACGCCGTCCCGCCCGGCCGTCTGCTGCCGGTGCTGTGGACGTCGCTGCAGGACTCCGGCGCCGACGCCCACGTCCGGCTGTACCTGGAGGTGTCCGGACTGGCCGCCCGCGGACGGCAGCCCTTCGCCGACCTCGCGCGCCGGGTCGCCGAGGACTGGCTGGCCTGGGTCGGGCCGCGCCTGGACGTCGCCGACGCCGAGCGGGCGGCCGCCGCCGCGGGCCTGCTCGCGGCCCTCGACGGCGTGCTGCTGGTGCACGCCGTGGCCGGGCCCGAGCGGGCCGCCGCGGCCGCTGGCTGGCTGGCGGGGCGGCTGGCCGGGCCCTGAGCGGGTGACCGCGGCGGGCCGGGGCTAGCGTCGGGCCACGTGGAGTACCGACGCCTCGGCCGTTCCGGCCTGACCATCTCCGAGATCGCCTACGGCAACTGGCTCACCCACGGGGGCCAGGTCGAGGAGGACGCCGCGCAGGCCTGCGTGCGCGCCGCCCTCGACGCCGGCATCACCACCTTCGACACCGCCGACGTCTATGCCGGCACCCGCGCCGAGGCGGTGCTCGGCCGCGCCCTGGCCGGCCAGCGCCGCGAGGGCCTGGAGATCTTCACGAAGGTCTACTGGCCCACCGGCCCGGGCCCCAACGACCGCGGACTGGGCCGCAAGCACATCCAGGAGAGCTGCGAGGCCTCGCTGCGGCGGCTGCAGACCGACCACATCGACCTCTACCAGGCGCACCGCTACGACGAGACGGTGCCGCTGGAGGAGACGATGACCGCCTTCGCCGACCTGGTGCGCGCGGGCAAGGTCCTCTACATCGGGGTCTCGGAGTGGCGGGCCGAGGAGATCGCCGCCGGCGCGGCGCTCGCGCGTGACCTCGGCGTCCAGCTGATCAGCAACCAGCCGCAGTACTCGATGCTGTGGCGGGTCATCGAGGAGGAGGTCGTCCCGACCTCGCAGCGCGAGGGGATCTCGCAGATCGTGTGGTCCCCGCTCGCGCAGGGCGTGCTCACCGGCAAGTACCGCCCCGGCGAGCAGCCGCCCGCGGGCAGCCGCGCCACCGACCCGGAGGCCGGCCGGTTCATCCGGCAGTTCATGACCGACGACGTCCTCACCCGGGTGCAGGACCTGCGGTCGGTCGCCGACGACCTGGGGCTGTCGATGGCCCAGCTCGCCGTCGCCTGGGTGCTGCAGAACGAGAACGTCGCCGCGGCGATCATCGGCGCGACCCGCCCCGAGCAGGTGCACGACAACGTGAAGGCCGCCGGCGTCCGGCTCGAGGACGACGTCCTCGAGCGGATCGACGAGGTCCTCGGCGACGTCGTCGAGCGGGACCCCGCGAAGACCTCCCGAGGCTGATCCGGCCCGCCCCGGCCTGACCCTCGACGTCGAGTCGAGGGTCA
>NZ_JBJGZA010000041.1:0-37269 GCF_054050255.1 Geodermatophilus sp. SYSU D00700 | reverse complement strand
GCTTCCTCGCCGGCCAGTCCTCGCTGCTGGGCATCACCGGCTGGCGCTGGATCTTCTACGTCAACGTGCCGCTCGGCCTGCTCGCCTTCGCCGCCGTGTACCGGGTGCTGCACCTGCCGCACGAGCGGCGCGACCACCGCATCGACTGGCCCGGCGCGCTCGCCCTCGTCACGTTCCTCGTGCCGCTGCTCATCGTCGCCGAGCAGGGCCGCCTGTGGGGCTGGACCTCGGGCCGGTCGCTGGCCTGCTACGCCATCGGCGCCGTCGGCTTCGTGGCCTTCCTGCTCGCCGAGCGGGCCTACCGCGACGAGGCGCTGCTGCCGCTGCGGCTGTTCGGCAACCGCAGCTTCACCGTCGTCGGGATCGGCAGCGTGGTGATGGGTGCAGGCATGTTCGGCGGGCTGCTGCTGCTCCCGCAGTACCTGCAGATCGTGCACGGCTCCAGCGCCACGGTCGCCGGCCTGCAGATGATCCCGCTGGTCGCGGGCATCATGACCGGCGCGATGGGCTCCGGCATCGCCATCTCGCGGACCGGCCGCTACAAGGTGTTCCCGCTGGTGGGCATCGTGTCCATGACCGTCGCGCTGGTGTCGATGTCGTTCGTCGTCGGCGCCGACACCTCGATCTGGACGCTGGTCCCGTTCATGGTGCTGCTGGGCCTGGGCCTGGGCTTCAACTTCCAGCCCGCGATCCTCGCCGTGCAGAACGCCGTCTCGCCGCGGGAGATGGGCGTGGCCACCTCCTCGGTCACGTTCTTCCGCCAGATGGGCGGCACCATCGGCACCGCGGTCTTCCTGTCGGTGCTGTTCAGCCGGCTGCCCACCGACATCGGGGAGGCGGTGACCTCCGCGGCGGCGACCGACCCGCGGGTGGCCGAGGCGGTGCAGAGCGGCCGGCTGCCGGCCGGCGGCGACCTGTCGGACACCTCGTTCATCCAGTCGCTGCCGTCGTTCCTCGCCGCGCCGTTCAAGACCGGGTTCTCGAACTCGATCGACCTGGTGTTCCTCATCGCCGCGTGCGTGGTGGCCGTCGGGTTCTTCGTCTTCCTGTTCCTGCCCCAGCTGGCGCTGAGCACCAAGTCCGGCATCGAGGCGCGCCAGGCGGCTGCCCAGACCGCCGGTGAGCCGACGGGCGAGGACGCCGGCGCGCAGGCGGTCCAGGCGGCGGGTGCGGCGGCGCCGACGTCGACCGCGCCTCCGGCCGGGCGTCCCGGTGACGCCGAGCCGGTCGGCCGCCACCGCTGACGAGGCGCACGACTGCGAGAGGCCCCTTCCCGCGACCTGCGGGGAGGGGCCTCTCGTCGTCCACGGGCGGCTCGCGCGTCGACCTGCGGATGCGTGCACGTCCGGACGGCGTGTCGCCCGTGTCGCGTGCACGCAGCCGATGATCAGCAGGCCGCGTGATCGAGAGTCGAGTTGTCGCCGCCGACACGCGCGGACACGCCGGCGCGAGCGGCGACAACTGCATGGTCGACGCGGCCGGCACACACGGCGCGCCTCAGCCGTGGGGCAGGAAGACCGCGCGGACGCAGCCGTCCTGCTTCTCCTTGAAGAGCCGGTAGCCGCGCGGCGCGTCCTCCAGCGGCATCACGTGCGTGGCCAGGTACTCGGTGACCAGGTCCCCGCGCTCCATCCACTCCAGCAGGCGCGGGATGTAGCGCGGCCCGTGCACCTGGGCGCCGCGGAGGGTGAGCCCCTTGTTCATCACCGCGCCGAGCGGGAACTTGTCCGCCATCGCGGCGAAGACGCCGAGCAGGAACACGCTGCCGCCCTTGCGGCAGGCCAGGATGGCCTCGCGGACCGCCGCCGTCCGGTCGGTCTGCAGCCGCAGCTGCTGCTTGACCTGGTCGTACACCCCCTGCGGGCCGGGGCTGTGCGCCTCCATGCCCACCGCCTCGATGCACACGTCGGGGCCGCGGCCGCCGGTGGCCTCGCGCAGCTCGGCGGCCACGTCGGTGGTCGTGTAGTCGATCGTCTCCGCACCCGCGTGCGTGCGGGCCTGCTCGAGCCGCTCGGGCAGCCGGTCGACGACGAACACCCGCTCGGCGCCGACCAGCGCCGAGATGCGGGCGGCCATCTGCCCGACGGCGCCCGCCCCCCACACCGCCACGGTGTCGCCGGGCTGCACCCCACCGAGGTCGACGCCGGTGAACGCGGTGGAGGCGGCGTCGGAGGCGAACAGCGCGCGGTCGTCGGAGACGCCGTCGGGGACCACGGAGGTGCCGACGTCGGCGAAGGGCACCCGCACGTACTCCGCGTGGCTGCCGGCGTAGCCGCCCACGGCGTGCGAGTAGCCCAGGCAGCCGCCGACCGCCTGCCCCCACAGCCCCTCGGTGATGCCCGGGTTCGGGTTGCTGTTGTCGCACAGCGAGTAGAGCTCGTGGCGGCAGTACCAGCAGGCGCCGCAGGAGACGAACGAGGCGACGACGACCCGGTCGCCCACCCGGCGGTGGCGGACACCCGCGCCGACCTCGACGACCTCGCCCATGAACTCGTGGCCGATGACGTCGCCGGCGCGCATGAACGGGATGTAGCCCGAGAGCAGGTGCAGATCCGACCCGCACGTGGTGGTCCGGGTGACCCGCAGGACGACGTCGTGGTCGTTGAGGACCTGCGGCTCCGGGACGTCCTCCACCGACAGCTGGTTCACGCCGGTCCAGGTCAGGGCCCTCACAGCACGCCCTCCCGCCGCGACGCGGCCACCGCGCCGTCCAGCAGCCGGCCGCCGGGGGTCCCGGTGCGCTCGCCGTGCGGGCGCGGGTCCATCCTGAGCACCTCGCCCACCTCGACCAGCTGCTTGGCCTCGCGCAGCGCCTGCCGCAGCCGCCCGATCTCCTCGTCCGTGGCCGGCCCGCGGAAGCGGGCCGCCAGCTCGGTGCCCTTGTCGCCGGGCGCCGGGGTCACCCGGGTCTCGACCCGGTCCCCGAGGGCGGCCAGCGGGGGCGGCAGGTCGGCGAGCCGGTCCGGGTCGGCGAGCACCGTGACCGCGCGCCACCGCCGGGCGGCGGTGGCGGGGTCCTCTTTGGCCGATGCGGTGCCGACGCCGGGCAGCCGCACGTGCTGCAGCCGCCCGAGCAGCGCCGCGCCGGCTCCTCCCGCGAGACCGGTGGCCCGGCTGACGAGCTGGTCGAGGTCCATGGCGTGCTGCTACCCGGCCCGTCCTCCGGCCTATCGTGGGCCGGTCGGGCAGCGTGCCCGCGCTCCCGCCGCCGTCGCCCGTGGAGGCTCCCGTGTCCTCGCTGATCCTGTCCCGCCGCGACCTGGAGTTCCTCCTGCACGAGTGGCTGGAGGTCGAGACCCTCACCAAGCGGCCGCGGTTCGCCGAGCACTCGCGAGAGACCTTCGACGCGGTCATGGACCTCGCCGAGCAGATCGCCACCGAGCACTTCGCGCCGCACAACCGGAAGGCCGACGAGAACGAGCCGCGGTTCGTCGACGGCCGGGTGGAGATGATCCCCGAGGTCGCCAGGGCCCTCGCGGTGTTCGTCGAGTCCGGGATCATGGCCGGCACCTTCGACGAGGAGTACGGCGGCATGCAGCTGCCGCAGACCGTCGGGCAGGCGGCGTTCGCGTGGTTCAAGGCGGCCAACGTCGGGACGTCGAGCTACCCGTTCCTGACCATGGGCAACGCCCGGCTGCTGCTCGCGCACGGCTCGCAGGAGCAGAAGGACCGCTTCGTCCGGCCGATGCTCGAGGGCCGCTGGTTCGGCACGATGGCGCTGTCGGAGCCCCAGGCCGGCTCGTCGCTGGCCGACATCACCACCCGCGCCGAGCCGCAGGACGACGGCACCTTCCGGCTCGTCGGCAACAAGATGTGGATCTCGGCCGGCGACCACGAGCTGACCGAGAACATCGTCCACCTGGTGCTGGCCAAGATCCCCGGCGGCCCGCCCGGGGTGAAGGGCATCTCGCTGTTCGTCGTGCCCAAGTTCCTGGTCACCGACGACGGGTCGGTCGGCGAGCGCAACGACGTCGTCCTGGCCGGCCTGAACCACAAGATGGGCTACCGCGGGACGACGAACACGCTGCTCAACTTCGGGGAGGGCGTGCACACCCCGGGCGGGCGGTCCGGCGCCGTCGGGTACCTGGTCGGGGAGCCGCACAAGGGGCTCTCCTACATGTTCCACATGATGAACGAGGCGCGGATCGGCGTCGGGATGGGCGCGACCGTCCTCGGCTACACCGGCTACCTGCACGCGCTGGAGTACGCGCGCACCCGCACCCAGGGCCGCCCGGCCAGCAGCAAGGACCCGTCCTCGCCGATGGTCCGGCTGGTCGACCACGCCGACGTCCGCCGGATGCTGCTGGCCGCCAAGAGCTACGCCCAGGGCGGGCTGGCGCTGGGCCTGTACTGCGCGCGCCTGGTCGACGAGGAGCGGACCGCCGAGACCGAGGAGGAGCGTGCCCGCGCCCACCTGCTGCTCGACACGCTGACCCCGATCGCCAAGGCGTGGCCCTCGCAGTGGGGCCCCGTCGCCGACGACCTCGCCATCCAGGTGCACGGCGGCTACGGCTACACCCGCGACTACCCGGTCGAGCAGTTCTACCGGGACAACCGGCTCAACCCGATCCACGAGGGCACCAACGGGATCCAGGCCCTGGACCTGCTCGGCCGCAAGGTCACCCTGCAGGGTGGCGCCGGGCTGCGGCTGCTGGCCGAGACGATCTCGGCGACGACGGCGCGGGCGGCCGGGACACCGTTCGCCGACCTCGCCGCCGACGTCGACGCCGCCGTCGGCCGGCTGGTGTCGGTCACCGGCACGCTGTGGGGCACCGGCGACCCGGCGCTGGCCCTGGCCAACGCCAGCGCCTACCTCGACGCCGCCGGCCACACCGTCGTCGGGTGGCTGTGGCTGGAGCAGGCACTGGCCACGCGGGACGCGACCAGCGACTTCCACGAGGGCAAGCGCGCCGCGGCGCGGTACTTCCAGCGCTGGGAGCTGCCGAAGGTGCACACCTGGCTGGACCTGCTGGAGTCGCTGGACCGGACGGTGCTCGACACCCCCGACGCCTGGCTCTAGCCCCCGGAACGGCTCCGGAACGCGATCGCGCCCCGCGACTCCTCGAGGGAGCGGCGGGGCGCGGTCGCACGGAGGTCGGGCCGGGCGTCAGGCCGCCTGGGCCACCCCCACCGGCTCGACGGCGGCGCCGGTCACGGCGCTCTCCCGCCGGGTGGCGGCGGAGGCGGCCGCCCGCTGCTCGCGCTCGTAGCGTGCCGTCGTCGAGGTGCCCATCGCGATCACCAGCCCGGTGAGGACCAGGAACCCGACGAGGGCGACAGCCGGCCACAGAACCATCTCGAACGTCCCCTTGCTCGTCTCGTGTCGCACCACCGGACCGTGCCCGGCGGAATCGTCGTCCGCCTTCTGTGTTCCCGGCTCCAACGCCTCTCAATCGTCGTCACGTAGTGTTCACCTGACGGGCTGTGAGCACGGCCACATCCGGGCAGGCCGGCGGCCCGGTGCGGTGCAGGGGGTGGCCGCATGGTGTCATCGGGAGGTGTCCGCCGGCGCCGGGGCCCCGCCGCCCGGCACCGCCGTCTCCACCCGGCCGACGCGTCCGGCGCTCCTCGTCCTGACCCTGTCACTCGGGGTGACGACGCTGTCGCTGCTGCAGAGCCTGGTCGTGCCGGTCCTCGGCCCGATCGGCGAGCAGCTCGGCGTCTCCCCCGCCGCCGCGGGCTGGGTGCTCACCGCCAACCTGCTGGCCGCCGCGGTGCTCACCCCGGTCCTCGGCCGGCTCGGCGACGTGCACGGCGAGCGCCCGGTCGTCCTCGGCATCCTGGTCGCCGTCGCGGCCGGCACCCTGCTGGCGATCGTCACCCGGTCACTGCCCCTGCTGCTGGTCGCCCGGGTCCTGCAGGGCTCCTCCTACGGGCTCTTCCCGCTGTCGATCAGCCTGCTGCGCCGCGAGCTCCCGCCGGAGCGGCTGAGCGTGGCGATGTCGATCGTCAGCAGCACCCTGGGCGTCGGCGGTGTGGTCGGCCTGGTGGCGGCCGGGCTGCTCACCGGCGACGGCGGGGACTACCACCGCCCGTTCTGGGTCGGCCTCGGCGTCACCCTGGTGTCCCTCGCGCTGGCCGCCGTGGCGCTGCCCCGCCGCCCGGGGACGGCGACCGGCGGGGTCGACTGGGCGGGAGCCGTGCTGCTCGGCATCGGGCTGGTGCTCCTGCTGCTGCCGGTCTCGCAGGGCAACGCCTGGGGGTGGACCTCCCCGGCCACCCTCGGCTGCGCGGCCGGCGCGCTCGTCGTGCTGACCGGGTGGGTGCTGTTCCAGCGCCGCCGGACCGCGCCGCTGGTCCGCCCCGCGCTGCTGACCGACCCGCGGATGCTGGTGCCCAACCTCGCCGGGCTGGCGACGGGCGTGGGCCTGTTCGTCTCCTTCCTCGCGGTCATGCAGTACGTGCAGACGCCGCCCGCGGCCGCCGGCTACGGGTTCGGGGCGCCGGTGCTCGAGGCCGCCGTCGTCTACCTGCTGCCCGGTGGCGTGCTGGGCATCGCCCTCGCCCCGGTCGCCGGCCGGGTGGTCGACCGGGTCGGTCCCCTGCTCACCCTGCTCGCCGGGTCGCTCGCCGGCGTGGCCGGCTTCCTCGTGCTCGCCGCCGCGCGGGCGGAGCCGGCCGCCGTCGTCGTCGCCGGGCTGCTGACCCAGGCGTGGGTGACGGTGGTCTACGCCGCGCTGCCGACGCTGGTCGTCTCGGCGGTGCGGCGCAGCGAGACCGGAGTGGCCAACGCAGTGAACTCGATCGCCCGCTCGGTGGGCCAGGCGGTCGGCAGCACGGTCACCGTCGCGTTGCTCGGCGCCGCGCTCGACCCCGCCACCGGCTTCCCGCGGGCGGGGGCGTTCACCGCGGTGTCGCTGCTGGGCGCGGGCTCGGCCCTGGTGGTGGCGCTGGTCAGCGCCGGCGGCATGGTGCAGGGGCGGCGGCGCGGTCCCGCCGGCGCCGGCGGGGCGGCCGACGTCGAGCGGGCCACGGCCTGCGCCGGCGAGTGGTCGCCGGTCTCCGGGGTGCGCTGAACCGCTCCCCGACGGCGCCGGTGTGATCACCCGGTGCATGGAAGGGGGTCGTCCGGGGAACCGATCACCCTGATCCACCCGCTCCCTGCCCCGGAGGACCACGATGGCCCGCCCCCACGGCTCCCGCGCCGCGAGCACCGAGGCGTCGAAGCCGACGCGTTTCTCGGGCAACTCCACCGGTGACCCCGCGCCGCACGACGACAAGGTCAACTCGACGCGGTTCGACAACGCCCCCCGCGGCACCGACACGAAGACGACCTTCTTCGCCACGATCAAGCGCACGGTGAAGGAGTTCAGCGAGGACAACCTCACCGACTGGGCGGCGTCGCTCACCTACTACGGCGTCCTCGCGCTGTTCCCGGCGCTCATCGCGCTGACCTCCATCGTGGGGCTGCTCACCACGCCGCAGCAGCTCACCGACGCGCTGACCACCGTCCTCCCGGGTCAGGCGGCCAGCACGCTGGAGCCGGTCATCCAGCAGGTCGCCGGCAGCCAGAGCGCCGCCGGCTTCGGCCTGGTCCTCGGTCTGGCCGGCGCGGTGTGGTCGGCCTCGGGCTACGTCGGCGCGTTCACCCGCGCGTCCAACGTCGTCTACGAGACGCCCGAGGGCCGCAAGTTCTGGAAGCTCAAGCCGCTGCAGCTGCTGGTCACCCTGATCGGCATCCTGTTCGCCGCCGTCATCGTGGCGATGCTGGTGCTCAGCGGCGGGGTCGTGGAGGCCATCGCCTCGGCCGTCGGGGTGGGCGAGACGGCCCTCACCGTGTGGAACGTCGTCAAGTGGCCGGTGATCCTGGTGATCCTGGCCCTGATGATCGCCGTCCTCTACTACTCGACGCCGAACGTCAAGCTGCGCGGGTTCCGGTTCGTCAGCCCCGGCGCCGCCGTGGCGATCCTCGTGGCCGTCGTGGCCTCGGCCGCGTTCGCCTTCTACGTGGCCAACTTCGGCAGCTACAACAAGACCTACGGCGCGCTGGCCGGTGTCGTCGTCTTCCTGATCTGGTTCTGGCTGATCAACCTGGCCCTGCTGTTCGGCATCGAGTTCGACGCCGAGAAGGAGCGGACCAAGGAGCTCAAGGACGGCATCCCGGGCGCGGAGAAGGAGATCCAGCTCGACGCCCGCGCCGAGCCCAAGCCCCGCAACACCAACTAGCGGGCCGCACGGCACACACACCGGAGGCCCCCTCCCCGGCCGGGGAGGGGGCCTCCGGTGTGTGCTCAGCGGGCGGTGGGCGGGCCGTCGCCGCGGCGGGCCGGTGGGGTCCGCTCGATGACCCCTGCCACCACGGCCAGCCCGCGGCTGACCGCGGCACCGGCCGGTGCCAGCGGGGCGGGCACCCGGCGGACGACGGCGTCGACGGTGTCGCGGGTCCGGTCGACCAGCGACAGGGGCAGGCCCGACAGCGCGTTGCCCGGCGGACGCCGCGACACGGTGGGGTGCGCCCGCGTGGGCGAGACCCGGCGGACCAGCTCCCACCGGCGGCCGAGCCGGCGCAGCTCGGCGGGGTCCAGGCGCTCCTGCAGCCGCGGGAACAGCAGGTCCTCCTCGTCGCGGACGTCCTCGCGCAGCACCGTCACCAGCCGGGCGAGCCGCGTGGCCCGCTGCGGGTGGTCGGGGCCGCCCTCCTCGAGCGCGGCGACGAGCTCGTTGACCTCCTGGTGCTCGGTCTCGATCCGCCGGGTCAGCGCGTCGCCGTCGGGCAGCACCCGGCGGATCACCGGCCACAGCACGGTCTCCTCGGCGAAGGCGTGGCTGAACACCAGCCGGTCGATCCGGGTGAGCACCTCCTCCTGCGCCCGGCCGGTGGTGCCGTCGAGCTCGTGCAGCAGGCGGTCGAGCTCGACGTGGTCGGCGCGCTGGCGCACCAGCACGCTGCCGGGCCCCCCGAGCTCGTCGTCGGTCTGGTCGGCGGTGGAACGGGGCACGGGGCCCTCCTCGGGGCGCACGGGACGGAACGGTCCGGTCCTGCCCGGCGGCGGCGCCGGGCACACCGGGTTGTCCGGCGGGGCGCGGGGTAGTGCGGGCGCGGGGACAGCGGGGTCCCGATCCGCGAGGAGGGCAGTGCCATGGCCGACCGGCCCACCGTCACGTCGGACTTCTACGACCTGGAGGCGCTGCTCGACGAGCAGGACCGCGCGACGCTGCACCGCGTCCGGGCCTTCATGGACGAGCAGGTCGAACCGGTCATCAACGAGTGGTGGACGCGGGCGCAGTTCCCCCGCCAGCTGATCCCCGGCCTGGCCGAGCTGGGCATCGCCGGCGCCCAGTACTCCGGGTACGGCTGCCCGGGTCGCTCCTCGCTGTTCGACGGCATGGTGTCCATGGAACTGGGCCGGGGCGACCCGTCGGTGGCCACCTTCATCGGCGTCCACGGCGGCCTGGCCATGGGCACGATGCACCTGTGCGCCTCCGACGAGCAGAAGGAGCGCTGGCTGCCGGCGATGGCCCGCATGGAGCTCATCGGCGCGTTCGGGCTCACCGAGCCCGACCACGGCTCCGACGTCGCCCGGGGCATCCAGACCACCGCCCGCCGGGACGGCGACGAGTGGGTCCTCGACGGGCAGAAGAAGTGGATCGGCAACGGCAGCTTCGCGGATCTGGTGATCATCTGGGCGCGGGACGTGGAGACCGACCGGGTGCTCGGGTTCGTCGTCGAGACGCCGACGCCCGGGTTCAGCGCCGTCGACCTCGAGGACAAGATCGCCCTGCGCGCGGTGCAGAACGCGCTGATCACCCTCGACGGCGTCCGGGTGCCGGAGGAGAACCGGCTGCAGAACGCGAACTCGTTCCGCGACACGGCCAACGTGCTGCGGGCGACCCGGGTCAGCGTGGCGTGGTCGGCGGTCGGCTGCTCGCGCGGCGCCTACGAGCACGCGCTGCGCTACGCGATGGAGCGTGACCAGTTCGGCCGCTCGATCACCTCCTTCCAGCTCGTGCAGGACCTGCTGTTCCGGATGCTCGGCAACATCACCGCCTCCGCCGCGCTGTGCGCCCGGGCCTCGCAGCTGCAGGACTGCGGCATGCTCCGCGACGAGCACGCCTCGATGGCCAAGGGCTACTCGACGATGCGCATGCGCGAGACCGTCGGCTGGGCGCGGGAGCTGATGGGCGGCAACGGGATCCTGCTGGAGAACCACGTGGGCCGGTTCGTGGCCGACGCCGAGGCCATCTACTCCTACGAGGGCACCCGCGAGGTGAACAGCCTGATCGTCGGCCGGGCGATCACCGGCACCAGCGCGATCGCCTGAGGCCAGCCGTCAGGGATCGGCCAGCCACGCCAGCGTGCGGCCCCGCGACCAGCAGCGGCCCACGGCCTCGGCGCGCAGGGAGGACCGGTCGGCCACGGTCAGCCCGATCGTGCTGTGACCGGAGGCGCGGCGGTCCCCGAGGGTCGGGACCGCCGGCGCCACCCCGACCCCCTCCGCCGACACCCAGGCCACCGGCCGGCCGGCCGCGGCGTCGTCGAGGCGTTGCAGGAACCGCAGCCGGCCCGCGGGCGGGACCTGCGCGAGCGCCCACGCGGTGGTGACGACGGGCAGGGCGGGCGCGGGCACCCGGGCGACCGCGTCGGGCAGCAGCTCGACGGGGTCCCCCCGCAGCAGCAGCGGCGGGGCCGTCGCGGCCAGCGCGAGCTCCGCCGCCACCAACGCGGCCCGCTCCGGCTGCCCCGGCCACACGCAGGCGCGCAGCCACCGGGCGTCGTCCGCGTCGGTCGGGTCGAGCGGGTCGCGGCCGACGCCGACCCGGGCGACGACCTCGGGCACCGCCCGCTCGGGGACCGGCCGGTCCCCCACGACCGCCGCCGACAGCTGCACCGGTGACGTCGGGTCGCCGAGGAACCGCCCGTCGCCGTAGGTGGTGCCGACGCGGTCGACGAGCAGGTCGGACCAGGCCGAGCAGCCCACGCCGACGAGGCCGACCGCGTCCGCGCCCACCCGGCGGGCCGCCTCGGCGACGGCCGGGTACAGCACGGCGCAGCGCCCGGTCCCGTCGGTCCGCGGCAGCCGGCGCGCGGCGAGCGCCACGACCGCGTCGGTCGTCCCGAGCAGCGTGTCGACCGCCGCCCGCGCGGCGGCGTCGCCGTCCCCGGCGGTGTAGGCCGCGGCCAGCGCCGGGGCGCGGCCGGCGAGGGCGAGGTCGTGCAGCGCGGCGAGGACGACCGTGGGGTGCCGCCGGCGCGCGGGCAGTGCCCCGAGGGCGCGCAGCGCCTCGGGGGACCGGCTCAGGGCGACGGCGACGCGCTCGTACAGCGGTGAGGTCCCGGCGGCGTCGACCTCCGCGAAGCGCCGGTACGCCTCGGCGAGCGGGCGGGCGGTGCCCGCGGCGCTCACCGGCCGTCCCACCAGCGCAGGGCCGCCTCCTCCGGGGTGGCGCCGTCGACGGCGACGGCGCGGTTGAGCCCGACCAGGTCGAGCGTGGTCAGCTGGGCGCTGACCGCGTCCAGCGTCGCGCGCAGCCGCTCGTCGGCCACCGCGGTCCGCACGATGGGTACCACGTTCTCCGGCGGCTGCAGCGACCGGTCGTCCCGGAGCAGCAGCAGCGAGGCATCGGTCAGCCGGGCGTCGGTCGTCTCCAGCATGCCGACGTCGATCTGCCCGGTGAGCAGGGCCTCGGCCGTGGCCGACCGCGAGGGCATGCTGCGGACCTCGGCGAACTCCACGCCGTAGACCTCGCGCAGCCCGGGCAGGCAGAACCGCCGTTCCCGGCACTCGGGCGGGCCGCCGAAGACCAGCCCGGGGGCCACCGCGGCGAGCTGGGACAGCGTCGTCATCCCGTGCCGCTCGGCGAGGTCGGTGAGGACGACGAACCCGTTCTGGTCCTCGGCCTCGGCGGCGGCGAGCGGGGTCAGCCCCCGCCGGTCGAGCATCTCCGCCAGCCCGTCGCGCAGCGGCTCCGGGTGGTCGTGCACCGACCCGGCACCGGCCTGGAGGAACTCCGCGGCGGTGCCCAGGTAGTCGACGACGAGGTCGACCACCCCCTGCTCCAGCGCCGGGAAGACGACCTCGCGGGTGCCGATGCCGTGCTGCACCGTCACGGCGAAGCCCGCCCGCCGCAGCGCCTCGGCGTAGACCTCGGCCAGGGTCTGGTTCTCGGGGAAGTCGTAGGAGGCGATCCGGATCCCCGGGTCCCGGGGCGGGCCGGCGTCCGCGGCCGTGTCGCCGCATGCGCTCAGCAGGGCCGCGACGACGACGGCGACCACGGCGAGGACGGACACGGGGAACGGGCGACGGCGCATCGCGGGCCCTCCCGGGCAGGAGGCGGCGCCCCGCGGCCTTCGGGCGCGGGAGCAGCCACGCTAGTCGCGGACGGGACCAAGGTCGATGGTCCTGGGAGCGCATCGGGTGCAGCATCGGGCGGCATGGCGGCCACGACGCGGTCCTCCGCGCCGCAGACACCGGTGCCGCGGGTGCCGGCGCCGGCGGGCGGGCAGCTCCGCCGCCCGGACCCGCCGCAGGTCCACCGGGTCCACCGGCGCCGCCGGCCCTCCGGCGAGGCCCCGCCGCTGCCGCGGCACCTCAACGCGTCGGGCAAGTGGTGGCTGGCGCTCAGCGGCCTGGTGCTCGTCACCTGGGTCGTCGTGGTCGTCACCGGCAGCGTGGCCGTGTTCGACCTGGTCGACACGCGCATCCTGCAGGCCGTCGCGACCATCCGCTCCCCCGGGCTGACCCGGGTCGCCGAGGTGGCCGGCGTCCTCGCCACCGGCCGGGCCGTCCACCTGCTGTGGCTGACCAACCTCGTCGTCCTGGTCGTCTTCCGGCGGTGGCGGCACCTGTTCGTCTGGGTCGGCGTCGGCCTCCTGGTGGTCAACACCGCGACCACCATGGCGGCCGTGCTGCAGCGGCACCGGCCCTACGAGGTGGAGGTGCTCGGGTACTGGTCGGGCTTCTCGATGCCCTCGGTGCCGATGACGGTGCTGGCGACCTTCCTGGTCAGCAGCCTGTACTCGCTGGTGCCCGCCGGCCGCCGCCGCGACGTCGGCAAGTGGGTGGTGTGCGGCCTGCTCCTGGTCACGGCCGCCTCCCGGCTGTACCTGGCCCAGGACCACCCCACCGACGTCCTCGCCGGCGTCGTCCTCGGGGTCGCCGCCCCGCTGGCCGCCTTCCGGCTGCTGACGCCCAACGAGGTCTACCCCGTCGTCTACCGGCGCGGCAGCCCGGCCCACCTCGACGTCACCGGGGCGCGCGGCGAGGCGATCGTCCGGGCGCTGCAGGACCAGCTGGGCCTGGTCGCCACGTCCGTCAAGCCGTTCGGCCTGGCCGGCTCGGGGGGCTCCACGCCGCTGCGGATCACCGTCAAGGGCACCGACGACGCGGAGGACGCGGAGGAGGACAGCTGCGTCTTCGGCAAGCTCTACGCCGTCACGCACCTGCGGTCCGACCGCTGGTTCAAGCTCGGTCGCACGCTGCTCTACGGCCGGCTCGAGGACGAGAAGCCCTACCACAGCGTGCGCCGGCTGGTTCAGTACGAGGACTACGTGCTGCACCTGCTCTCCGACGCGGGGCTGCCGGTGCCGCACCCGCTGGGCATCGTGGAGATCACCCCGGAGCGCGAGTACCTGCTGGTCGCCGAGTTCCTCGTGGGCGCGCGCGAGATCGGCGACCCCGACGTCCCCGTCGACGACGACGTGATCGACCAGGGGCTGGCCGTCATCCGCCGGCTGTGGGAAATCGGCATGGCGCACCGCGACATCAAGCCGGCCAACGTGCTGGTGCGCGACGGCACCCTGTTCCTCATCGACTCGGCGTTCGCCGAGATCCGGCCCAGCCCCTGGCGGCAGGCGGTCGACCTGTCCAACATGATGCTGGTCCTCGCGCTGCGCACCGACGCCGAGCGGGTCCTCGCCCGGGCGCGCGTGCAGTTCTCCGACGAGGAGATCGCCGAGGCCTTCGCCGCCACCCGCGGCCTGACCATGCCCTCCCAGCTGCGCCGGATGCTGCGGGCGCAGGGCCGCGACCTGCACGCGGACTTCCTGCGGCTGCTGCCCTACCGGCTGCCGCCGGTGCGGATCCAGCGGTGGTCCTTCCGCAGGGTCGGGCTGACCCTGGTCACCGTCCTGGCCGTGGTGCTGGCCATCGCCGTCGGCGTCGACCTGCTCGGGGCGCCGCTGTGAGCCGGGCCGGGCGGGCGGCCGTCGGGCTGCTCGCCGTGCCCCTGCTCGCCGCGGGATGCAGCACCGGGGCGCCCAGCGTCAGCGTCGACATGCCCGCCTGCGTCAGCGGGGACGACGCGCGGGCGGCCAACGCCGTCGTGCTCATGGCCCAGGCGGTGCCGACGGCGACCTGGGTGCCGTGCGTCGAGAGCGTGCCGGTCGGGTGGACCTACGCCGGCGTGGACGCCCGCGCCGGCTCGGCCCGGTTCTGGCTCAACTCCGACCGGGACGGCTTGCGCGCCATCGAGGTGCGGCTGACCGCCGAGTGCGACACCCGGGGCGCCACCGAGATCCCCAGCGAGCGGGACGGCCTGCGCCGGTTCGAGCGGGTGACGCAGGTGACACCCCAGTACCTCGGCCGGCGCCACTACGTCTTCCCGGGGGGCTGCGTGACCATCGTCTTCACGCTGTCCGGCGACAACCGCGGGGAGCCGCTGGCCCTCGCCACCCAGAGCCTGGGCGTGGTGAGCCGGGAGCAACTGGCCGCGCAGGTGTACGAGGCGAGCGGCGGGCGGCTGCACCTCGACCCTCCCGAGGCCGACGAGGACGCCGCCGCCGATGACGGGAGGGACCCGCCGTGACCGCCGTCGCCCCGCAGGCCCCGCCCGCCCGGCCGCCGCGGCGGACCCCGCTCTGGCGCCGGGTGCTGACCCCGCTGCTCTCCCTGGCGCTGGTCGGCGCGGTCTTCTTCTGGTTCCTGCCGCAGTTCACCGACCTGTCCGACGTCTGGGCGGCGGTGCGGGCGATGTCCTGGGCGCAGGCGGCCGTGCTGGCGCTGGCCGCCGCGTGGAACCTGCTCACCTACCAGTTCGTCATGGTCACGACCATGCCGGGGCTGCGGCTGCGGGAGGCGACGGTCTCGTCGCTGACCACCACCGCGGTGTCCAACACCGTGGTCGCCGGGGCGGCGCTCTCGCTCGGGCTGACCTACGCGATGAACTCCTCGTGGGGGTTCTCCCGCTCGCGGACCTCGGTCATGCTGCTGCTGTCGGGGTTGTGGAACAACTTCGTCAAGCTCGGTCTGCCGGTGTTCGCCGTCACGCTGCTGGCGTTCTCCTCCACCCCGACCACCGGCCGGGTGCTCGCCGGGCTGGCCGGGGTCGCGGGACTGGTCGTGGCCGTGGTCCTGCTCGGCCTGCTGCTGCGCAGCCGGGAGAGCGCGGCCCGGATCGGCAGGGGCCTGGGCCGGGTGGTGTCCGCCCTGATCCGGCCGTTCGGCCGCCCGCCGGTGCAGGGCTGGGACCTGGCGACGACGAGGTTCCGCGACCGGACGGCGCTGCTGCTGCGCGCCCGCTGGCACTGGCTGACCCTGTCGACGATCGTCAGCCAGCTCTCGCTGTTCCTCGTGCTGCTCGTGGCCCTCCGCGCGGTGGGTGTCGACGCCGAGCAGGTCTCTGCCGTGGAGGCCCTGGCGGTCTTCGCCGGGGCCCGCCTGCTCACCGCCGTCCCGTTCACCCCCGGCGGCCTGGGGGTCATCGAGCTGGCGCTGATCACCGGCCTGTCCGCGGCCGGCGGCGACCGGGCGCTCGTCGCCGCGGCGGTCCTGGTGTTCCGCGCGCTCACCTACGTGCTGCCGATCCCCCTGGGCGTGGGGACGTACGTGTTCTGGCGGACCAACCGCTCGTGGCGGCGGGAGCCCAACTCCGCACCGCGCACGGAACTGGTGCCGGAGAGCGCCTGACGGGGGCCGGCCGGCCCGCCGCCGTCCTCCTGCCGGAGCCGGGGACCTGTGCTTGAGTGAGCCGGGTCACCAGGTCCCCCGCACCCCGTCAGGAGTCCGCGATGACCACCACCGCACAGCGTCCGGCCGCCGGGCCCGCCGACCGCCCGCGCCCGGCCGCAGCCGCCGACGGCAGCGCGGAGGAGCAGGCGGGCGATGCCGTCATGGGCCTGGACATGGTCCTCGTCGACGCCGCCCGCGGGCCGCTGCGGCGCATGGTCCCGCCGGCCCGCACGCTCGCCGCGCTCGGGTCGGCCCTGGTCCGCCACCCCGACGCGGTGGCCCGCCGCGGCGGGGAACTGGCCCGCGAGGTCGGCCGGATCGCGGTCGGCCGCTCGGAGATCGCGCCCAACCCCAAGGACCGCCGCTTCGCCGACCCCGCATGGACCGGCAACCCCCTGTTCAAGCGGACGATGCAGGCGCACATCGCCGCGGCCCGCGCCGCGGCCGGCCTGGTCGACGACGTCGACCTCGACTGGCGCGACGACGAGCGCATCCGCTTCACCCTGACCAACGTCGTCGACGCGCTCGCGCCCAGCAACGTCCCGTTCCTCAACCCGCTGGCGCTCAAGGCGGTCATCGACACCGGCGGCCGCAACGCCGTCTCCGGGCTGCGCCGGCTGGTCTCGGACATCGTGTCCCCGCCGCGGGTGCCCTCGATGGTCGAGCCCGACGCGTTCACCGTCGGCGAGGACCTCGCCGTCACTCCGGGCGCCGTGGTCCTGCGGACCGACGTGTTCGAGCTGATCCAGTACCGGCCGACGACCGAGCGGGTGTACCGCACGCCGCTGGTCATCGTGCCGCCGACGATCAACAAGTACTACGTCACCGACCTCGCGCCGGGCCGCAGCATCGTCGAGCACTACGTGGGCGCCGGCCACCAGGTCTTCATGATGAGCTGGCGCAACCCGGACGCCCGGCACGCCGAGTGGGGCCTGGACACCTACGGGCAGGCCGTCCTGGACGCCGCCGACGCCGCCGAGCGGATCACCGGCAGCGAGCGCGTCGCGTTCCAGGGCTTCTGCTCCGGCGGCATCATCCTGGCGATGGTGCTGGCCCACCTGGCCGCCACCGGCCGGCTCGACCGGGTGGCCGCCGCCAGCTTCGCCGTCACCGTCCTCGACTGGTCGCGCGCCGGCACGATCGGCGCGCTCATGGACGAGCAGGCGGTGCAGGAGGCCACCGAGAAGTCGCGGCGGAAGGGCTACCTCGACGGCGCGATGCTGGCCGAGGTCTTCGCCTGGCTGCGGCCCAACGACCTGGTGTGGAACTACTGGGTCAACAACTACCTGCAGGGCCAGCCCCCGCCCGCCTTCGACATCCTCTACTGGAACGCCGACACCACGCGGATGACCGCCGCGCTGCACCGCGACTTCATCGAGGTGGCACTGGGCAACCAGCTCACCGAGCCCGGGAGGTCGAGCATGCTCGGCACCCCGGTCGACCTCTCCACCGTCGACGTCGACACCTACGTCACCGCCGGCATCGCCGACCACCTCTGCCCGTGGCAGTCCTGCTACCGCACCACCCAGCTGCTCGGCGGGCGCAGCCGGTTCGTGCTGTCCACCGCCGGCCACATCGCCTCGCTGGTCAACCCGCCCACCAACCCCAAGGCGTCCTTCCAGGTGGCGCCGGAGACGCCGGCCGACCCGGAGCAGTGGCTGGCGTCGGCCCGCAAGGAGAAGGGCTCGTGGTGGCCGGACTTCACCGGGTGGCTGGCCGAGCGGGCCGGGGAGGAGGTACCGGCGCCGGAGTCGCTGGGCGGGCCGGACCTGCCGGTCCTCGGTGACGCGCCGGGGACGTATGTCTTCGACAAGTGAGTCGCGGCCGCGGCCGGACCGGGGGGAGACGGTCCGGACGCTGGTCGTCGGGGGCCGCACGCTGCGCGTGGCCGAGCGCCGCGGCGACGGTTCCCGTCCCCCGCTGCTGCTGATGAACGGCATCGGCGCCAGCCTCGAGGTGCTGCAGCCCTTCGTCGACGCGCTCGACCCGCGCCGCACCGTCGTCCGCTTCGACGTCCCCGGCGTGGGCGGGTCGCCGCCACCGGTGGTCCCCTACGTGCTGGCCACGCTGACGCCCGTGGTGGCCGGGCTGCTGCGCCGGCTCGGTCACGACGGCGAGGTCGACGTGCTCGGGCTGTCGTGGGGCGGGGGCCTGGCGCAGCACTTCGCCGTCCAGCACCGCCGCCGGTGCCGCCGGCTGGTGCTCGCCGCCACCGGCACCGGGTCGCTGATGGTGCCCGCCTCGCCGCGGGTGCTCTCCCACATGCTCACGCCCCGGCGGCACCGCGACCCCGGCTACGCCGAGCGCATCGCGGGCGAGCTCTACGGCGGAACCGTGCGCACCGACCCGGCGCGGGCGGCGCGGGCGCTGCACGCGCACAGCCGGCTCGGCCCGCGGCGCGGCTACTACTTCCAGCTGGCCGCGAGCGCGGGGTGGAGCAGCCTGCCGTTCCTGTCGCTGATCCGGCAGCCGACGCTGGTGCTCTGCGGGGACGACGACCCGATCATCCCGACGGTCAACGCCCGCATCCTGGCCCGCGGCATCCCGCGCGCGCGGCTGCACCTCTACGAGGGCGGGCACCTGGCGCTGGTCACCGAGGCCCGCGAGCTGGCGCCGGTGGTCGACGCGTTCCTCGACGGGGACGGCTGACCGGTCGTCCCGGGGACAGCCGGAGCCTGTGCGCTGACGCCGGGTTCGACCGCCGGGAACCCGGCCCCGGCGCACACCATCGCGCCGTGCGCCACGGACCGACCGGTCAGAAGCCGCAGCGGTCGCCGCCGTCGACGAAGCCGCGGCGGAAGGCGTCGAGCAGCTCGAAGTCCGACAGCCCGGCGGAGGCGACCACGGCCGGGTCGCCGGCGTAGCGCAGCAGGGCCAGGGCGGCCTCGTCGACGTCGCCGGGTGCGAGCTGCCGCGCGCCGTCGACCTCGCCGAGGAAGGTCTCGCGGGTCAGCCAGCCGGTCGCGCACGCCGCGGCGGACACCGCGGCGGGGCCGTCCACGGTCAGCCCGCGCTGGTCCCGCACCGCCAGCGCGTAGGGCAGGGCCAGCAGCGCCGGCACCGCGAAGTCGCCGACGTCGTCGTGGGCCGGTGCGAGCAGGCCGGCGGAGTCGTAGCGGACCGAGCCGTCCGCGGGGCAGTACAGCAGGTCGGCGTCCTCGTCCCGGCCGGCGCAGGTCCCGCCGTCGGTGGCCCGGACGTCGGGCTCGGCCAGGCGCCCGCCGAGCGCCTCGGTGCCCGGGAAGCCGGTGCCCGTCGCCTGCTCCCAGAACGCGTCGAGGACGTCGTCGCTCGCCGCCACGACCTCGCCGTGGGTCCGGTCCCCGGCGTCGCGGGCCGGGTCGGACTCCTGCTGGGTGTAGAGCCGTGACTCGTCGAAGGCGGTGCAGACCCGCGCCCCGTCGGCGTAGCCCTCCTGGAAGGCCGAGAGCTGGTCGAACAGCGAACCGTGCGCGTCCTCGGCGTCGGGCGGTGAGCCCGGGGGGTCGCCGAAGTAGACATAGCTCAGCAGATAGGGGTCGAGCTCGTCCGGACGGACGGCGACGTGCGCGGCATTGCCGTCGACCACCCAGCGCGTCCACGCCCCGGCGAAGCACTCGGCCTGGGTCTCGGCGACGATCGAGGGGGCGTCCAGGCCGGCCTGCGCCTGGACGGCGTGCGCGATCTCGTGCGCCATGGTCTCGGCGACCATGAACGGGCCGTAGTCGCGGGCGAGGTCGGCCAGCCACGCCCGGTCGTAGACCACCGCGTCGTCGTCGCCGCAGTAGTAGGCGTTCTCCGCGAGGTCGGCGAGGTCGTCGGAGAAGCAGTCGCCGCCGGGCAGGTCGGCGGGGTCGGTCTCGTCCGGGTCGATCGACCAGACGCCGCCGTCGACCCCGTCGAAGTCGGCGCCGTACAGCTGCGGGGAGGTCTGCTCCCACCAGGTGAGCACGTCGGCGACGGCGTTGCGGGCGATCCGGTCGGTCTCGTCGCCGGACTCGGCCAGGTGCACCGGGACGTCGGCGTCGGTGGCGTCGGTGCGCGGCCCGCCGCCGGGCCCGGTCGCCGTGCCGGCCACGACGGCGGTGCAGCCGGACAGCGCCAGACCCGCGGCGAGCAGCAGCCCGGCGGCGGGGCGGGCAACGCGCACGGCAGGCCACCTCCGGTCGGGGGACGGCGCGGGCGGCGTCCGGGCTGGGCGGCAGGAGGCTGCCCCGCCCGGTGGCACCGGGTCAACCGGGTCGTCCCCGCCCGCGCCGCGGACCCCGCTACGCCGCCGAGGGGTACGACCGGATCGCCGTGACCAGGGAGCAGCCGGCGTCCCCGAACTCCTCGACGACGAAGCCGAACTGCACCAGCAGGGTGGCCAGCGTCTGGTTCATCGTCCGCTGCACGGCGGTGTCCAGCGCGGCACCGCGCACCTGGAGGACCGCCATCCGGTCGTGCTGCCGCCAGCTGACCAGGATGCCGCCGCGCAGCGGCTCGGGGGTCAGGCACACCCCGCCCGGCAGCACGTCGTCCCGGTCGGCGCCGGAGCAGTCGTGCAGCGGCAGGCCCGCCTCGACCAGCGCCGCGGTGACCTCGACGACCAGCGTGGTCAGCGCGTCCTCGTCGGTGAGCAGGTCGTCCCAGTCGTCGGCGAGCCGGTCGAGCTGCTCCCCGAGCTCGGTCAGCCACGCCCGGTCCTGCGGCGAGGGGCGCCGGGCGACGGTGCCGTCGTCGCGCAGGGTGCCGTGGACGGCGCGGGCGTCGCCGTCGAGGCCGCAGGACACGGCCGCCCACTCGGCCTCGACCCGGTCGGCGTAGGGGCCGGCCAGCGCCGCCGGAGCCGAGGGGCCGCCCTCGCCGTCGGTCAGCCACCACGCCGTCGGCGCCCCGGCGTCGGCGAGCCGGCGGCCGGCGGGGTGCGCGGTGGGGGCGGGCACCGGGTGCGGGGCCAGGCCGACGGCGCCGCGGACCTGCGGCGCGCCGCCGGGAGCACCGTCCGCGGGGACGGGGACCGGGCCGGGCACCGGGACGTCGACCCGGACGGCGGCCGGCTCGCCGCCGGGACCGCCGGCGTCGGCGGGGGCCGGCGCCGGCTGCTGGGCGCGGACGCGGTTGCGCTCGAACTCGTACTGGGCGGTCGAGGCCCGGCCCAGCGCGACGACCAGCCCGGCCATCGCGACGAACCCCAGGACGGCGACCACCGGCCAGAGGAGGATCGGGTCGTTCACCACGCGCACCAGGAACGCTGGGGGCCGGAGCCCCAGGCTGCGGCCCGGCGGACCCAGGCCCGGACGGTGGCGACGACATCGACCGGCCGGCGCGCGGGGGCGAGCCGGCCGGGGAGGTCGTCGCACGGATCGGTGGCGGGCTCGAGGCCGAGCAGGGCGACGAGGTCGGCGATGCCCAGCCCGTCGCCGGCTGCGACCGGGGCGGGCAGCGACGGGGCCGGTGGTGCGGGCGCGCTCACGGTGGGGTTCCTCCCGGACTGACGTCCCGGCCGGGGAAGTGCCGGTGACGTCGGAAGCATCGGGCCTGGGGGCCCGCGACGGCGCCCGGCGGTGCCACCCGCGGCCGCGGCGTCACGCGATCGTTGTGTCCGCCCTGGTCAAGGCCCGGTCACCGGTCGTTGCGGCCGCCGTCATGTCGACTCGCCGTCGGTTCCCCCGCGTGGCGCGGTGGGCGGGCCGTGCGGTCGTCCCCGGACGGGCGGCGCGGCCGCGGCGTGTCGCCGCCCGGTCAGCCGGAGGGCGTCGTCCGGTGCGGCGCGCCGCTGCGGTCGTACGTCGTCCACTCCCCGGTCTGCCGGCCGTGGTCGGAGGAGCCCGACCGCAGCCGGGTCCCGTCGAGCCGGAACCACTCCCGGTACCCGTGGGGCTGCCCGTCGACGACGGGGCCGCGGGCCGCGGCGACCGTCCCGGGGCCGCGGGCCGCGGCGACCGTCCCGGTGCCGCTCCCCGTGCACGCCGTCGGTGGACTCGGCCCGGGGCACCGGCACCTTCGTCGGGGACCGCCGGAGGGGCAGCCTGCCACGCGGCACCGACGGACCCCGGGAACGCCACAGGGACGCCGTCGCGGTCGACGGCGTCCCTGTGGACGTGCGTGCGGTCGGGCCTCCCGCAGGGAGGCGCTCCCGTCAGTCGGCGTAGCGGACCACGTGGCCGCCGGCGTCGCCGCCGAGCGGGGTGACCTCGAGACCGCGCAGCCAGAGGACGTCGGCCAGCGCGCGGTTCATGACGGCCTGGACGGAGATGTCGGCGACCAGGCCGTGCACCTGCTCGACGCTCATCCGGTCGTGCTGCCGCCAGCCCACGACGACGCCGTCGAGGCCGGGCTCGGCGCCCAGGCACGCCCCGCCGAGCGCGCTGCCGGCGCCGGTGGCGTCCCACAGCGGCAGGCCGGCCTCGGTCAGCGCCGCCGCGACCTCCACGACCAGGGTGGCCAGCCGGTCCTCCTCGCCGAGGGCGGCGTCCCAGTCCTCCGGCAGCCGCTCGAGCTGGTCGCCGAGATGGGCCAGCCACGCCAGCTCCTGCGGCGAGGGCCGCCGGTGCAGGCCGCCGTCGGGCCGGCGCAGCCCGTACACCGGGCGCAGGCTGCTGCCCTCGTCCACCGCGTGCCCGGCCGCCGCCCAGGCCGCGCCCGAGCGGTCGGGGAAGGGCCCGTCCACCAGCCGGCCGGAGCCGAACTCGTCCTCGCTCACCAACCACCAGCCCAGACGCGCCTCGCCGTCGAGCCGGACCTCACTGCTGCGCAGAACCACCGTGTCCACCGTTCGTCCCGTCCATGGGGGCCGTCGAGGGGAAGTGCGACGGCGACCGCGACCACCGGGGAAGGGCGGTGCGGGTGGTGGAAACGTAGGGCGCGCGGAGCCCGCCGCACGGCCGCGGAGGACCCGCGGGACACGGCGTTCCCGGATCGTTGCGAACGCGCTGGTCCGGGACGGTGACCGGCCCCGCCAACCGCCCACATGTCGACCGTGTCACGCTGCGCGGAGCGTGGGGATGTGCCGAAACCGCGCGGTGACGCCGGTTCGGCTCAAGTCCCCGGCGCGTCCCCGGGGACCGGCCGGGTGGACGGCGGGCGGGCGCGCTGCGCAGGATGGCGGTGCCCGGCCGTACCGAGCGGTACCGGCCCGCGGGCACACGGGAGGCGGCGGGATGACGGCGGGGTCGACGGCACGCGGCACGGTGCGCTGGGCCGCGACGCACGGGGTGATGCGGCTGGCGATCCGGGCCCGCGCCCGCGCCGGCAACCCCGACGCCGAGGTGCTCCGCGACCCCGCCGTCCGGGAGCACCCGTACGCGCACTACGAGCGGCTGCGCCGTCCCGCGCCGCTGGTGGGCGGCGCGTTCTCCAAGGTCAGCGTCCACCACGCCGTGTGCACCGAGGTGCTGCGCAGCCCCGACTTCGGGCAGATCGGCGGGTCGCGCACCGAGGGCCTGCCGCCGGTGCTGCGGGCCGCGCTGCGGCTGGCCGGCCCCCGGCCGAGCGTGGGGCCGATCGACGCGCCGTCGATGCTGGCCGTCGACCCGCCCGAGCACACCCGCTACCGCCGGCTGGTCAGCCGCGCCTTCAGCGCCCGCGCCGTCGCCCGGCTGCGCGAGCGCACGCGCTCGATCGCCGACGAGCTGCTCGACGACCTCGAGCACGGCCCCGCCGCGCCCGGCGGGCCGGTCGACCTGGTCGCGCGCTACGCGAGCCTGCTGCCGGTCACGGTCATCTCCGAGGTGCTCGGGGTGCCGGTGGGCATGCGCGAGCAGTTCCTCGCCTGGGCCGACGGGGCCACCCCGAGCCTCGACATGGGCGTGTCCTGGCGCACCCACCGCGAGGTGGAGCGCAACCTCGCCGAGCTCGACGCCTGGTTCCGCGGGCACCTGCGGCGGCTGCGCCGCGACCCCGGCGAGGACCTGCTGTCGGCCCTCGTCACCGCGGCCGACGACGACGGCAGCGCGCTCACCGAGCGGGAGCTGCTGGCCACCGCCGCACTGGTGTTCGGCGCCGGCTTCGAGACGACGGTCAACCTGGTCAGCAACGGCGCCGCGCTGCTGTTCGCCCACCCCGACCAGCGCCGCCTGCTCGCCGCGGACCCCGCGCTGTGGCCCAACGCCGTCGACGAGGTGCTGCGGGTCGAGTCACCGGTGCAGCGGACCGGGCGGCGGGCGCTGCGCGACACTACGGTCGCCGGCGTCCCGGTCCGCGCGGGCGACCTGGTGATCCTGGTGCTGGCCGCGGCGAACCGCGACCCGCTCGTCTTCGCCGACCCGCACGTCTTCGACGTCACCCGTGCCAACGCCCGCGACCACGTCGCCTTCTCCAGCGGCATCCACTTCTGCCTCGGCGCCGCGCTCGCGCGGATGGAGGGGGAGGTCGCGCTGCAGGCGCTGTTCGAGCGGTTCCCCGACCTCGCACCGGCGGGGCCGTCCCGCCGCCGCGGCACGATCGTCCTGCGCGGCCACGAGGCCCTGCCGGTGGTCCTGGGCCGCGCCGCGCCGGCCCCGGCGCCCGGTCGCCCGCACGTCCCGGCCTGACCGCCGCGCCGCCGCACCCTGGTCACGCCCCGCCGTCCTGCGCCACGATGCCCCTGCCGACCGGAGCCCCTGCCGACCGGAGCCCCCGACGACCGGAGGACAGCAGTGACCGACAGCGCAGCGCAGGTCGTCGACCGCCCCGATGCCTCCCGCTTCGAGGTGCTGGTGGACGGCGAGGTCGCCGGGTTCGCCGAGTACCGGCGGACGCCGTCGTCGGTGTCGTTCTCCCACACCGTGATCGACCCGGCCTTCGAGGGCCGGGGGCTCGGGTCCGTGCTCGCCCGGCGGGCGCTGGACGCCGTCCGCGCGGAGGGCGGGGCGGTGCTCCCGTTCTGCCCGTTCATCCGCGCCTGGATTGAGCACCACCCCGACTACCTCGACCTCGTCCCCGCCCACCGCCGCGTCCAGTTCAGGCTGCCCGCCGACCCCCGACCCGAGGTGACCCCGAGATGACCCAGACCCGCGACCTGGCGGCCCTGGACGCCGAGCGCGACCGCATCCGCGCCGCGCACCTCAGGCCCGCCGACGAGCGCCCCGCCTCGACCGCGCGCGGCCTGCACCACACCGCGCTGATCAGCAGCGACGTCGAGCGGACGATCCGGTTCTTCCAGGACGTGCTCGGCTTCCCGCTCACCGAGCTGATCGAGAACCGCGACTACCCCGGCTCCTCGCACTTCTTCTTCGACATCGGCCACGGCAACCTGCTGGCCTTCTTCGACTTCCCCGGCCTGGACGTCGGCCCGTACGCCGAGGTGCTCGGCGGGCTGCACCACATGGCGATCAGCGTCGAGCCCGAGCGCTGGCAGGAGCTGGTGCAGCGGCTCACCGACGCCGGCGTCGAGCACGAGGTCCACAGCGGCGTCTCGGTCTACTTCCGCGACCCCGACGGCGCCCGCATCGAGCTGATCGCCGACCCGCTCGGCGAGATGTACGGCTCCACCGTGCTCTGATCCCTCACACCGCCGCCGCGGCGGGCACGGTCCGGGCGACCGTCGGGAACGAGCGGTCGCCGAAGAGGACGCGGCAGGCCGCGGCGCGACCCGGCGGCGTGCGCAGCAGCGCGAACGCCGCCGTCGCCATCGCGGGCGTGCGCACCTGCGCCAGCCCCCGGCGCAGCGCGAGCCGGCCCCGGAAGCGTCGGCGCAGCGCGGCTCCGTCGTAGTGCGCCAGCGCGTCGGACCGCCCGGCGCGCAGCGCGTCGTCGAGGACGTCGACGGCGTGCTCGGACAGCCGCAGGCAGGGGTCGAGGCCGCCGGCGGTCAGCGGGGAGACCGCGCCCGCGGCGTCCCCGACGAGCAGCCCGTCGGCGCAGGCGATCCGCCGCAGCAGCCCGCCCACCGGGATCGGGCCCCCGCGCCGCTCGACGTCGCCGGCTACGGCCACGCCGGCCAGCCCGGGTGCCATCGCGCGGAACCGCGCCAGGGCCCGGCGCAGGCCGTCGGGGAAGCGGTCGGCGTACCCGGCCACGCCGACGTGGGCGTGCCGGCCGTCGTCGACCACCCAGGCCAGGTAGCCGGGCGCGAGCGTGGGGTCGAGGACGCAGTGGAAGGCCGGCGGCCCCGCGCTGCCGGTGACCGGGAAGACCTCCTCCGCGCCCACCAGCAGGTGCGTGTTGCGGTCCAGGCCCAGGTCGCGGGCCACCCGGGAGCGGGCCCCGTCGGCGCCGACGACGAAGCGGGCCCGCACGCGCACCGGCCCACCGGGGCCGGCGAGCAGGCAGGTGCCGCCGTCCCGGCCGGTGTAGCGGGTGCCCAGGGCGATCCGCACGCCGGCGTCGGCGGCGGCGCGGGCGCCGGCGTCGTACAGCGGGCCCATGTCGCCCACCCGGTACTCGTCGCGGTCGCTGTCGAGGACCACCGGGCGGTCCAGCGCGGGCGGGTAGAGCACCGTCCGCCGGATGGGCGGGCCGAGGTGCTCCGTGGGCAGCGGGAAGTCGTCGAGCGTCTTGCGGACGAAGATCCCCGTGGTGCGGACGGCGCCGGAGAGCACGGTCCGCCGGTCGGCGAGCAGGACGTCGTGCCCGCGGCGGGCGAGCTGCGTCGCCGTGTGCAGCCCGGCCAGCCCGGCGCCGACCACCAGGACGTCGGCGTTCACCGGACGTCGTCCCGGGTGAACCGCAGCCAGCCGAGCAGCAGGGCGCCGGCGGCCCAGGCGAGCAGGACTGTCACCGACGACGTCCACGTCATCCCCGCCGGCTCGCCGCCGAAGAGCAGGAACGCCGCGCCGGAGCCGGGCAGCGCCTCGGCCAGCGTGGTGGCCCACGCCTGGCCGAACTGGGGCAGGACCAGCGGCAGGACCAGCACCAGCAGGAAGACCACCACGAGTGCGCCGGCGGTGCTCCGCAGCAGGGCACCCAGCCCGACCGCGAGCGCGGCACCGGCCGCCACGACGAGCGCGACGGTGCCCACCGCGTCGAGCCCCTGGTCGACCGGCAGGGTGAGGTCGGGGTGGGCCGCGTGCGCGGCGAGGGCGGAGGCCAGGGCGAGCAGCACACCCGCGACGGTGGCCGTGCCCACCGCCACCGCCGCGCGGGCGAGGAGCAGGAGGCCACGGCGGGGCGTCCACTGCAGGGTGGGCACGATCCCGCCGGTGGCGTGGTCGGCGGTGACCGCGGTGAGGGCCAGGCCGAGCAGCGCGAACTGGGCGGGCATGACGAAGGCGGTCACCCCGGGCCAGACCGGGTCACCCCCGGACGACACGGGGTCCGCGGCCGCCTCCACCCCGGCGACGACCCCGAGGCCGACCAGGACGACGGCGGCCGCCAGCAGGAACCACCAGCTGGTGCGGACGGTCCACAGCCGGGTCCACTCGGCGGCGCAGGTGCGGGCGAGCACGCGCCGGGCCGGCACCCGACCGGCTCCGCGCGCCAGGACCGCCGTCACCGGGCCACCCCCGCGGGCGCCTCGTCGCGGCCGGCGTACTCCACGCTGCCGGCGGTCAGCGCCAGGTAGGCCTCCTCGAGGGACTGCCGGACCTCCGACAGGTGGTGCAGCGGGACCTGCGCGGAGGCCGCGACCTCGCCCACCTCCTCGGCGCCGATCCCCTCGACCTGCAGCTCGTGCGCGTCGACCTGCTCGACGGCGGCTCCACGCGCCCGGAGCCCGGGGAGCAGCAGGTCGGGCCGGGCACACCGGACCCGGACCCGGCGACCACCGAGGCCGCGCAGGAGCTCCGCGGTGGTCGTGTCGGCGACCAGGTGGCCGCGGCCGACGACCACCAGCCGGTCGGCGGTCTGCTCGACCTCGCTCAGCAGGTGGCTGGACACCAGCACGGTGCGGCCCTCGTCGGCGAGCCGGCGCAGCAACCCGCGGATCCAGCGGACGCCGTCGAGGTCGAGGCCGTTGACCGGCTCGTCGAACAGGAGCACGCCGGGGTCGCCGAGCAGGGCCGCGGCGATGCCGAGGCGCTGGCGCATGCCCAGCGAGTAGCCGGCGATCCGGCGGCGCGCCGCGGCGCCCAGCCCGGCCTGCTCGACCACCTCGTCGACGCGGCGCCGCGGGATGCCGTTGGTCCGCGCGGCCACGCGCAGGTGGGCGCGGCCGGTGCGGCCGGGGTGGACCGCGCCGGGGTCGAGCATCGCCCCGACCTCGCGCAGCGGTTCGGCCAGCGCCGCGTACGGGCGCCCGTTGACCAGGGCCGTCCCCGCCGTCGGCCGGTCCAGGCCGAGCACCGCGCGCATCGTCGTGGACTTGCCGGCCCCGTTGGGACCGAGGAAGCCGGTGACCTTCCCCGGCTCGACGTCGAAGGTGAGGTCGTCGACGGCGAGGACGGCGCCGTAGCGCTTGGTCAGCCCGCGGACGGTGATCACCGGTGGGCCTCCTGGGCGGCCTGCGGCGCGTCCTGGCCGTCGGGGACCCACTCGAGCAGGTCGCCGGGCTGGCAGTCGAGCACCCGGCACATCGCCTCGAGGGTGCTGAAGCGGACGGCCTTGGCACGGCCGTTCTTGAGGACCGCCACGTTGGCCGGGGTGAGGCCGACCCGGTCGGCGAACTCCCCCACGCTCATCTTGCGCCGGGCCAGCTCGACGTCGATGCGCACGACGATGGGCATCAGATGACCGCTTCCATGTCGGTGCGCAGTGCCGTGGCCTGCCGCAGCAGGGCGCGCATCACCACCATGAGCAGCCCGACGACGGCGCCCACGAGCAGCAGCACCAGCAGGATCACGAACAGCGCCGCGTCGTCGCTGACGCCGTCGACGATGAAGTAGTAGACGCAGACCCAGGTGCCCAGGAGCATCGCCCACCCCGCGGCCATCGCGCCGACGATGGCGTCGACCCAGGGGAAGGCGCCGTCGCTGAAGATGCGGTCGGTGGTGACCAGCGTCAGCAGCTGCCAGGTGCACACGATGACGACCTGCACGCACAGCAGCGCGAGCACCGCGGCGGCCGTCATCACCCACCGCACGACCGACTGCTCCAGCGAGGGGTCGGCCAGGTCGGGGACCATCCGGGGCACCGCCCACGCCTGGGCGCCCACCAGGGCGAGGAAGACCACCGCGAGCAGGACCCTGAGCGGTCCGACCGCCCGACGCACCGTCTGCATGCCGCCGACTGTCACGGATGATCTATCGAATGTCAATCGATAGGCATCGTGTCGCGATGCGTTCACCCCGGTGGTGTGATCGTCGTGCCACCGGACCGGACGGCCGGGAACCGCGACGACGGAGAGGGGCCCGGGGGCGGGGAGTCCGCACCAGGGTCCGCGGGATGAACGGGGGCGCAGCCCAGAAGCGCAGGCGCTGGCTCAGGTGGGCGCTGGTCGCGGCCGGCCTCGTCGCCGTCCTCGCAGTCGTCGGCATCCTCGCGACCGGGCAGGACGGCGCGGACGAGCCCGCCGCCACGTCGACGACGATACCGCCCGGCGGGAGCCCGTCCGTGGTGCCGGCGCCGTCCGGGGGTGAGGCACCGCCGGTCGCGGAGGTCGGCGACGTCACCGAGGAGCTGCGGACCGCCGCCGGGGGCGCCGTGTGGGGCGCGGCGATCGTCTCCGCCGAGCGGACCGAGCCCGGCCGGGTCGCGGTCCGGACCAGCCTCGTCGACCCCGGCAGCGGGGCCGGGAGCCCGGAGGCGCAGCAGGCGGTCGCCGTGTGCGAGGGCACGGTCGCCTGGCTGCAGGGGCACGGCATCGCCGACCCGTACGTCGACGTGCAGGACGCCGGCGGCACGAGCCTGGTGCTCCACGGCCACCCCGACCTGCCCGCCGGGGAGTGCACCGAGTACTGACGCCGGCCCGCGCCGGGGCGACCACGCGGCCATTACTTAGGCCAGGCTAACCTCGCCTGGTGTCTCATCGTCCGGCCCCGCTGCGGCCGTCCCGTCTCGTGGTCCCCCTCGCCGTCCTGGCCCTGTCAGCAGGTCTGACCGCCTGCGGCGGGTCGGAGGACGGCTCCGCACCCGCCGCGGGATCCTCCTCGTCGGGCGCCTTCCCGGTCACGATCGAGACCAAGTACGGCACCACGGAGATCCCCGAGGAACCGCAGCGCGTGGTCACCGTCGGCTTCAACGACCAGGACTTCGTGCTGGCCCTGGGCGTGACGCCGGTCGGGGAACGCGAACTCCTGGGGGACTACGACGCCACGACCCGCCCCTGGGCGGAGGACCTGCTCCCGGCGGAGGACGTCCCGACCGTGGGCGGTGAGGAGATCGACCTCGAGGCCGTCGCCGCCCTGGAGCCCGACCTGATCGTGGGCGTCTACTCCTTCATGGACCAGACGGTCTACGACCAGCTGTCCGGCATCGCGCCCACGCTCGCGCAGACCGACGAGTACGCCGACGGAGCCACCCCGTGGCAGGAGCAGACGCTGCTCATCGGCCAGGCGCTCGGCCGCGAGGACGAGGCGCAGCAGCTGGTCGACGACGTCGAGGGCCGGTTCCAGGAGGCCGTCGACGAGAACCCCGGCTTCGCCGACCGCTCGCTCGCCGTGGACCTGACCGGTGTCGGCTCGGGCCACTACCTGCTCGGCCGGGACGACCTGCGGACCCAGTTCTTCAGCGACCTCGGCTTCACCGTCCCCGACGCCAGCACCGACGTCAGCCAGGAGCGGCTGGACCTGCTCGAGGCCGACGTGCTGGCGGTGAACGGGTACGACCAGGCGGACGCCGACGCGGACCGGCTGTTCTCGGTCCTCGACGTGGTGACCCAGGGCCGCACGGTCCTGCTCGGCGGCTACTCCGGCGACGTGTCCGCCGCGCTCGGCTTCGGCAGCCCCCTGTCGCTGCCCTACCTGCTGGACGAGGTGGTTCCGGCCCTGGCCGCTGCCGCCGACGGCGACCCGTCCACCGCGGTGCCGGCCCTCGGCTGAGCGTCCACCGCGGTGCCGGCCCTCGGCTGAGCGCTCGCGCTCCGGCGCGACGCCTCCGGCGCGGTCACGCCCAGTCGGCCGCCGTGAGACCGTCGGGGTGCCCGGCGGGCCACTGGACCAGCTCGATCCGGTTGCCGTCGGGGTCGGTGATCCAGGCGGTCAGGAAGTCCGCCGAGTCGTCGGGCGACGTGGGGTCCGCGACCTCGATGCCCTTCGTCCTGAGGTCGGCGACCGTGGCGTGCATCGACTCCACCGAGACGACCAGGTGGCTGAGGCCGCTCCCCCGGTCCCCGGGAGCCCCGGTGGGGTCGAAGACGAGCTCGATGCGCACCACGTCGTCGTCGGGCAGCTTGAGCATCGTCAGATGTCCGACCGGGGTGTCCGGCACCCGGCCGACCACCTCGTAGCCGACGGCGGTGTAGAAGGCGAGCGCCCGCTCGGGATCGGCGACCCGGAGGCCCACGTGCAACGTCCTCATCGGTCCCCTCCCGCGTCCGACGTCGGGAGCGGTCGCCGTATCCGATAGCGGAGGTGCAGGACCCGGTGTTCCGGATCGGCATCGGCGGCGTTCAGCTCGCGGGTCAGCTCCAGCTCGGTCCGCTCGGCGGGCAGGTGGTCGAACAGCCGTCGTCCGCCGCCGAGGAGGACGGGGACGACGTGCAGTTCCATCTCGTCGAGCTCACCGGCCCGGAGCAGCGCCTGGGCGGCGCCGGCGCCGAGGACCAGCACGTCGGCGTCACCGGCGGCGGCGCGGGCCTGCGCGGCGCAGGCGCGGACGTCGGTGACGAAGCGCACGCTGCCCGGGGGAGGCTCCTCCGGCACCTGGTGGGTGAGCACGAAGACCGGGACGCCGTCGTGGTGGTCGCCGTTCCAGTGGCCGGCGTGCTCGTAGGTGCGGCGTCCCGAGACGACGGCCCTCGTCGCCATCGACTCGGCGAACACCTGCCCGTTCGGTCCCGGGTCGAGTCGGTGGTCCAGCCAGTTGAACAGCCGGAAGCCGCCGATGCCCATCGGCTCCTGCGGGCTGTCCTCCGGCCCGACGACGAAGCCGTCGAGGGACACGGTCATGTCCAGCCGGATCGACTGGGTCCCGACGCTCATGTGGTTCCGACCGACACCGGACACAGGACTCATCGGGCGTTGCGCCGCGGAAGCGGACGTCGCAGCCTCCGGTGGGCCCGTGGGGATCGAACCCACAACCCGCGGATCGGAGCTCTGAGGGACACCGTTCGGGGTCGTTCACTCCGTACAGAGTCGCAGGTCAGCACGGTCACGAGACCACAACGACCGATGCCGGACGACCATGAACGGTCTGCACTGGCACACAAACGGCACCACAACAGAACGGCCCCGCCAGGAGAAGCCACACCGTCCGGGGCCTCCCCACCCTGAGCAGGAGGACGCGGACCCACGTTCCACGGTTGCTGTCGACGGGTCCACCCGGCGGGATCGTGCAACACGCCGCTGGAGACACGCGAGCAAGGGTCCTCGGGCCCTAGGGCGACCGCCGTACCGTCAACAGCCTCACGGTCAGCCGGACTCACCGGTGACGGAACAACCAGCGAGCGGGGAGGTAAGCAGATGCGCGGCTACAGGTGGGCTTGATCGGCAGGTCACTGCGGGGCCCCACTGTCTGCATGACGGCGGGGCCCCGTGCTGTCCGGTCGAGACACGGCCCCGCCTGAGGGTTTCACGCCCGGGGTGCGGTGACCTGTCCAGGTGGGGAAGGTCTCTGCTGGCGCACACAGCCCGGAGGGGCCAACGACCCTGTGCCTCCGTGAGCGCCGCGAGGAGGCCGGCCCCTCGTCGGCTCGACTGACGGGCCCGCTGATGGATCGAGGCCGAGATGCGTGGTCGCCGGGTGTTCATCGCAGTAGCGGCCGCCGCCGGCGGACTCGCGGCCAGTGCCGGCCCGGCCCTGGCTGCCCCGGTGACCGTCGAGCACGGCAGCTTCACCGAAGACCCACCGCCGTTCGTCGAGCCCGCAATCTGCGACTTCCCCGTGGTCGTGGACGAGTTCGTGAGAGGCACCTACACGGTCGTGTTCGACGCGGACGGGGACTTCGTCCGCGCCCAGGTGCACATCACCTACGACGCCGACTTCAGTGCCAACGGGATCACGATCCACCAATCCGCCCACTGGACGGACTTCGACTACGCCGACACCGGCCACCGCAAGGTCGGCCTGCTTGCGCACGTCACAGGACCGGACGGCCGGGTCGTCCAACATGACGCGGGCATCATCTTCACCTTCGGTGGCCACGAGAACGTCGTCGACTACCACGGCCGCCACTCGTACCTGGAGGGCGAGACCCCGTGCGCGGCGCTGACGCCGTAGCCGCAGGTGCTTCAGGCGCCGGTGGTCACGGCAGGCGCACGTGCTCCGGCCGTACCGAGGTCAGGTGCCGGCCCCAGCCGTAGTGGTGCACCTGCCGCCAGGTGACCGCGGCGCGCCACCCGAACCCGTCGTCACACTGGCACCGGCCTCCGGGCAACAACCGCGTAGTGCTGGACCCTTGCAGGTCAGCAGGGTGGGCCCCGTGGGGATCGAACCCACAACCCGCGGATTAAAAGTCCGCTGCTCTGCCAGTTGAGCTAGAGGCCCGCTGCCGTCGAGTCTCCCAGACGGGCACGACGGTCACCGGCCGGTCACAGCACGTCGAGGACCAGCAGGACGACGATCGTCAGCACCGCCGAGACGAGCAGGGACCCGAGACAGCCCAACCGGTTCGAGAAGAAGAGGAACACCCGTCGGGGTTGCCCCTGGGAGCGCGGTCGGAACCCTCCGTGCCCGCCGTCACCACCCGGACGGGGAGGTGCACCCGTCCGGGGGATCGTGGCCGCCGTCGCCCACTACCTACGGTCACCACCAGTGCGGCGCCGGACGGCGCCGGCACGCCAGACCCCGGTCCGGCCGTCCCGTTCCCCCCGGGCCGGCCGGACCGGTCCCACGTCAGGGGTCGGTCAGCAGGCGCTCTCCGTCAGCGCGAACAACACGTCGCGCTGCGCCTGGTCCAGCGGCAGGTCCACGGTGACCTCGTCCTCGCCGTCCACCTGCACGCCGAGCAGGAACAGGTGCGGCTGCTTGGTCTCCGCCAGCGCGTGAGCGTCGCAGCGCGCCGTCGTGAACGTCAGCCCGACCTCGCGGCCCGGCTCCCCCTCGGTCAGCGTCACCGGCAGGTCGGCGTCGACGTCGTAGAGCACGTTGCCCTCGAGGCGGGTCAGGGTGACCGCGCGGTCGTCGTCGCCCCCACGGGTCAGTTGGAGCGACCCGGTGACGGTCTCGCCCTCGAGGGCCAGGCCGGTCACGGTGACCCCGGCGACGGCGAGCACCGCTCGCGCCGCGCAGGTCTCGGCGTGGATCCGGGTGAGGTCCTCGGCCGCGAGCGGCACGCGCAGCACCTCGCTGCGCCCGTCGGGACGGACGACGGTCAGTCGCGCGGCCGCGGGCTCGGCGGCGCGGTCGCACACCGGCTCACCGAAGGGCGTCGGCAGGTCGATGGTGCGCCCCGGCACGAACGCCGCGGTCACCGCGCGGTCGGGCAGCGGCGCGAACCCGGGCGAGTCGATCGCGACGGAGGTGACCGTGAACGGCTCGCTGCCGGTGTCGGTCACCCGGACCTGCACCTGGCCGCCGACGGCCTCGTCGGTGCGGAGCTGCACGGCGACCGCCTCGATGCCGGCGACCGGCGGCACCGGCGGGCCGGAGGACAGCGCGGTGGAGGACGACGACGCCGCCGTCGAGGAGGGGGCCGACGACACCGCCGGGGCGGCACCGCACCCCGCGCAGAGCAGGAGCGCCAGCCCGGCCGCCGTCCGCCTCATGCCGGGCAGGGTAGGCGCGCCGGCGGCCCTACTGGTGCCGCGCGGGCAGCCGCGCCAACACGTGCCCGGCGTCCATCCGCACCTCGAGCTTCTCCTGCGGGTTGGCCGCCGGGCCGCGCCGGGGCTCGCCGTCGTCCAGGTCGAAGGCGGAGTCGTGCCACGGGCAGACCAGGCACGCGTGCCCGCGCACCTCCTCGACGCTGCCCTCGTACAGCGGCCCGGCCAGGTGGGAGCATGACCCGACGAAGACGTCGACCCGCCCGCCCCGGCGGACGGCGGCCAGCGGCACGGCCACGCCGCTGCCGGTGCCGGTCCGCAGCGCCGGCCGGCCCTCCGGCAGGTCGTCGAGCGGGCCGAGGTCGATCCAGTCGGAGGTCAGCGCGCGGGCCGCGGTGGCCGCGTGCGAGGCGCCCGAGGACTGCGCGTAGGACATGTGCCCGCCGACCGCCGCCGAGCCGGTGGCGATGCCCAGCCCGGCGTAGGACAGCACCCGGCCCAGCGTCCCCCGGCCCCTGGACCGGGCGACCAGCGAGCCCACGTAGAGCCCGAGGGCGACGGTGTTGGCCGCCGCGTGCAGCGCCCCCAGCCGGCGGACGCCGATCTCCTGCTCCGACCAGTCGGCCGCGCCCGACAGCGCGGCGGGCACCGAGACGGCGACGCCGGTGCCGATGAGGACGGTGGCGGCGGGCCGCAGCGGCGGGATGGCGTCGAGCAGCCCGGCGGAGGCCCAGCTGCCCACGGGGACCTGCACGAGCACCGGGTGCAGCGGGTGGCCCAGCCAGGTGCCGTGGAGGGCGTCCTTGAGCGCTCCGGGCTTCAGCGCCGCCTGCACGGCCGAGCGGGCCGACTCGATGACCTTGTCGAAGGTGCTCACGTCGGCGAGGCGGTCGAGGAAACCCATCAGGCTCATGCGCGGCTCCCTACCCCCGCCGACCGGCCGTGATGCCGGGTGCAGGCGCCGGGCAGGCCTGCGACCAGCAGTCCGGCGACGACGGCGCCGGTGGCGTTGAGCAGCGCGTCCAGCGGGGAGACCACGCGGCCCAGCGGCAGCGCCCACTGCAGCGTCTCGATCGCGGCGCCGGCCGCGACGGCGGCGAGCGCGAGCACCGCGGGCCGGCGCAGCACCGGCCAGCGCAGCACGGCGACGGCGGCCAGCGGCACGAGCAGCAGCAGGTTGCCCAGCAGCTGCAGCACCGTCGCCTGAGAGTCCAGCCCGGTGAGGTACCAGCGCACCTCGACGGCGGGCGAGCCCCACTCGGAGCCGCCGGCGCCCGCGGGCAGCAGCGTGAGGGCGGCCACCGCCACGAGCGCGACGGCGGCCCCGGTCGTCAGCACGGGTCGGGTGTCCATGACTGCCGACGGTGACCGAAGACCCTGTGAGCAGGCTGGACGCGCCCGGAGTGACGTGATCGACACGGTCCGGCGGGGGTGTCGGCGCGTATACCGCTGGCTCCCAGGCAACTGTCAGGGGCACCCTGCATGCTGACCGCACCAGCCGCCCGGAGGAGGAGAGCCCGTGACCTGCCCGTCACTGCTGCACCGCCCGGCGGCCAGCAGTGACCTCGCGGCCCTGGTGCGCTCCGACAGCGTGGTCGGCCAGTTCTCGCGGTTCGTGTTCGTCGGCGGGGTCTCCAGCGCCGTCTACGCGCTGCTGTACTGGCTGCTCAACGGGTTCGGCGACGTCCCCGCCAACGTGGTCGGCTCGGTCCTCTCGTCGATGCTGGCCAACGAGATGCACCGGCGGATCAGCTTCCACGCCGGCGAGTACGTCCGCTTCTGGACCGCCCAGTGGGAGGGCGGCGCGCTCGCCGCCCTCGGTGTGGTCGCCACCAGCCTGGCGCTGAGCTGGTTCAACGCGGTCGTCCGGGACCCGGCGATCCTCACCGAGATCCTGGTCATCGGCGCGGTGACGGCCACCATCGGCACGCTGCGCTTCATCGCCCTGCGCTGGGTGTTCCGCCCCCGTTCGGTCTGAATCAGTCGGCAGGTTTGACACGCCGAGAAGCGGGGGCACGGTCCGCATCGATGGTTGAACTCGCAACCAGAACCGGACCGTCCGGGACACCAGAACAGAGGGACCCCATGACCAGGATCGCCGTCGTCTACTACTCCTCGACCGGCAACGTGCACCAGCTCGCGTCCGCGCTCGCGGAGGGCGCCGAGGAGGCCGGGGCCGAGGTCCGGCTGCGCCGGGTGCCCGAGCTGGCCCCCGAGGAGGCCATCGACTCCAACCCGCTGTGGCGCGCGCACGTCGACGCCACCGCCGGCGAGGTGCAGGAGGCCACGCCCGCCGACCTCGAGTGGGCCGACGGGTACGCGCTGGGCACCCCCACGCGCTTCGGCACGCCGGCCAGCCAGATGAAGCAGTTCATCGACACCCTCGGCGGCCTGTGGTTCACCGGCAAGCTGGCGAACAAGGGCGCCACGGCGTTCACCAGCGCGCAGAACGTCCACGGCGGCAACGAGACGACGATCCTCACGCTGATCAACGTCTTCTCGCACTTCGGCGCCGTCATCGTGCCGCCGGGCTACACCGACCCGCTGCTGTTCGAGGCCGGCGGTAACCCCTACGGCGTCTCCAACGCCTCCGGCGGCAAGTCGGCCACGGTGACCGACGCCGAGCGGGCGGCGGCCCGCTACCAGGGGCGCCGCCTGGCGGAGGTGACCGCGAAGCTGGCCGCCTGATCGCGTGGGCCCGGTCCGGGATCAGGTGACCTGATCGTGGCGCGTCCTCCCTCACGGCCCACCACGAGGGAGGACGC
>NZ_JBJGZA010000040.1:0-39865 GCF_054050255.1 Geodermatophilus sp. SYSU D00700 | reverse complement strand
CGGGGGTGGCGGCCCGCGCCGCCGGGCGGGGCGGCCCCGCCCCGGCGCCCCGGCGGCGCGGGGGGCGGGGGGGGGCCCCGCCCCCCCCCCCCCCCCCCCCGCGGCGCCGCAGGGGTGCCGGCCGGTCCGGCAGTCGGATCGGGGAGCGTCGGGTCCGGACACACGACGGCCCCGCTCTCGCGAGGAGAGCGGGGCCGCAGTGCTGTCTCAACCAGACGTGCACCCGAAGGGATTCGAACCCCTAACCTTCTGATCCGTAGTCAGATGCTCTATCCGTTGAGCTACGGGTGCGGAGTGTTCAGTTGTCGTGCGCGGAGGCTCCGGGATTTGAACCCGGGATGGGGATTAACCCAAACCGCATTAGCAGTGCGGCGCCATAGACCGGACTAGGCGAAGCCTCCCGGGGTCCGAGTTCCCCCGGTACCACCGCCGATGAGACTACCAGCGGCCTCGGTGGGGCTCCCAGCCCGGGGGTGGCCCGGGCCGGGAGCACCGGTCAGACCGCGACCCGCTGCCCCACCCGCGCCGGCGCGGGGCGGCCCGGCACCAGGGTCACCAGCACCGCCGTCGCGGCGCCGGCGACGGCCAGCAGCAGGCTGCCGGTCACCCCGGACGGACCGTCGATCAGCGCGCCGCCGAGCGCCGCACCCAGCGCCGACGCGCCGGTGGCCATCGTCGAGAGCCAGGTGAAGGCCTCGGTGGTGGCGTGCGCCGGCGCCAGCGCGCCGACCAGGGAGTTCTGCACGGTCATCGTGGGCGCGATCGCCGTCCCGCCGAGGAAGAGCAGCGCCCCGAGCACCCACGGGCTCGACGCGGCGGCCAGCGGCGCCAGGCCGATGGTGACGCCGAGCAGCAACCACCGGTACTGGCGCGGCAGCGAGGCGCTGACGACGCGGGCGCCGAACCACAGGCCACCGGCCACCGACCCCAGCGACCACAGCGCCAGCAGCAGGCCGGACAGGCCCGGGGACCCGGCGGCGTCGGCGAAGGCGGGGATGGCCACCTCGAGCGCGCCGAAGCCGAGCATCAGCGCCGAGCCGCTGAGCAGCACCCGCGGCATGCCCGGCGTCAGCACGGTGGCGAAGGCGCTGGTGCGCTCCGCGGCCGGCACGGGCACCCAGCCGCGCATCGCCGCCGACGTCGCGATGGCCAGCGCACCGGTGACCGCCAGCGTCCCGGCGACGCCGAGCGCCCACGCGGGGCCGGCCAGCACGGCCAGGGTCGCGACGGCGGTCGGGCCGGCCACGAAGACCAGCTCGGTGGCGGTGGCGTCGAGGGCGAAGGCGGTGGTGCGGACCCGCGGGTCGACCCGCGACCACAGGGCGCGGACGGTGCCGGAGACCAGCGGCGTCCCGGCGCCGGCCGCGGCCGAGGCGGCGAGGACGGCCGGCGTCGGCGCGCCGCCGAGGACCGCGAGCACCAGCAGGGCCAGCAGGAGCGGGTAGGCGGCGCCCTGGGCCAGCAGGACCGGGCGCGGGGTGCGCCGGTCGGCCAGCCGGCCGAGGACGGGGGCCATGGCGGCCATCGCGAGACCGTAGGCAGCCGACGCGAGACCGGCGATCGCGTAGGAGCCCGTCTGCTGCTGCACCATGAGCAGCAGTGCCAGCGGGACCATCGCCGAGGGCAGCCGGCCGGCGAAGCCGGCGAGCAGCAGGACGGGGGCGGACGGCAGGCGCCAGACGGACAGGTACGAACGCACGACGGAACTCGTTTCGGCTTGCGGGGGATGAACGGAACAGTAGGGAGTCAAACGCCGTTGACTCCCTACGCAGTCCCGAGGCTAGCGAACCGGTCAGCGACCGGGCGGTAGGGAGTCATATGAACTACGACACCTACGGGTCGAACGCGGTCGAGCTGGCGATCGACCTCGCCAACGCCGACCGCGACGGCGACCCGGGCTGGGCCGGCACCTTCCTGCGCGCCCACGAGGAGTGGTTCACGCCCGCGACCGGCCTGGACCTCACCGCCGCGGAGACCCGCCGGGCGGCGGCCACCGCCGACCTCGTCCGCGCCGTCGCCGTCGCCGGGTCGCAGGAGACGGTCATCGCCCGCCTCAACGAGCTGCTCGCGCTGGCCCGGCCGCACCCGTACGCCACCGACCACGACGGCGAGCTGCACCTGCACTACGCCCGTCCCGACGCCCCCGCGCTCGAGCAGTTGACGACGACGGTGGCGATGGGCCTGTCGCAGGTGGTCGCCCAGCACGGCTGGCAGCGGCTGGGCGTGTGCTCGGCCGAGGGCTGCGACGACGTCTACGTCGACACCTCCCGCAACGCCAGCCGCCGGTACTGCTCCAACACCTGCGCCAGCCGCTCCTCGGTCGCCGCCTACCGGGCCCGGCGCAGGGTCTAGCGTCCGGCGGGGGACCCTGCTGGCGGCAGCGCGGGCGCTCTCCGTGCACCTGTGGTCGGGTCCGCAGCCGGTGACCTGCGACGGCGAGACGGGCACGGCGTCCGCGTCGTTCGCATCCGGCACGCGTGCGCCGCTGACCGTGTACTGCCACCGCACGTCCCGAGCCGCCGCTCCTGCGGTGCGGTCCGCGCTCCTGCGGTGTCGCAGCACCGCGGGAGTGCGGGCACGAGCGCAAGAGCCGCACCCCTCGGCAGGAGTCCACGCCGCGCGCGGAGGGACGGCGGTCACTAGGTTCCGTCCCGGGGTGTCCCTCCGCGCCGTGCGGGCAAGGGACACGCAGCCAGTCCCGTCGACGGAAGAGGTCCTCCATGTTGGTCCGCCGGATCGCCCGGCCCCTGCTCGCCGCGTCGTTCGTCTACGGCGGCATCGACACCCTGCGCAACCCGCAGACCCGCGTGCCAGGAGCGGCGCCGGTGGTCGACACGATCACGAAGACCGCCGACCAGCAGCTGCCGGTGCAGGTGCCGCGCGACGTCGAGCAGTGGGTACGGATTGACGCCGGCATCAAGGTGGGCGCCGGGTCCCTGCTCGCGCTGGGCAAGCTCCCCCGGCTCAGCGCGCTGGCGCTGGCCGGGAGCATCGTCCCCACCACGCTGGCCGGGCACCGTTTCTGGGAGCACGAGGACCCCGAGGAGCGCTTCGGTCAGCTGTCGAACCTGCTCAAGAACGCGGGCCTGCTCGGCGGACTGCTGATCGCCGCCGTCGACACCGAGGGCCGCCCGTCGGTCGGCTACCGCGCCCGCCGCGCGGCGAAGCGTGCCGCCGACAACACCGAGCGCACGTACGAGAAGGCTGCCCGGCGCGCCGCCAAGGCGCAGCGGAAGGCCGAGAAGAAGGCGAAGAAGGCCACCAGCTGAGCACTCCCCTCCCGCCCGCGGCCGCGCTCCGGAGGATCGCCTTCCTCCTGGAGCGCGCCCGCGAGCCCACGCACCGGGTCGCGGCGTTCCGCACCGCGGCCGCGGTCGTCGACGCGCTGCCGGAGGGCGAGCTCGACCGCCGGATCCGCACCCGGACACTGACCGACCTGCGGGGCATCGGCCCCAAGACCGGCGCCGCGATCGTGCAGGCGCACGCCGGCGAGGTCCCCGAGTACCTGGCCCGGCTCGAGGAGGCCCACGCCGAGCTCGTGCCGCTGGCCGACGACGTCGCCGAGTTCCGCAGCACCCTGCGCGGCGACCTGCACACCCACTCCGACTGGTCCGACGGCGGCAGCCCGATCCGCGAGATGGCCGAGGCGGCGATCGCCCTCGGCCACGAGTACATGGCGCTGACCGACCACTCGCCGCGGCTGACCGTCGCCAACGGGCTCACCGCCGAGCGGCTGGAGCGCCAGCTCGACGTCGTCGCCACGCTCAACGAGGAGCTGCACCCCTTCCGGATCCTCACCGGCATCGAGTGCGACATCCTCCTCGACGGCGGCCTCGACCAGACCGACGAGCTGCTCGGCCGCCTCGACGTCGTGGTCGCCAGCGTCCACTCCGACCTGCGCGCCGAGGCCGCGGCGATGACCGAGCGGATGCTCGCCGCCGTCGCCAACCCGCACACCGACGTCCTCGGCCACTGCACCGGCCGGCTGCTCATCCCGCGGGAGCAGCGGGAGGGACGGCGTCAGCGGCCGCGCCCGGAGAGCGCCTTCGACGCCGAGGCCGTGTTCAGCGCCTGCGTCGAGCACGGCACCGCCGTCGAGATCAACTCCCGGCCCGAGCGTCTCGACCCGCCGCTGCGGCTGCTCTCCCTCGCCGTCGAGCTGGGCTGCGAGTTCGCGATCGACACCGACGCCCACGCCCCCGGCCAGCTCGACTGGCAGGGCAACGGCTGCGAGCGCGCCGTCGAGACCGGCGTCGACGTCGACCGGGTGGTCAACACCTGGACCGCCGACGAGCTGCTCGAGTGGACGGCGTCCTAGCGGCGGACCACCACGGCCGGGTCGAGGTCAGCCGGTGACGTCGCACCGGCCAGCGCCAGCACGTGCCGCAGGTCGGCGGTCAGCTCCTGCAGCAGCGCGGTGACGGCGGGGGCTCCCCCGGCGGCGAGCGCCCACAGCACCGGCCGGCCCACGAGCACCGCGGTGGCGCCCAGCCCGAGGGCGACCAGCGCGTCGGTGCCGCTGCGGATGCCGCCGTCGACCAGCACGGGCACCCGGCCCCCGACCGCCGCGACGACGTCGGCGAGGGCGTGCGCGCTGGGCAGCGCCCGGTCGAGCTGGCGCCCGCCGTGCGCGGAGACGACCACGCCGGCGGCACCGGCCGCCACACAGCGCAGCGCCTCGTCGCCGCGCAGCACGCCCTTGACCACGACCGGCAGGCCGCCGACCTCGGCCAGCCGGGCGACGACGTCCGGCGTGATCGACGGGTCCTGCTCGGCCGACTCGCGCCCGACCGTGCCGGGGACCAGGTGCCGGGCGAGGTTGACGAGGTACTCGTCGTCGGGCACGCCGATCCGCACCCCGCCGACCCGCTGCTTGCGGCCGACGTAGGGGGTGTCGACGGTGAGCACGACGGCGCCGGCGCCGGCCGCGGCGCCCCGCCGGACCAGCGCCTCGGTGAGCCCGCGGTCGCGCATCAGGTAGGCCTGGAACCACCACGGCCCGGTCGCCGCCGCGGCGACGTCCTCGAGCGGGCGCGAGGCCCGGGTGGACACGACGGTCAGGCACCCGGCGTCGCCGGCGCCGCGCACGGTGGCGCACTCGCCGTCGGGGTGCGCGAGCGCGTGGAAGGCCATCGGGGCGACGACGAACGGCGAGGTGAGCCGGGCGCCGAGCACGGTGGTGGCCACGTCGACCCGCGAGACGTCGCGCAGCACGCGCGGGCGCAGCCGGAAGTCGCGCCAGGCGGCCTCGGCCTCCCCGGCGGTGACCTCGTCGCCGGAACCGGCCTCGTAGTACTCCCAGGCGTCGGGCCGCAGCGCGGCGCGCGCCTGCTCCCGGAGGTCGGCGAGCAGCGCGAGCACGCGCGGAGCCTAGGGCCGGCCGCCCTCCTGCACGGTGGGCGTGCGCACGGCCGGCGCCTCGAGCGACAGCGCGTCGTCCTGGCGGCGCAGCCACGCGGCGGACAGCACCAGGCGCGGCGCGACACCCACGAGGACGGCGACGAGCACGGCGACGCCGGCCAGCGCCTCGCCGGACTCCTCCACGAAGGTCGCCATCGCCGTCCACTGGCCCCCGACGAGCCCGGGGACCGCCGACAGGCCGACCGCGGCGACCGCGTAGAGGCCGAGGGTGCTCAGCACCCGGCGCCGGTCACGGCGCTCGGCGCGGCTGAGGAAGGCGAGCACGGCCAGGACGGCGACCGCGCCCAGGGCGCTGATCGCGACCGCCCCGGCGGGCGAGGTCAGCGACGTCAGCTCGGCCATGACCGTCATGTGCACGGTGCTCCCAGCCTTGACCACCGCGATGCCGGCGGCCACCGCGCCGACGGCGAGCCACCAGGTGCGCCGGCCGGGGTTGCGCGCCGCGCCGGCGACGGCGGCGAGCGCGGCCGCGGCGAAGAGCGCGGCGACGTACACCCGCGGCAGGGACCAGGGGGCGTCCATCGACAGCGTCTGCGCGAGGGGACCGGTACTGCCGTCCAGGCGCAGGGCGTACCCGACCGTCTCGAGCGCGACGGCGAGGAAGGCGAGCGCGATCCCGACCGGCGGGAGCGGCACCCGGCGGCGCACGGGGCGGGCGGCGGATGCCCCGGGAGTCAGCGGCCGGGGGACGCCGGTGCCCGGCGACCGCTCGTCGGCCAGCCGGATGCCCCGGCCCAGGACGACGCCGAAGACGACGGCGACGACCACCCACGCGGCGACCCCGCCGACGATCCACGTCCACACGTGCCTGTCATCGGCAGGAACCGGCCCGGACGTGACCGTCCGGTCACACCACCGGGTCAGGCGGGGCGGACGGGACCACCCGGACGGGTGGGGCGACGAGCGGCGCCCGGGTCACCACCCCCGGCGAGGGATCGGACCGCTGCGCCCCCGGGACTCCGTCCGGTCCGCCCACGCTGGGGCCCTTCCTGTTGCGCCCGTCGTGGCGGGCCTCCTGGCCGAGGACGGCGCGGAGGGTGTCTGCGGAGGCGATCACCCGGCCCGGGTCGCCGGCGCTGGGCGTACCGACGGGCTCGGTCCACGCCCGCTCCGTCACCTCGGCGACGCTGGAGCAGCGCAGGTCGGCGTGGCGGAGACTGGCCGCGGCCGCGACCTACTCGGTCATCCGGGGGCTAGGCCCAACTCACCGCGCCCCTCGTCGAGGCCGGCACCGGGCCCGGCGTCGTCGGGGTGCGCCCGTCGTCCGGGGACGCGGTCTCGACCCGGTCCGCCATGCGGATGCTCCTGCCGAGCAACACGCCGAGCCCGACGGCGACGACCGCCCACACGAGCAGCCCACCCACGATCCACAGCCACACGCCGTCCACGGAGGCAGTCCATCGCACGGACGGGACCGCGCCGTCCCAGCGCCGGTGTGACTGGGACGTGCGGAGTCACCGGGACGACCGGGCCGGATGAGGCAGCCCGGCGCACCCCAGGGGTCTCGGACGGCACTCCGGTCGCCCTGCGGCGCGTCCGTGGTGCCTCAGCCGGCGCGGCGGCCCAGCGCGCGGTAGGTCCAGCCCGCGGCGGTCCAGGCCTCGCGGTCGAGGGCGTTGCGGCCGTCGAGAACCCGCTTCTGGCGCACCACCCGGCCGAAGTCGACGGGGTCGAGGTCGCGGTACTGCTTCCACTCGGTGAGCACCAGGACGGCGTCGGCCCGCTCGGCGGCCTCCTCCGGCGTCGCGGCGAAGTCCAGGTGCGGCCACTCGCGGCGGCTGTTGTCGACGGCAGCGGGGTCGGTCACGCACACCACGGCGCCCTGCAGCTGCAACTGCGCGGCGACGTTGAGGGCCGGGGAGTCGCGGATGTCGTCGGAGTCGGGCTTGAACGCCGCCCCCAGGACGGCCACCCGCTTGCCCAGCAGCGAGCCGTCGAGCACCTCGCGGGCCAGCTCGACCATCCGGATCCGACGGCGCATGTTGATGTTGTCGACCTCGCGCAGGAACGTCAGCGCCTGGTCGGCACCCAGCTCACCGGCGCGGGCCATGAACGCGCGGATGTCCTTGGGCAGGCAGCCGCCGCCGAAGCCGAGGCCGGCGTTGAGGAACCGCCGCCCGATCCGCTCGTCGTAGCCGATCGCGTCGGCCAGCTGCTTGACGTCGGCGCCGGTGGCCTCGCACAGCTCGGCCATGGCGTTGATGAAGGAGATCTTGGTGGCGAGGAAGGAGTTGGCGGCGGTCTTGACCATCTCGGCGGTGGCGTAGTCGGTGGTCACCTTGGGCGTCCCGCGCGCCACGATCGGCGCGTAGACCTCGTCGAGCAGCCGTTCGGCGAGGGCGCCGTCGCCGTCGGCGGGCAGCCCGTAGACCAGCCGGTCGGGGTGCAGCGTGTCCCGGACGGCGAACCCCTCCCGGAGGAACTCCGGGTTCCACGCCACCAGGGCGCCGGGCACCTTGCCGCCCACGAGCTCCGCCAGCTGCGCCGCCGTCCCCACCGGGACGGTCGACTTCCCGGCCACCAGCTCACCGGGCTCGAGGACCCCGAGCAGCGACTCCACGGCCGCCTCGACGTAGCGCAGGTCCGCGGCGTACTCGCCGTGCTTCTGCGGGGTCCCGACGCAGACGAAGTGCACCTGCGCACCGGCCGCAACGGCGACGTCGGTGCTGAAGGACAGGCGCCCTGAGGCCAGCGAGTGCTGCAGCAGCTCCTCGAAGCCGGGTTCGTAGAACGGGGACCGGCCGGCGCGCAGCGCGGCGACCTTGCGCTGGTCGACGTCGACCCCGACCACCTCGTGGCCCAACTCCACCATCGACGCCGCGTGGACGGCACCCAGGTACCCACATCCGATGACCGAGATGCGCACCGACGTCTCCCTCCCGCCGAGTCGACACTTAGGCACCGAAGTGCACCACGCCGGCGCGGTGGCCGCGCGCGGAGTCGCTGGCCGGGTGACCCCGTAGGGGCCAGCCGGACGACACCACCCCGGCAGGCGTGGACGCTCGAGCCGCTGGAGGCGTCCTGCCACGGACACGCCGTGCGTGGTGCCCGGCCGGAGTGCCGGGCGGAACACCTCTCAGCGGGGCAGCGAGGGCAGGTACGCGTCGAGGGCGGTTCGCCAGTCGCGCGGCCGGAAGCCGGTGGACTCGAGCCGGGCGAGGTCGAGGACGCTGTTGAGCGGCCGGGGCGCGGCACCGGGCTTGTCGGCGAGGTACTCGGCGGTGCCGACCCGGCGGACGTCGCGGGGATCACGCCCGCGGGCGGCGAAGACGATCTCGGCGACGTCGGCCCAGGAGGCCGGCGCTCCGGCGCAGGTGACGTTGTAGGTGCCGGAGGCCCCGGCCTCGAGGAGGTGGCTGACGGCGGCGGCCAGGTCCTCGGCGAAGGTGAGCCGGCCGACCTGGTCGTCGACGACGGCGGGGCTGACGCCCCGGTCGGCGAGGGCGGCCATGGTGCGCACGAAGTTGCGCCCCTCCCCCACGACCCACGTGGTGCGCACCAGCAGGTGCCGGTCGAGCGCGGTGACGAACCGGTCGCCGTCGGCCTTGCTCCGCCCGTAGACGCTCAACGGGCGGACGGGGGCGTCCTCGGGGATCGGCCCGCGCACCTCGCCGTCGAACACGTACTCGCTGGAGAAGTGCACGAGCGTGGCCCCGCGGTCGCGTGCGACCCGGGCGAGGGCGCCCACGCCGTCGACGTTGACCGCCCGCACCAGGGGCAGCTCGGCGGGGTCCTCCGCCGTGTCGACCTGCGTGTACGCGGCGGCGTTGAGCAACAGGTCGACCCCGGTCCAGTCGTGCGCGGCGACGGCGGCCGGGTCGGCGAGGTCCAGCGCCGTCCGGTCGAGCGCCCGGGCGTCGGGGAACCGGCGGGCCAGCGCGCGGCCGACCTGCCCCCGCGCACCGAGGACGACGGCGGTCACTGCCCGCGTGCGGCGTAGGCCGCCTCGACCCGGTCCTTCAGCGGCCGCCACCAGTCCTCGTTGTCCTGATACCAGGCGATGGTGGCGGCCAGCCCCTCGCGGAAGTCGGTGTAGCGGGGCCGCCAGCCCAGCTCCTCGCGCAGCTTGGTCGCGTCGATGGCGTAGCGCAGGTCGTGCCCGGCGCGGTCGGTGACCGAGTCGAACGCGTCGGCGGGCTGGCCCATCAGCTCGAGGATCGTGGCCAGCACCGTGCGGTTGTCCACCTCGCCGTCGGCACCGATGAGGTAGGTGTGGCCGGTCCGGCCGCGCTCGAGGACGTCGTGCACCGCGGTGTTGTGGTCCTCGACGTGGATCCAGTCGCGCACGTTCTGCCCGGCGCCGTAGAGCCGCGGGCGCCGGCCGTCCAGCACGTTGGTGATCTGCCGCGGGATGAACTTCTCGACGTGCTGGTACGGGCCGTAGTTGTTCGAGCAGTTGGAGATGGTCGCCCGCACGCCGTAGGAGCGCACCCACGCGCGCACCAGGAGGTCCGAGGCGGCCTTCGTCGATGAGTAGGGGCTCGACGGGTTGTACGGCGTCTCCGGGGTGAACCGGTGCGGGTCGTCGAGCTCGAGGTCGCCGTAGACCTCGTCGGTGGAGACGTGGTGGTACCGGACGTCGTGCCGGCGCACGGCCTCCAGCAGCGTGTAGGTGCCGACGACGTTGGTCTGCAGGAACGGCGCCGGGTCGGCCAGCGAGTTGTCGTTGTGGCTCTCCGCGGCGAAGTGGACGACGGCGTCGCTGCCGCGGACCAGGTCGGCGACGAGCGCGGCGTCGGTGACCGACCCGTGCACGAAGGTGATCGCGTCACGCACGCCGGCCAGCGAGGCCTCGTTACCCGCGTAGGTGAGCGCGTCGAGCACCGTGACCTCGTGCTCCGGGTGCTCCCGCACGGTCTGGTGCACGAAGTTCGCTCCGATGAACCCGGCACCGCCGGTCACGAGCAGGCGCACGCGCCCTCCCCCTGTTCCTCCTCGGGCTGCCACGCTGGGCGGCCAGTCCGTCCTCCGGGGCAGTATCCGCGCGGTCCGATCCGCGGTACCGCGTGGGTGATGCCTCAGGAGAGCATCCGCGAGGTCCGACACACTCCGCATCACCACCCCTGCCGTCTCACCCCGGCGAGGCAGGAGGTTGGGCAGGTCCGCGCCCTGCGCCTAGCCTCGTCGGCGACCGATCGTCACGGGGGTCCGGATGAGCGACGAGCCACGAGACAGGTCGACGTTGCTCGTCGACGAACCGGCTACCCCTGCGCGGCCACAGGGCCGGCGGCGCGGTCTGCGCCGGTTCCTCACCGTGCTCGGCGTGCTGCTGGTCGTCCTGGTGGCAGTGGTCGGCGGGGGCCTGTGGTACCTCACCGATCGCTACGCCGGGAACATCGACCGGGTCGGCGACGTGTTCGCCGGCCTCGAGGAGGACGCGCGACCTGCGCCGGCCACGCCCGCCGAGAGCGCCGCCGCCGAGCCGGTCACCTTCCTGCTCGTGGGCACCGACAGCCGCGGCTCCGCGGACGAGGGCATCGCCGAGGGCGGCCGCTCGGACGCGATCATGATCGCGCGGTTCTCGGGCGACCGGCGGCACGCCCAGCTGGTCTCCATCCCGCGCGACTCGTGGGTCGAGATCCCCGGCCACGGGATGGGCAAGATCAACGCGGCCTACGCCTACGGCGGCCCGTCGCTGCTGATCCAGACCGTCGAGCAGGTGACCGGCGTCCGCATCGACCACTACGTGGCCATCGACTTCGAGGGGATCATCCAGGTCACCGACGACCTGGGCGGGGTCGACGTCGTGGTGGCGGAGACCACCAGCAACGGCCCGTACACGTTCCCGGCCGGGGTCAACCACCTCGACGGCGACCAGGCCCGCTGGTACCTCGGTCAGCGCTACGGCCTGGAGGGTGGCGACTTCGACCGGGTGCGCCGCCAGCAGCAGTTCATCGAGGCCGTGTTCAGCCAGCTGTTCAGCTCCGGGACCCTGACCGATCCCGGCCGACTCGATGCCGCGCTGCTCGCGGTGACCCGTGCGGTCGCCGTCGACGACACCCTGGGCAACGCCGACCTGCTCTCACTGGCCTACTCGCTGCGCGACCTGCGCCCGGAGGACGTCGCCTCGTTCACCGCCCCGGTGCTGGGCACCGGCACCGAGGGCTCGGCCAGCGTCGTCTACCTCGACGAGGTCACCGGCGAGCGGATGTGGGGCTACCTGCGCAACGACTCGCTGTCGCAGAACGCCGACGAGTTCGCTCAGCAGGCCCTGCCCGACGTCCCCCGCTGACCAGCCGTGCCAACCGTGCCCTTGGCCCCAGCCGCTGGCACCACAACAGACCGGCCGCCCCGATGTCAGACTGGGGCCGTGAGCAGCCGCCGCGCCCCGGGACGTCGTCACAGGGGACGGCGGTCGTGGGCCTGGCACCTGCACCGCTTCCGGTGGGTGGCTGACGACCCCTTCAGCGGGTCGAGCCTGTACGCGTGCCGTTGCGGTCAGGTGCGCCCGGGGCTCTGAGCGCTCGGCCGGTGGCACTCCGGTGGCGACGAGCGGCGACGGTCGGCGGAGCGGGCGCCCCTTGAGATCGAGGGGCGTCCGCCGGACGGTCCACGACCGCTCTGGTCAGTAGGCACCGGAGCCACGCAGAACGGCTCCGACGGTCTTCCACAGGATCATCGCGTCGAAGGCCAGCGACCAGTTCTCGACGTAGCGCACGTCCATGCGCACCGAGTCGTCCCAGGAGAGGTCCGAGCGGCCGCTGACCTGCCAGAGGCCCGTGAGGCCCGGCTTGACGAGGAACCGGCGGTGCATGTCGTGGCCGTACCTGTCGACCTCATGCCGGAGGGGCGGTCGGGGGCCGACCAGCGACATGTCCCCGCGGAGCACGTTGATCAACTGCGGGAGCTCGTCGATCGAGTAGCGCCGGAGCACACGGCCGACCCGGGTGACGCGAGGGTCGACCTTCTTCTTGAACAGCACGCCGTTGCCGTCGGTCTCAGCAGCGAGGGCGTCGACCATGCGATCCGCGTCGACCACCATGCTCCGGAACTTGAACATCCGGAACGGCTTGCCGTCGCGGCCCACGCGCTCCTGCCGGAAGAAGACCGGACCGCGGCTCGTCGTCGTGATGGTGACCGCCACGCCGACGAGCAGCGGGAGGAGCAGCAGGAGGCCGAGCGCGGCGCTGGTGCGGTCGAACGCCTCCTTGGCCAGCCGACGCACGCCCTTGAGCTCTGGGCGCTCCATGTGCAGCAGCGGCAGGCCGCTGACCGGCCGGATGCGCACTCGCGACCCGACGAGTTCCGTGACCGCCGGCGCCAGCAGCAGCTCCGACGGCGTGTCCTCGAGTTCCCAACCCAGTCGACGCAACGCCGACCCGTCGAGCTCAGGGCAGGGCAGCACGGCGACCGTGTCGACCTCGTACTCACGGACCACCGCGGCCACCTCGTGGAGGCCACCGAGCACCGGGAGCCCGTTGAAGGCGTCGACGAGCGGGTCGTGTCCGGCCGGCAGGCAGCAGCCGATGACCTTCAGCCCGTGCTGGGCCTCGCGGTCGATCTGCTCGTCGAGTGCCGCCACGGCGCTCCGGTGCCCCACCAGCAGGGTCGTCTGCTGGTACCTGCCGCGGCCGCGCTCCCGGCGCAGCCACTGCCGGTGGGCCACGCGCGCGCCGAGCGTCAGGACAGCGGCGAGGGGCAGGGCCACGACGACGAAGCCCCGGGCGACGTCGAGGTCCAGCCCCCAGCACACCGTCGCGACTCCGGCGAGCAGGAGGACCGCAGCGTCGAAGACACGACGGAACTCGTCGGGTCCGACCCAGAGGAACCGCTCCTCGTAAGCCCGGCCGACGAGCATCGCGAGGACCCACACGAACGGCAGCGCGAGCGCGAACCAGACCGAGGCATGCGTGACCTCGTTCTGGTTCGAGCCGAAGCGGATGAGGTAGCCGGCGCCTCCTGCCACCGCAGCCGAGAGAGCGTCCATGACGAGCGTGCGGCGCACGTAGGCGCGACGCCACGCACGTCGGGCGACGGTTCCATCCCCCCGCAGGCGGCTGGCGAACGGAGACCAACCGGCCCCGACCGATCCGGTCGCAGGACGGACGGTTCCGTCACGGACATCGAGCAGGGACATGGCCGACCCCCGTACAGCACTGGCCTTCGCTGACCGACAGACGATAGGCGTCGGCCCGCACCATGGGGAGGGTACCGGTCGGAACCGGCTCCCCACAGCGCCGTGAGACGGAGATCACGAGGCAACCGGCTGGCCACGAACCCCGTGGTCAGACCCACACGGCCCCTCATCGTTCGCCACAGTGAGGTCGTCGTGCCCCGCTGTGACGTCCGGGCACTCGGAGTGGTGTCGCCGGGGGCTCCGTGGCCCAATGACACGGCGCGGACGTGCAGCCTCTGGTGTCCGCCGTCCACGGGGTGAACGGGGAGTGAGCATGTCGGCTACCAGCGTGCACGGCTCGAGACGGACGTCCGTGACGTCGCCGTCCACTGACGGGTGGGACCTCTTCGCCCCCGGCATCCGCGGCGAGGGCACCATCGCCCGACGCGCCTGGCGGCGGAACTACGTCCGACGGACGGTGGCCCTGGATGCTGTGTGCGCCGTACTCGCCGGTCTCGTCGGCTACTGGCTGTGGTTCGAGGTGATCGCCGCACTCGGTCCACGGCCACCCCTGTGGGAGGCGTTGCTCGTCCCGGTCGTGTGGCTGCCGGCGATGTCGGTCGCCCGGACGTACGAGGAACGGTTCCTCTGGATCGGCGTCGAGGAGTACCGCAGGGTCCTCGCCGCGGCCGTGGTCGTGCTCGCGGTCGTCGGGACGGTCTCCTGGGCCCTCCGGCTGGAGGTGGCACGCGGGTTCGTCGTCCTCACCCTCCCTCTGGCCGCCCTCCTGACACTGGCCAGCCGCCTCGTGCACCGGCACTGGCTCCGCCACGAGCGCCAGCGTGGGCAGTACCTGCAGACGACGATCCTGGTCGGTCCGCGTGCCGCCGTCGCGGCGCTCGACGAGCAACTGCAGCGGTCGCCGCACCAGGGATACCGGGTCATCGGCTGCTGCCTGCCGGCCGGGGAGCAGGCGACCGGGGCTGATGCGTTCAACGGCCTGCCCGTCCTCGGCGACGTGGCCGAGGTCGCCGACGTCGTGAACCGGTTCGAGGTCGACACGGTCGCCGTCCTCCCCGGACCCGACCTGCACGGCTCCGTGCTCCGGCGGCTCGGGTGGGAACTGGAGGACACCGACGCCGAGCTCCTGCTGGCCCCCGCGGTCACCGACGTGGTGGGTCCCCGGGTGCACATCCGCCCGGTCGCGGGCCTGCCGTTGCTGCACATGGAGCGCCCCGAGCTCACCGGGGTCCGCCGGTTCACGAAGGAGGTCGTCGACCGCAGCGCGGCCGCCGTGGGACTACTGGTCCTCGCGCCCGTACTGCTGGCGGTCGCCGTGGCGGTGCGCGTCAGCAGCCCAGGACCGGTGTTCTTCCGTCAGGAGCGGGTCGGGCGGTGCGGCGAGACCTTCACGATGCTCAAGTTCCGCAGCATGGTGCAGGACGCACCTCGACTCGTGGAGCTGCTGGCCGCGGCCGACGAGGGCAACGGGGTCCTCTTCAAGATGAGGGACGACCCGCGGGTCACCCGGGTCGGGAGGACGCTGCGTCGCTACTCCATCGACGAACTCCCCCAGCTGATCAACGTGCTCCGCGGGGACATGTCACTGGTGGGTCCCCGTCCGCCGTTGGCCAGGGAGGTCGAGCAGTACGGGACGGACATGCGGCGGCGTTTCCTGGTGAAGCCCGGGCTGACCGGCCTCTGGCAGGTCAGCGGGCGGTCCGACCTCTCCTGGGACGACTCGGTCCGCATCGACGTCCGGTACGTGGAGAACTGGTCCCTGGCCCTCGACCTGATGATCCTGTGGAAGACCGTCGGCGCGGTCGTGCGCGGCTCCGGCGCCTACTGACGGCTCACCCGCCCGAGGTGGCCCCTGCCCCCGCCGCCTCGTCGAGCGCTCCCTCGACCACCGGTTGCACGAGGCCGGCGAGTGCCGCCTGCCCTTCGTCGGTCAGGTGGACGTCGTCCTCGCCGACCGATCCGGCGTCCTCGGCGAGCCAGCCCTCGGTCAGGGGGTCGACGAACGGCACCGAAGCGGCCTCCGCCGCGGCACGGACGACGTCGCGGTTGTTGCGGACCCCCGCCGGCGGGTCACCACCTGGCCACACGGGCCCGATGACCACCAGTGCCGCATCGGGGGCCTCGTCCCTGACCGTGGCGATGCTCTCCTCAGCGGCCGCGGACACCTGGTCCGAGATCCCCGACGCATCGAAGCGACTGCCGAACAGGACGACGAGGTCGACATCGGAGAGGTCGGCCTCGGCGACGAGGTCGGTCAGCGTCGACTCCTGCGCCGTGGTGGAGACGTAGCCGGAGTCGCCGGTGGTGACGGACTCGATCTCGGCGTCGGGCAGTCGCTCGTCCAGCAACGCAGGCCACGCGACCTCCCCCGCGGCGCCGCCCGTGTCGCTGTCACCGATGACGACGACCCGTGCGGAGTCCGCGGGCTCGGCGGACGGCGCGGCGGACGCGGTGGGCGTGGGACTCGACCCGCTCTCGCCCGCGGTCGCCGGCGCGCCGGTGGCGCTGGAGGCCGGTGCGGCGCGGTCGAGGGCGATGGGCAGCAGGACGACGATCGTGACCAGCCCGGCCACCATCGTGACCCACGCCCACGCGGGCGGCTCGCTCCACCAGTGGGTCCCCCGTGCCATGGCGGGAAGGTACCCAGCTCGACGGACCGGCGCCCACAGACCCCATCGCGGAGTCTTGAGGGCGCAGTGGGTCCAGAGGCGGCAATCCAGCTTTTCGGCGGAGGACGTTGCGTCCGTCGGGGATCCGCTTCTGCCGGACGAGCGCCACCGCGACCGGGTCATGGTCTCGCCACAGGCGCTACCTGTTGAGCACCAGGACGGCGTCGGCCAGGTCCACCCTGGCAACTGTCATCGACGGCCGCGGAGTCCGGGAGGATCCCTCAGCCCAGGCCACCAGGCCCCAGCTCCTCTTTGACGTCATGCTTACATAACTGCGATGCGAGGAGCGCCGTCCCTACCTTGAGTGAGGCGCTACGGTTGGCCCATTCCCGGTGGTCGAGGATCGCCCTAGCGTCGAGAGGTGCGCATCCTCTTCGTCTGCACGGGCAACCTCTGCCGCTCGCCGATCGCCGAGCACCTGGCGAAGAGCTGGGCCTGGGAGAAGCTGTCGCGCAGCCCTGAGAAGGCTGACGTTCAGATCACCAGCGCGGGCCTGTCCGCGGCCACCGGCCGGCTCATGGACCCGCATGCTGCGGCTGCTCTGACCGAGCACGGAGTGAGCCCCGAGGGATTCCGTTCCCGGGCCTACACGCCGGAACTGGCGGAAGCCGCCGATCTGGTGGTGACCATGACGCGACAACAGCGAAGGGCGGTCCTCGAGACGACACCGCGAGGTCTACGGCGGACGTTCACACTGACCGAAGCAGCTGACCTGCTCAGCTGGGCGGATCTCGGCGGGCTGGACCTCTTGCCGCTTACACCACGCGCCCGCCACCTCGGCGTGCGCCTTGATGCAGCTCGGTCTACTCGCATCACCGTGGACGACGACATCAGGGACCCGATCGGGGAGCGCAGCTCAGTACATCGGGAGGTCGCCGGTGTGATCGCTGTGGCGCTGCGACCACTGGCTGACATCCTCTTCACCAGCGTGCGCTCCCGTCTGCCGGCGCCCGTGGCGCTCTGATACCGCACCTCTACCTACCAGGGGACGGCGTCAGCTCATCCTGATCCGGTCGGCCGACATCCCCGGGTCGCAGTGCGGCGATCCGGGCCAGCACAGGGAGCAATGCCCTCGCGATGACATCCCCGACCTCCGCGTGCACCTCGGCCGGCAGACCAATGGGGTCGCGGACGTCGTCGTCCGGGCTGCTCTGCCGACGTGACCGCGCAGCGGCGAGGTGCTTGACCAGGTTTCGGGCGCGCTCCGGAAGCCCGTCCCCTGCTACGGCCACGTCCTCACCGACCAGCTCGACGAGGTCAGCGGCCTCGCGGAGTGTGAAGGTCTTGTTCAGCGCGCGCGGGGCTACCCTGAGCACCTCGCGACGGTGGTCCCGAGTCAGGGTGAGCGTGAGATCGGCATCGATCACCATGTCCTCGACGAGTTGGCAGGCTACGAAGCCGTCCGGGTCGCCGCCCAGGCCACGCAGGACTAAAGCACTGTCGGGGTGCATAGCGGAGCCGACAACCGCCCGCACACCGGCACTGCTCAACCGGACTAGGCCGGCATCCTTCTCGAGTACCTGCTTCAGATAGGCCCGCCCCAAGCACTCGGCCAGTGGCGACCGACAGATGTTTCCCGTGCACACCAGGAGCACGGCGAAGACCGGCTCAGGCAACCAGTGGCGGGGCACCCCGACATTGTGGAGGTCAGGACGTTGCCGTCCTAGATGAGTCAGAAGACGTTGCGGAAGTAGGTACTCGGGCTCTGTCGAGCTGAGGTAGATCGGCGCAGGGTCCAAGTCATGTCGTCGCCGGCGTCTCCCCCGCCGCCGCGGCTGATCAGTGACGAGCTGTGGGCGCTGGTCGAGTCGCTGATCCCACCGCGTCCTCCGGCCTGAGGTGACCCCCCGTGGGCCGGACACCTCCATGCTTGGCACAAGCCGGGAAGGAGGACCCGGTTGGGACGGGTCAGCCAGGACTTCGAGCACTTCCGCCGACAGGCGGCGATGCTGGTTGTCGACGGCGGCCGCAGCGTGCGCGACGTCGCCCTCGAGCTCGATGTCGACCAGGAGACGCTGCGCAACGGGGGGCGGTGTGCTCAGGCGGGAGCGGGCCACGCCCGGTGGGCCGGTCAGGGTCGATGAGCCGGCTCGGCTGCGCCGCCGGGTGACCGAGCTGGAGCTCGAGAAGGCTCCTGAAAGGCTGCGGTCTTCGTCGCCAGAAGGTGCCTGACTCGCCGTCACACGCGACGTCCCGGCTTTGTAGCCATGGGACGGCTCGGGGGGAGGCCCGTGTAGCACTCAGTCCGAGGAGCGCTGATCCGCGTCATAGCCATAGCTGTACCCGTGGCCATAGGCCGTGGCGATCTCCGCCTTCGGCGGCACGATATTGAGGATGATGCCGAGCGTCCTCGCACCAACACGGGTGAGCGCCGCAGCGGCTTGCTGCAGCTGATCCTTACGGGTACTGCCGTACCGGACGGAGAGGAGGACGCCGTCCATCATTACCGCTAGTCCGGTGGAGTCAGCCACCGGAAGCAGCGGGGGGGCATCGACGAGGACGAAGTCGTTTTCGGCCCGGAGCTTGTCGAGCAGTCCGGACATGTGAGTCGACGCCAGGAGTTCGGCGGGGTTCGGTGGCGTGGGCCCGGCTGCGATGACATAGAACTGAGCGTTTCCATAACGCTGTCGTACGTCGTCTACATCAGCGCTCCCGGCAAGGATATTGCTCAAACCCACGCCGCCGACCATGCCGAGGTAGCGAGTCACCTTGGGGCGGCGCAGATCGGCCTCCACGACAGTTACGGACCGGCCCGATTCGGCCAACGCGAGCGCCAGGTTCACGACCGCCGTCGTCTTGCCCTCCGAGGGGACAGCGCTCGTGATCATGATGACCTTCGGTGGCTCGTCCACGTTGAGGAACTGCAGGTTGGTGCGCAGTTGCCGGTAGTCCTCCGCGGTGCGGTTGGTGGTCCTGCGGTCGATGACGTGCTGCTTCGCCAGTGAATCGTCCTGGAGCACGATGCCGATCACCGGAGCGCCGCTCATGTCAGCCGCCTCATCGGCCGCCTTCACCGAGCGATCCATGAGGCGCCTCACAATCGCCATCGCCGCTCCAACGAGAGCCCCTGCTAACAGGCCGAGCGCTGCGTTGCGGCCAGGTTGCGGCGAGACCGGCGCCTCTGCGACCTCAGGAGCCTGACTCACGGTGACCTTCACTGGCGATGAACTGCCACCCGGGGGCGTCTCAAGCTCCGTTACGAACGTGATGAACTCGCTACCGACAACCTGGGCTATGCGCCGCGCTTGCGCCGGGGCAGGATCGGTGACCGTGACGTCGATCAGCACCGTCTCGCTTGACGCCGAAGCCGCAATCTCTTCGGTCAGGTCCTGTGGTGAGATGTCCAGGTCAAGCTGGTCGATGACCCGCTGAGCGAGCTCCTCACCTTGAATCAGTTCCACATACGACGCGACTCGCTGCTGCGAGAACTGTCCGCCCTGAAACACGTCTGACGGCGATGCGGAGTTGGTCGTGGAGACGAAAAGTTGTGTCGTCGACGTGTAGAGGGGCGTCTGTAGGATGCTCGCCAGCAGTGCCGCAACGCCTCCCATGAGGAGGCCTGCGACCGGGAACCACCAGGCCGCTCGAAGCGCAGCCAGCACTCCTCGCAGGTCCATGAAACTCCATCCGTCCCGTCAGAGGCACTCTTCCCACCGCGAGTGTGGGCTGGCGAGTCGGACGATAGGTCACCGCCCCCGGACACTGCCATGCAAGGACACCCTCACACCTCCCAACGAGCGAGACCAACCGGCCTCGCTGCAGCCCGCGCCCGTTGAGCTCGACTCGACGAGCCCTATACGCTACATCAGGACAGGCCACTGGAACATCTACCCCAGGTTCAGCACATTGAAACGATGTTGCGCGAACTGCTGGCGACTGTCCGTAGAGCTGTAAGGACGCTTGACACCGGACCCGTTCGGAACATCCGCCCACTTGCCTCAAATCCAGGGCGTCGAGACAGAAACTCGAAAGCGCAGGGCAGCAGGTTCAGGTCGAAGTAGCCGAACCATCTTCCCCCAGACACGATGCATCGCGAGGCGCAGGCCAGTAGATCCGCAATCTAAGGGCTACGTCACTCGCCTACAGATCCGCGAGGTGCCGATTATATCGGAGATCGAAGAACGCTGGCCGTCGCAGCGAGCGCGGGCATTGCAATGGGCAGCCCGAGGATACGAATTCATGCCGCGCAGGACTGAGCCCTTAGACCTCAACCATGCTGGAATCGACCTTGGGGAACCTCCGATCTCGCTTATAGCGAACCATCGGAGAGTTTTGCATCCAGAGCATCAAGGCTCTCAGAACGCTGCCTGACGTGGGCGCGCCCCTCGTAAATGAGAAGTCGGTTCCCGGTCGCGGAACACCCCTAACTGCCGCCGGAAGCCTCTGGCTGGCGGCATCACCTCCCACACCACCCACGCCGACAGGCCGGGGGCCTTCGGGTGGCGACCCAGGTCGTGAGTACGGCCCTGACGTCTCAGCAAGGAGGAGAGAATGGAGGTGCTGACAGCGTTCAGGGGCCCGGCACTCTGTTCAGCCATGGGGAAGTCAACACTCCCGGCTCCGAGCAGTTCGCCGCCCCGGTGTCGCCATCACGACAGCGCAGCGCGATCGACCTGGCCACGGAGGCCACTCCTTGCAGCAAGACTGACTGGCTGTAACGCTGTGCCCGTGTCCGGCTCGGAGACCTCGGCGGTTTCGCCGGTCAGCGTAGTCATCTCGACCCTCGACCGCCCTGTGTCACTGGCTCGCTGTCTCGACGCCCTGCTGGCGGGGACGCATCTGCCCACGGAGATCGTGGTTGTCGACCAGGGTCATTACCCGACCACAGCCAGCGTGCTCGACGCCCGACGTTCGGCGGGGGTGCCATTGGTCCACATCTCTCAACAGCGGTTGGGACTGTCGACGAGCCAGAACACAGGTGTCATGCACGCAACCTGTCCCATCGTGGCGATCGTGGACGACGACTGCGTCCCTGACGCCCACTGGGTGGAGACCGTCGCGCGAGAGCACGCTCTGACCTCTCAACCATCGGTCATTGGGGGGCGGGTCCTGCCACTTCCACCCAAGGGGGAGCGGACGGAGCCCCTAGCCCTTCGGACATCGACGGCACGGCTCGTCCTCCCTTCCTCGGCCGTGCCGTGGGCCGTGGGAACCGGTGGAAACTTCACCGTCACCAGGGATGCATACCTGCGAGTAGGAGGCAACGACGAACGGCTTGGCACAGGGACATCGGGGCGTGCTGGCAATGACTTGGACCTGTTCCACCGCCTGATGCGGGCCGGAGTAGAGGCTCGCTTCTCCCCCGATCTTCTCGTGCATCACGAACGTGCGACACCCCGCGAGTTTCGGACCCGGTGCTGGAATTACGGCTTCGGAATGGGACTCTGTGTGACCACTTGGCTGGCCGATCACGATCACTCGGCGTTCCGAGTATTGTTTGCATGGATCGTGATGCGCCTTCGGATGCTGCTCCGCGCGCGAGGACGCTATGGAGTTGGCAACGAAATCAGGGTGGTTCTAGGGACGGCGCATGGGCTGTGGCACGGACTGCGATTGCCACGTCGGCACTTCTCCGCGGAGCTGCCGGCGTGAGCCGCTGGACACATCTCTTGCTTGCTCCGCAACCCCAAGCGCCCGTAATACCCGGCCGTCCCCCCACGCTCTCGGTGCTGGTGCCGGCCTACAACGCGGCCGACTCCATCGGCGAGGCACTGGAATCAGCGCTCTCCCAGAAGCCGGAACCGCTTGAGGTCATCGTAAGCGACGACGGCTCGGAGGACGACCTGGGCCGGGTCTTGGCTGGCTTCCGACGTCGAATCTCTGTCGTCCGAGGGCCGAACCGTGGCCTCCCCACCGCGCGCAATAGGGCAGCCGCCGCGGCGCGCGGTGAATTGCTGGGGCTGCTCGATGCGGATGACATATGGCTGGCCGGTCGTGCCGCGGCGTTGACGGAGGCCGCTGCGGCACGACCCGATCTCAGCATCATCACGACCGATGCGCTTGTTGTGCGCAACGGCATTTCTGATCCGCACAGCTACTATGGCGTCCGACACTTCGAGGTCGTAAACCAAGAGCACGCCATCCTGCGTAACAACTTTGTCTTTGGCGCCGGCGCAATCCGCACTTCGGCCTTCTCGGCCGTTGGCGGCTACGACCCAGCGGCCCGGTGGGCTGAAGACTGGGATCTGTGGCTCAGGCTGATTTTGCGCGGACACCACGCGGGGCTTGTACAGGCGCCCCTGTATGAGTACCGCCAACGGGAAGACAGCCTTACGGCCCGCACGGTCGATCTGGCACTTGGAGTCCTTACAGTCCTCCAGCGCGCACGTGTCCTCGTGCATGACGACGTCCACGTTGCCGCGCTGACCCGGACGGAACGGGAGTGGCGGGCGCAGGCGGTCCACAATGCGTGGGCGCGCTCAGATCCCCGTCGCCGCCGCCTCGCCCTAGCCGCCCTCCGCTGGAACGACCAGCCTCTGATGATGCGTGCACGCGTTCTAGCCTGGGGCTTCCTACCTCTCTTCCGGACGGGTCGACGATGATCGGGACCAGGATTCTCCGTCTAGTTCGGCATCCCGTCCGGCCCGTCGTCCACCGGCTCCGGCGTGTGGCTCAAGGGCCAGGGCTCCCGTTCGGACGGACCGCGGCTACGCGGCGACTACTTCGAGCGGTGGGAGACGGTGGCCGAGCGCTTGTCCTCGGGCCCTCTGCTGCTGCCCGACAAGCTTTCCGGTTCACGAGTCTGGATGTCGCAGGCACCAATCCTGAGGACAGCGCAATAACAATCGTATCCGACGCGCTGGGTAAGGGGAGCCTCCCCCGCCGCTGGCGAAAAGTCATCGTCACGGACGCCTCGCCGGGGCGGGAACGCCTCATTGCCGCAGCTGGCGCATGCCTTCCCGGAGGCGTAGTGGCAGTAGTTCTTCCTAGCGATGACCCTCTACCCCCACCGGTCGTTTGCGGTGCACCATTCAAGCTGAGAGCCCGTCGCGGCAGGATCCAACTGCTCGCCTCCCGGCTGCCCGAATGAGCGTCATCCTCATGTATCACCGGGTCGCTGATCTTCATCACGACCCCTTCGGCCTCGCTGTGCACCCCGACCACTTCGCCGCTCACATCGAGCATCTTCAGCAGCGGGGGGACACCGTTCCGCTCGAGGACGTCCTCCGGAGGGGTCCTTCAGGGCGGGTGGCCATCACCTTCGACGACGGCTACGCGGACAACGCCACTGCGGCCGCCCCTCTAGTTGTCCAGGCCGGGCTACCAGCCACCTGGTTCATCACGGCAGGTTGGTTGGGACGGCGGCGATTCTGGTGGGACCGCCTCGCCGAGGCCCTGCTAGGAGCGCCCGAAAGCACGACCGGGATGGACGTGGAGATCCACGGCAGGGCGCTGTGGCTGGATCTCCGCACTTCCACTTCGCGCGCCACAGCGCTGCACTTCATCCATCGGCACCTCCGGCCGCTCCCCCCGGAGACCCTGCGCTTGACGGTTCACCAGCTCGTTGACCAGTTCGGTGGCTTGGACCAACCCGGTCGGGACGACCTCACCATGACCGTGCAGCAACTCAGGAACCTCGCCGACCAGCCACTTCAAGAGATTGGCGCCCATACGCGGACGCACATTCAGTTGCACGAGCAGACGGAGGATCTGCAGCGTTCCGAGGTGCTGGGTTCTGTGTCGGACCTGGTCGGCCTTCTGGATCGTCCCGTCCGAGCCTTCGCCTACCCATTCGGCGTCCCGGATGCCATAGGACCCATAGCCCCGCGTCTTGTTGAGGAGGCAGGCTGCCGACTCGCCTGTACGACAAGCCCCGGATTGGTGCATCGCGGCTCCGACCCATTCCGACTCCCGCGCCTGTACGTGCAGGACTGGGATGGGGAGGAGTTCGCGCAGCGGTTGAAGGCGGCGTTGTCGCGTCGATAGTCTCCCGCGGTGGCGCCACATCAGTACGCACGCTGGTTTGTTCCGCGACCCGTGCGGCGGGCTGTGGCGCGAGCGCGCTTTGGAGACCTGCGGCGCACCGCAGCGCTGTCGGCTTGGGGCGATGAGCGCGGCACGCCAGTCGATCGTTGGTACATCGAGCGGTTCCTGCGTGCTCACGAGGACGACGTGCGTGGCCACGCTCTCGAGGTCAAAGCCGATCAGTATGCCAGCCGTCTCGGAGCCAAGTCGGTGGACATCGTGGACATCGACGAGGACAACCCCCGAGCCACGGTGGTCGGTGACCTGTGCGTCTCGTCGACTCTCCAACCGGGGACTTACGACGTCGCCGTTGTCACCCAGACTCTGCAACTCGTGTCGGAGCCGCTCGAAGCGGTGCGGAACCTCCTGGCCTCGCTCCGTCCAGGTGGTCGTCTCTTGATCACCGTGCCGACGCTCAGCCGCATCGTCGACCGAACCGACCGGTGGCGATGGACACCGTCCGGGATGCAGGAACTACTGACCCACGTGGCCCCAGCCCAGTCAGAGGTCGAGTCGACCGGTCTCGGCAACGGGCTGACCGCGCGCGCCTTCCTGTTCGGTCTGGCGGTCGAGGACCTCAACAAGGACGTTCTGAACCAAGACGACGAGTTCTACCCGATGGTGGTCGGCGCCCGGGTACGCATATGACCTCGTCCTAGCCACTGCCTCCGGCGGACAGGACGGCCGAGCGATTCGGTAACCTCTCGCGCGTGTCAACCCCCGACGACGGGCCCAAATGGATCGTGAACGCCGCCCGGGGTGGGGCGCTCATCCCGTGGGGCGAAGTCTGGCGAGCCAGGGAGATAGTTTGGTTCTTCGCCCTGCGAGACCTTCGGGTTCGATACAGGCAGGCCGTGCTCGGTGTGGCCTGGGTGGTTTTGCAGCCGCTGATCACCGTGGGGGCGTTCACGGTAGTCTTCGATCGTCTTGCTGACGTGAACTCCCAAGGGCTGCCCTATCCCGTATTCGCCCTCTCCGGTCTACTGGGATGGACATACGTCGCCAGTTGCATCGGCCGTGGCAGCGAGGTGCTGGTTGCCAACACGTCACTCATCACGAAGGTGTATTTCCCACGACTAATGGCGCCCCTGGCCTCGTTACTTCCCCCCTTGGTCGACCTCGTCGTCGGGCTCGGACTGCTGGCCGTCGCGTGCGCGTTCTACGGGGTGACCCCAGGGCCGGCGCTGCTACTCCTCCCGGCCTGGATCACACTTCTGGCGGTGACTGCCCTTGGCCCCACGTGCTTCCTCGCCGCGCTCAACGTGCGCTACCGTGATGTACGACAGATCGTACCAACAGCCCTTCAAATATTGCTGTTCCTGAGCCCGGTTGGCTACTCCGCTGCCTCCCTGATCGGACCGTCTCAATACGCCTATGCACTCAATCCAATCGTCGGCGCACTTGAGTTCGGTCGGTTCGTCCTCGTCGGTGGACCTTGGCCAGGAAGGGCTTTGGCCTTATCGGCTACCGTCGGACTCCTCCTCGCAATCGCTGGCGTCTGCTACTTTCAGCGCGCGGCGCGCACGTTCGCGGACGTGATCTAAGTGGACCGGATCTGGGTGGACGGGGTCAGCAAGCGCTACAGGTTGGGCGAGAAGCACAATCTCCGCGAAACGCTCAGTGCCGCTCTGCGTCCTCGACGACGCACCGAGACCCGAGATTTGTGGTCGCTGTGGGATGTGAGCTTCGGCGTCGCTGATGGCGAAGCAGTGGGGATTCTGGGTCGCAACGGGGCCGGCAAGAGCACCATTCTCAAGATTCTCATGCGTATCACCACACCAACACTGGGTCGGAGTCGCACCCGCGGGCGCGTCGCAGCTCTACTAGAGGTGGGTACGGGCTTTCACCCGGAGTTGACTGGGCGGGAGAATGTGTTCCTCAACGCAGCCGTCCTAGGCATGACCCGAGCTGAGACGGCCCGCCGATTCGATGAGATCATCGACTTTGCCGGGACGGAGCGCTTCCTTGACACCCCGGTCAAGCGCTACTCGAGCGGCATGTACCTACGCCTCGCCTTCGCCGTCGCAGCACACCTCGACCCGGACATCCTCATTGTCGACGAAGTCTTGGCGGTGGGGGACGCTGAGTTTCAGCGGAAATGTCTCACCAAGATGTCCTCCGCCGAGGCGGAGGGACGAACGGTCCTCTTCGTGAGTCATGATCTAGCGGCTCTTTCGAAGCTATGTACGCGCGCCCTATGGTTGGAGGCTGGACAAGTCCGTGACGAAGGCCCGACGAAGACGGTTGTTCATAGGTACCTCACGTCCGGCCTCGCTGCAGCCTCCTCGGCTTCGCTCCTCGGCGGGTCCGCTGCGGGCCGTCTGCTGGATGTCCGGGTTGTGGCCACTGACGGAGTCGAGCGTCCCCTCATGCGGGATGAACCCGTCCGCGTGGTTATCTTCCTCGCCGTTTACGACGAACGGCCCGGTCTCGACCTGGCTGTCGCGCTGACGAACGAGCGTGGGGTACGGGTCTTCGATGAGACGCTGAGTCACTCGCAGGAGCATCGGTTCCCTCAGGGGCATTACGAGGTCGTACTCGACATCCCCCCCGTGCTCGCTCACGGCGAGTACACAATTGGCGTTTGGCTAGGGACCGCCCACGAAGACGTACACTACGAGCCTTCCGCGCTCGCGTTCACGCTCCACGGCGAGGAGTCCGCCACGCGCGACCGCGTAGTAGTACTCGGGCTCCCTTTTCAGGTCAAGGCACTGGGATGACTCCCCGCAAGAGAACCAGCGGCCGGTGTTGCGGCCCTGGCTCGGCCTGGTGCTCGATCCTCGTCGTATCGCTCCCGAAGACCTCCCGTAGCGCATGCTCAATCCTCACGGCCTGCAGGGGAAGCACAAGTAGCAGGATGCCTCCGGGCCGGAGGGCCCGACGGAGGTGCGCGAGTCCCATCCTCCCGAGCCCGGGGTCCGTGGTGCCAGGCGCAGCGACGATGCAGTTATAGGCAGTCGACTCAAGACCGGCGAACAAGTGGTGGGGACCGGCGGACTCGTCAATCGCACCCCATGGCAGGGCGGTAAGGCTCCCGGTACTCCCCACGTCAGGCGTCACGACATGGGAGCCGATGGTCAGCACGTCGCCCCGGATGTCAGAGCCGTGGCGAAAGAGTGCGCTGGACAATCGCTGCTCGTAAACCGCGCGCTCCATCCGGACGCCAGCGATATCGGGCATCCGACGACGGACCGCGCGAAGGAGGTAACGCACCCGAGCGGGCAGGACGCGGTGGGCTGCGGCTCGATCGGGGCGACCGATTCCACCCGTCCCGACTGTGTGTCGCCGTGCCTCCCGGAGCGCCCGCTCGAGGAGTGCGTCGATCTCCGCGTCGATCTCTCCAAACTCGTCCACGTGCCTTCGCAGCCAGGTAAGAAAGGCCAGCCGTCCACCGTCGTGGGCCTCCGGGGACCGAGCAACCCTCGCGCTGTAGGACCCAGCATGCTGGCGATACCACGCAGTGGTGCCTCCGCTCATCACCGCTGAGCGACACAACTGCAGCGCCGAGTTGAGCACTTGGTCCTCATACATACCGGGGAAGTCCTCAAGATGATCAACGCAGTCACGGACCGCCTCTCTCCGGACGAGGAGTGCGCACGGCGTCGTCGCCACCCCCCCATCACGAAGGACGGCAGCCAGGAGGCGGGGTCCCGCGACTACTGCACCTGGGGCAAATGCCAGCTTCGAGAGTTGATCCTCATGGGTTGCGTCCGCCCAGCTATGCCAGGCCCAGACACGACCGCAAACCATGTCAGCCTCAGGATGCGCCATAAGGAGACGGAGTTGGTCCTCGACGTGGCGGGGTTCCCAGACATCGTCCGCATCGAGAAAGGCGATCACCTCCCCATGAGCGGACCGGATGCCCAAGGCACGACTCGGGCCGATCCCGCGGTTCGCCCGGTCCCGATGGCGGACGAGGCGAATCCTGTTCGGGTCTGCCCGCGCGAACTCGGCCGCAATTCTGTGGCTGCTGTCACCTCCACCGTCGTCAATGAGTACCAGTTCTAGGGCAGTCCATGTCTGCGCCAACACGCTGTTGACTGACTCCCGCATGAAGCGTTCAGCGTTCTTGAAAGGCATCACGACGGAAACAAGGCAAGGGGGAGGCTGCGTAGGCCTCACCGACCCTACCGTTGCAGGGCCCGCCAGGACGGCATCTTCATGAGTCACCGCAATCCATCCCCTCGTCCTGTAGCCACTGACCAGTAGCGCTCGACCGACGCCTCGATGTCACGCATTACCCGCTTGTGTGCCCTCTCTGCCCACCGACGACCGGCCGCAGCCGCTGATCTCTTGGCGATGGGGTCGCCAAGCAGCTGGACGACATGCTTGGCGAGTCCTACGGCCTCATCTGCGATCCCGGAGAAGAGGTGGGGAGGGAACCCTTCCGCGGCGACCGTCGTCCCCACCACCGGGACTCCGTGAGCGAAGGCTTCGACGACCTTCAACTTGATCCCAGCACCCGTGATGAGCGGCGCCACGACCACTGAAGCTTGGCAATAGGCGGCCGAAAGATCCGGAATATATCCGACGACGCGTACGCCCTCCGCCTGCGCAGCTAGGGCCTGCAGCTTTGCCGATGGCCCTGAGCCGACGATCAGGAGCTTGGCTCCCGGCACGGCGCTCCTGATGGTGGGCCATATGTCAGAAACCAGCCACTTGGCAGCTTGATCGTTCTCCGGTCGATACATGGCCCCCACGAAGAGTACAATCGGCTCACTAAGAACCGCCGTAGTGCGGGGAAGGTCGAAGTGTAATTGCTCTACCCTCACCGGCACGCGGACACCTAGGCTCCTCAGGAGCGCTTCGTCTTTCTCCGAGAATGTGGCAACCGCATCAAACTTGTTGAGCAGCCACGGTTCCAGCTTCGCCGCACGCGCGGTTGCGACCCTCGCCGCCAGTCTTCGCAACAGGACAGGAGCCGCGACTGATCGCCTCCCCAGAGCCTGCGTCATCACGTCGTGGGCATAAGCCACCAGGAGGCTCGAGGGGTAGGACTCCCGGAGACCCTCAACAATCCGAAAGTGCTGAGACCAGTGGACTTCGACCACATCGAGGCGCGGAGCGCGAGCGACCATCTGGCGGATCCACCTGTCGACGGCACGCCGGCCCGGCGTCAGTTCTCCGGCCAGGACGCGATGAATGAAGGAGGCGACACGCGTGGGCAGCCGCCGTGCATGCGGCACGTGCAGGTCCACGACCTCGACGTCCGGACTCACCCCGAGCTCGTGAGGAGAAGCCGCATAACCCTGACGCACGAACAAGGTCACGTCGCAGGATCCCTGCAGGACGTTCACTCGCTCGCGAACCAACAGAGCGCCGGCATTGTCCATATAGTCAGGCGGCCAGGCCGGGGCGAGTACACCGACTCGGGGTCTGCCTGCCATCACATCTCCTACGAGGACCTCGTCGTAGCGGACCATCGGGGTACACAAGCGATGACGCCGTGGTCTCTTCCTGGTACCTGCAAGCAGGACGGTTGGCAGCAACCGACCCCCTTGCACTCCGCGGTCATGAAGCCTCTCAGTCAGCGATGGATACTGCGAGGCGAAGGGCGCGACATCACCCGAACCAGCTTGACTGAGCATCGCCCGACCAGGAGGCCAAGGGGTCAACGTCTGGTCGCCGAGAGCAACCTAGGGCCCGTGTACCCTCGACTGACTGCCCCGCCGTTGGCATGGAGGACGATTGCAGCCGTCGTACGTGGTGAATGGACGATTCCGTGGTCGACGAGTAACCGGCGTCGAGCGAGTTGCATGGGAGACGTTGAGGCACTGGCCACGCCACGTGCCCTGTGTCTCGCCTAATACCAAAGCAGCGCGCCGAGGACTGGGGCACCTCTGGGAGCAGGTTGTGCTACCGCTCCGTGCCGGGAGGAAGGGCTTGTGGAGTCCGTGCAACTTCGGTCCTGCAATAGTCAAGAACCAGGTCGTAACGGTCCACGACACCGCGTTGTTCGATCACCCCGAGTGGTACGACCGGCGGTATGCGTTCATGACGACGGGGCTACAACGAGCGCTATTCCATCAAGCTCACATCGTCACTCCCTCGCACTTCACCGCTGAGCGAATCGCAGCCTTGGCTCCCCAGGCAAGGGTGCACGTCATTCCATGGGCGACGACGGTCCCCCTGGAGACCCAGCCGAGCCGTCCCCCTGGATTTCCTGAGCGCCCCTTCCTTCTCTCGGTTGGCAGCCTTCAACCGCGAAAGAATTACCAGACAGTGCTGACGGCCTGGGCACGTCTGCAGGGGCTACGCGACGAGACCCAGCTGGTCATCGTTGGTTCGACAAATAACCTCTTCGCGGAGTCCAATGCCGAGTCGAGGACCCGCGGGGTCCGGTACTTGGGCTATGTAGACGACTCCCAGCTGGCATGGCTGTACGAGAACTGCCGCGCGTACATCAACATGAGCCACTACGAGGGCTTCGGGCTCACTCCACACGAAGCGACCGCCTACCATGCGCCAGTGATCGTCAGTGATATACCCTCACACAGAGAATTCCTGCACAGCACTGGCGCCTCCTTCATCGCGCCCAATGATGTGGATGCCCTTGCAGCTGCCATGGACGGTGCAAGGAGAGGCGAACTGCTTCCGAGCAAACCTGTTCAAGTACGCACTTGGTCACAGGTAGCTGAGGATTACGACCGACATCTAACGGATCTCCTCCGATGAACAGCGGAGTGCAGGCCGTTGTCCTCAACTGGCGTGACACGGAGCGCACATTGCGATGCGTCACGGCCCTGCAGCGATGCGCACACATCGACCGAGTCGTACTCGTGGACAACGAGACCGAACGGGACCCCGAGCTGCTGCGGCTCGGAACATCGCCTAGCGTCACCGTCGTGTGCAACGAGGCCAATCTCGGCTTCGCCGGCGGGGTCAACGTCGGGATTGCGGAGGCTAGGGCTGGGGGCGCGCAGCACATCCTGCTAATCAACAACGACGCGCAGGTCGACGACGAGGCTGTCCGAATCATGATGGCCGTCCTAGATGCCGATCCGGGCCTCGCGGCCGTTGCCCCCCTCATCACTTTCCCGGACGGGACGGTCCAGGCTTTTGGCGGAGGATGTACGAGGCCATTACTCGGGGACGCGCCGGTGGTTCGTGATCTTGACCGCCCCGTCGATTACCTTACGGGCGCGATCTCTCTATACCGCGATTCTGCACTTCTCGCTGCGGGCGATTTCGATGAGCGATTCTTCATGTACTGGGAGGACGTGGACCTCGGCCTTCGACTGCGGGAGGCGGGTTGGCGTCTGGCTGTCGCGGACGAGGCCGTGGCCACCCACGAGTTGTCGGCCTCACGGGGCCGAGCGGGCACTCGACTCATCACCTACTACTGGACCTCTCTCCTCCTGTTCACAATCAAGTGGGGTGGCCTCTGGTGGTTTGGGACGGGGTTCCGTCTCTTGATCGCCCTTGTGACGCGGGTCCTAGGGATTCGTCCGCGATCGGAGCTGGCAGCGATAGCGCGGGGGATCCGTCAGGGGCTTGCGAGACGACGGGCGTAGGCCGACGTCGCGATCGCGCTGCGCCAGCAAGCCAGAAGACCGCGAACGCGGCGGTCGACGCGACCAGCGGCGCAAATGCAAGGCCGATGCCAGCGCCTCCGAAACTGACCAAGGCGACGAGCAGGCTGCCCAGGCAACCCGCGACGACTGAGAGGCTGACGATGGACACTCGCCCTTGTTCGGCATTTCGGTGGATCGAGTTAGACAAAAGCCCCGCCAAGGCGGCACCCAGGCAGAGCACGCCTGCGATCTGGCCAGCCTTGGAGTATTCCTCTCCAAAGATCAGTGGGACCAGCCAGATTCCGGACACGGCCCAGCAGACAGCAACGAGGAGAAGTCCCGTCGCGAACAGGGCGAGTCCCTTCATGTTGCGGGGCCTGCCTTCGGCTGATGACTGCACGCTCAGGCGGAGACCCACGGTCTGGAAGAGCGGAAAGAGCACGAGGGACCAGTTGGAGGCCACCAGGTAACTGCCGGCAAGTGTCTGACCGAGGACTGGGATGGCGAGCAGTTGATCGATCCGATTAAGTAGCGGTTCCCCGAGATCTCCAGGCAGGCTTTTCAGGCCAAATAGACCCCATCGTCCTACTCCCGAGGACTCTCGCCGATCCCCTCTCCAAGTCAGACGTCGGCTTAGCAGACCGGTGAGCAGGCAGGATACAAGGAAGCTCAAGGCATAACAGAGGCATGCTGTCGGCAGCGTCAGCTTGTCCGACAGCCAGAGTGGCAGGAGTGTTACGACGAGGAAGAGAGCTGCGGCCACCTGTCCGTAGGCAACCCACTCGAAACGGCCTTGTGTAAGGCAGACCACGGCAACACCGTAGCGAATAGATGTGATACAGCCCGCATAGACCATGGCGAAGGCCATCGCTGACAACAGTGCGCCGCGTTCGAAGCAAATCACTGCTGCACCCAGCGAGGCGGGTACCCCGACGACAGCGGACAACCGGAAGTGAAAGGTCAATCGCTTGTGGACGACCTCAGGCCCGCGCCCTGACCCGATGAGGAAGCGGACGACCTTGCCGACACCCCATGCGGCAATGACGGGGAGGAGCAGCGCGAGGACTTGGAGGTAACCAAGTAGAGCTCGGTCCGCTGGCCCCAGTGCGCGCGCCACCAGGGGGGCCGTCACCAATTGGAGGGCGTAGGCCGAATACGTCGCCCCAGTAGCAACGATCCATCGCCGCGCTGACTGCTCAGCCACGTCGGCCGTCGCTCGCCCGAAGTCCGGTTTCGAAGGCCGCAGCCCTCCATACCCCCTTGGGGACCCTAGCCAGCGAGCGCAGGGGCGCTTGAGTCATCTGTCCACGGCCGCCTCCCTTGGCGCTCCTTCCGCCGCACTTCCATCCGGGCGGTCCCGCATCGTATCACCCAGTTTGTCCGCTCCAGTCGTCGCAGAGGGCTCCGACCGGTTGAGCCACAGGGGGGCGCACCAAGCGAAAGCCGTCGCGAACCAGGACATCGGATCCAAGTTGGCTTGGTAGAACACTCCGAAGAGCGCCAGCAGGACGACGAGCATCGGACGCCACGTAAGCGGCCGGAACATGATCACCATGAGCAGTGCAGTGGCGAGGATTCCGCCCTCGACCGCGCTCGCGATGTATATTGAGTGGAAGTTGGCGTAGGGATTGTTTGGAAAGATGTCCCCCAGGACGAGGGGCGCGTTACCGACGCCGATACCGAAGAAGAAGCCCCAGGCCGTCTGCCCAACGACTTCAAGCCCCCGCGACACTAGGTCTAAATGGATACCGCCGGACGCGCCCGATCCGAAGTTGGCCCGCTCTGTGAGTAGGCTCGTGACATCGACCTGGGTGCTGACTGCGGGATAGACCCAGGCGACGAGAACTCCGAGAGCGACCGCGACCATCAACCCACCAGCTCGCCGTCGACTCCCTTGTTCGCCCCGCGACCTACGCCATGCGGCCATCAAGATCAGGAGGTAAAGCACTATTCCCGTGCGCGAGAACGACAGCAAAGTCAAGAGACCTCCACTCGCGAGGCACCAGACGCGCGCTCTGCTACCTCGCGCCAAAGCAGTAGCCCGGTCGAGAACGAGGAAGTACGCGCAGAGGCAGACGAAGAACGCTCCCCTGTTTGGATCTAGCGAGAGACCCGCAAGACGCGGCGCTTCGAGGCCCAGGGTAGGCGACGTGAAGTCCAGAGGACCAATCACGGCCGGCACCCCGGGTCCCAGCGTCAACCACGAGGCGTATTGAAGGCCGTCCATGGCTGCGGTCAGTGCAAGACCCCAGACTGCACCTCGCCTCACCGCCCGCGTGAACGTAGGTCTAGTACCAGCGAGCGCCACAACAGCCCAACTGATGAGGACCAGATACAGGAGAAGGTAGACGCGGCGGTCCGACGGACTTCCTGCCGGCGCTGTAAGTGCAGATATCAAAGACACGGACCCATAGGCCAGGAGAATCAGCAGCAAGCTCACAGCCCGACCTTGCTGCTCTGCGTCGCGTCTCCGGACCGTCAAGGATAGCGCCACGACCAGTGGAGCGATCAAGTAGTAGGGCGTCACGGCGAACGGCAAGGAACCCTGCGAGAGGTCGAGACGGTCAAAGGAAGCCGTAGCTAGCAGCAGCGACGTCAGTGCTGACGCCAACGCCTCGCCGCGCCTACCAGCAGCGACGGGCGGGATGTCCGGCTCACCGGGGCGCGCGTTACGACTTGGAAGTGGGACAGGCCTTATCGACACGCGACACGACCCTCCGCTCGAACTACACCGCGACAGCCCCACGATCCAGCATCAACCCCATGCTGCGGCAGCCAGCGCCGAGGCGTCGACTTGAACCTATAGCCTAAGTCGCCTGGTTGCCCGCTCCGACCGCACGCAGCACCCGCCCGGGTCATCGGCGGCCGGCACATCTCCGAAGGACCGCACGCGAACGCGCGAGCACGAGACCCGGTGATCGGTTGCCCTGCGCTACCCAGGTGGGTGCGTGACTGCCGCCGCACCTCCATGAGCCTCAGTCGCTCGGTAGCATCCTGGGGACCGTCGTCGTTGAGGGTACAGATCCCAGTGCAGGGATGCGGGTCGGTATCAAGGATCATGACCCAGCACTGCCAGACCTCTGATGGCGTGCGAGTGGTGCGACGGGGCCTTGCACCAGCAGGACAGGTCTGAGCAAACCACCTCAGTCCAGCCCCTCAAGTCGGGAGGTCGCGATGAGTCTTCAGGGACGACCGCAGAGCATCGGCGACCTGTCAGCGTCCAGCGACCCGGCTGCTTCACCCAACAACGGGATTGAGCTCTTGCCAGAGCTCTGCGGATCAACCTCGCCCAAGACGCCCAGCCTTGGCCACCTGTCGTGACCTTGCCAGCGGGCGGTCAACCACCTGTACATCCACACCGTGACAGGGAGTGCCATGACGCCTGGTCTCGACTGCCTTCCAGAAATGCCCGGGAATGGGATCTCTACTGGCGGCGCTGTGCACTTCTCCTCGCAACTGTCGCGCACGGCCACGACGCACAGCAGCCCTGTGGAGGTGAGGTCGGCAAGGAAGCCGTGCACCTTTCTCTGGAGCCTGCCTGGTCGTCGCAACCGGGCTCCTGGGACGGTAGGACTCCAGACTTGAAGGCTAGATCTGACGACCGCACCCCTGCTTCCATGACGTCCGCATGATGCTCCCTCGCAAGACAGCGAGCAACAGTCCACACGGGACCCAGGAAGGGGTCAACCGGCGCGAAGCCCTCAAGTACGGGGCCGTCGGGGTGGGGGGCACCCTCGCCGCCGCTGTGGCCCTCGTCAGAGATTCCAGCAGCGTGAACGCCGCCGGTGTTGATTCGCCAGTCGTCATGACCGTGACCGCCGACGGCACGGACGATCAGACGGCGCGCCTCAATGAAGCGTTCCGTGCAACGACGGCGGAGGGCGCCCCTGCCGTGCTGGCCTTGCGAGGCGACTTCTTCATCTCCAACGACCTCGAAATGCCACATGGCAGTAAATTGATCGGCTACGGGGCGCGGTTGATATGCCGCGGCTTCGAGAACGGTCGCGAGCAGGCGCTGCGCGTGAGGGGATCAAGTAGCTCTTGGACGACTACGGTCGAAGGACTGGACTTGATCGGGGTGCGCCTGGTATTCGGTGAATCGGAACTCGATTTCGCGAATGGCGTAACGGTGAGGAATTGCTCGATATCCCACGTCGCGACTGGAATAACGTTCCGTTACAACTGCTGGGTTACGCGAGTGGAGAACTGTCGGATACACACGTGTTGGACAGGCATAAAAAATGACTTCCGAGCCGTGGAGCAGAACTCCGGAGCCGCCATGGTAGTGAGCGGAAGCGTGGTGTTCAATTGTGGTGGCCCTGCCTTCTGGCAGGACGGCTCATCCAAAGACGGCTGGCACGTCAGTTTCGTGGGGACAGACCTGGAGCACTGTGAAACCTCGGTGCGTTTAACGGACGTTGGCGACGGGTTGCTCGATATCGTGGGCGGGCACTTTGAGCTCAACCGCACTTCTTACATCGAGGCGGACTCAGGTTCGATTCGAATCACGAGCCTGTGGATGTTTGAACTGGATCCCGTCTCCACGACTCGGATCGCCCACTTCGTTCTTGGTGGCTCTTCGGATTGCCACGTTGCCAGCGGACGGGTCGCTTGGGCGCCGACGACTTCACCCTTGTTCCGCCTCACCGGCGCCTGCCGCCTGGTGATCGACCCGGAAGCGGTGAGCGCTCCGCTCATCGGCCTAGTCGGGGCTGACCATCCTTACCCAGCCAACCCCTCGTCGCCGTCCGGGACACGCGGAGTCCTTTTCCCTACGGGACAATGGAGACCCGCGACGTTCGAACGCACCATAGCCGTGGGTACCGAGGCGGTAAGCCTGTTCTACTTGCCAGCATTCGACGTGAACTCCTACATGCTGCAGTTCGCTCTGAGGATCACTGCCGTTTCCGACAACAACCTTCTTCGCCTTTACGTCAACCCAGGCGGACAAACGAACACTGATCTGACCTTACCCAGTGCAGTCGGGACGTCCATCGTTACCCTACGCATAAGTTCGGGGCTACTACTCGTAGACCTCCGCCACGACAATGGCGGCTCGTCGGGACGAGTCGACATCGATCATCCAATCTCGACTGATCGATACATTGATGTACAGAGCCTCGGGAACACCACCTTGTTCGCGGAGGGCTTGACGGCCCAAGTCATTAGAGGTGACACAGGGGGCCCGCATTGACCTTCGAGGGCGTGACTCGGAGGAATGATAGGGCCTACCTCATCAGGCCCTGCCTACTGGCTGGGAATTCAATCCCTGCACCAGCTGGCGCCGAGAAGAGGTCTGCAAGGGCATCAGGCCAAGGAGGTCGCCCGCTCGCGTCACGTTGCGACGTCTCGAACGACCTCCCGTAGTCGTGCGATGAAGCGCTCCTCGGAGTAATCAGCTGCATGTGCTCTGAGCCGCTCAGCATTCCAGGTCACCACGTCTGATTCTGCAAGCGCTGCGCGCAGTCCTTGGGCTGAGACGTCCGCGAATAGCAGCCCGGTCTCCCCGTCGATCACCGTATCCAGGAAACCACCTTCGCGCGGGACGATGGCTGGTTTGCCGAATGCGGCAGCCTCGAGGGGCGTCAGTCCGAAGTCTTCATAGCTGGCACTGACCACCGCTCGACAATTCGTGTACAGCCAACGGATTTGCGCATCGCTCACGCCACTGAGGAATACAACCTCTGAGCTGGCGTGACGCTCCAGCCGTTCTTTCTCCGGCCCCTGGCCAACAACAATGAGGCGACGGCCACTGCCACTGAAGGCGTCCACGACGACGTCAACCCTTTTGTATGGGAGTAGTCGGCTGATGCATAGGTCGTAGCCTTCCGTCACAAGACCCTCGACGTCTTGCACGGGCTCCAGTGGACCATCAACCCGAATCGTTTGGGGGGCGGGAACAATGCTCGACTCGAGCCCGTAAGCCTGCCTGACTCGGTCCCGTACCACCGTGGAGATACTGAGATAGGTCGTTGCTTTTCGCGCAGAACGACGATCCCAATTCCTGAGTGCGGGCCCTAGTACTCCCAGCCCCCAGCGCACGAGCCTGGACGAGTCCTCCGTGAGGTATCGATTCGGCTGATACAGCCAACGCGCGGGCGAATAGCAATAGACGATACGCCGCCCCTTGCTGCGCATTCCATGCGACCAACCACTGGAGCTGCAGATCACCACGTCCGCGTCCGGTCGCATGAACCACGCGGCCAACGCCAGAAGTGGCAGGGCAACCCGATGGTGGCGCCTAAAAAAGGGAACACGGTTGAGTGGGGAGGTGCGGATCTGGACGCTACTGAATTCCGGATATGTGGTTGAGGGTTCATACAGCAGCGTCCACAAATCCGCTCCCGGGAAGGCTCGGAGCATCGAGAGGACGACGCGTTCAGCGCCACCTCGCTGAGTGACGTAGTCATGCAGGATCGCGACCTTCACCGCGACATCCTTCTCCAGTCCATCGTCGTCACTCCTTGATCTGTGCGCGGCTACGAGTGTCCATAGCTCCGGGGGATGGGGTCGGTCGGATGGTTCGTAAGCCTACGACGGGACAGTGATGCACTCGGTGAGCGGACGCACATCGCCTCCACTGCCTCAGTGGTTGGCCATGGTGAGGGGCCAGCAGGACGACCTCCTACTGCCATGTCGATCTAGGCACCCATCTGAGGAGCGCATCAGTCGATCGGGACTGGCCCGAACTCACTCGACTCGGTTGGTTAGGGGTGATCAGGCTGCGTGAGCGGTTCGGGTCAGAGTCTCGAAGTCGATGAGCCTGAGTCGACCGAGGCGGCGTTGATCGCGGTGCCGGTGGTAGATCTTCGTCATCCAGGTGATCATCGCCAGTCGCAGGTACTCCCGGGTCGTCCAGCTTTGCCGATCGAGGACGTTGCGCTACAGGAGCGCAAGTATGAACTGTATCGCGGCGTTGCTTCCTCAGGCGCCGACGCGGCCCATCGACCCGGTCAGGCCGTTGTTCTTCAGTGCGGCGACGAAGGAATTGGAGCGGAACTGACTGCCTCGGTCGGACTGCACGATCGTTTCGGCCGGTGCCCGCAGGGCGATGGCGTTGCGTAGCGCGGCCACGACCAGTGACGCGGTCATCCGAGCGTCCATGGGGTCGCCGAGGATGCCGCCGGAGTGCAGGTCCTTAATCGCGCAGAGGTGAAGCCCAGTTCGGCGCGATCCACGCCGGCCGCGACGCTCTTGATCGCGGTGGTCGACGATGCGGTCCTCGACGGCGGCTGCCGTTCGGACCGGGCATTAGCGTGGGACGCGAGAACCTCCGAGTAGGGACTGGACCTTCGGCAAGCCACACCCCACTCGGAGGTTCTCCTTCGTTCAGGACCGGTTGGCCCTCACCAACGTCCTGGCCGGGTCCAGCTAGGAGCTGGACCACACCGTGGTGCCGTCGGCGGCCAGCAGCGCGAGCACTCCGTCATCGCCGAGCACGGCGCGCGCTGCAGCCGATCCGGCCGTGTCCGACTGCCACAGCACCGGACCGGACTTCGACACCAGGATCAGGTCGCCGTCGGGCCGCATCTCCAGTCGCGCCTGCGGGTTGCCGCCGGTCGCGGTGTCCCAGACCGGCACGTCGTTCGCCCCGAGGACCACGAGGTTCCCATCGGGTCGCACGGTCGCCCGGTAGGCCGCGTTGGCCGACACCAGGGACTGCCCGGTCACGAGCGGCATCCCGGCCACGAGCTCGGTCACCGTACTGGACCACACGACACTACCGTCGTCAGCCAGCACCGTCAGCACCCCGTCGTCCTGCAGCACCGTCCGTGCGCCGACCGAGCCGGCCGCGGTGACCGACTCCCACAGGACCTCACCGGTTCCCGAGACCACCGCCAGACTCCCGTCCGTGCGCATCTCCAGCTGCGCCCCCGGATTGCCGCCGGTCCCGGTCTCCCAGATCAGCGTCTGATCCGGGCCAAAGGCCACGACGTTCCCATCGGGTTGCACATCCACCCGGTGGGCACCGCTCGCGGAGACCAGAGACTGACCGCTGCCCAGGCGGGTCTCAGAGACCAGCTCGAGCACCGGAGCGGGCTCAGGTGCCGGAGCGGGCTCGAGCACCGGAGCGGGCTCAGGTGCCGGAGCGGGCTCAGGTGCCGGAGCCGACTCCGTCGCCGGAGCCGGCCCAGGTGCCGGAGCAGGCTCAGGTGCCGGAGCCGACTCCGTCGCCGGAGCCGGCCCAGGTGCCGGAGCAGGCTCAGGTGCCGGAGCCG
>NZ_JBJGZA010000039.1:0-44940 GCF_054050255.1 Geodermatophilus sp. SYSU D00700 | reverse complement strand
CCCCCCCCCCCCCCCCCCCCCCCCCCCCCCCCCCCCCCCCCCCCCCCCCCCCCCCCCCCCCCCCCCCCCCCCCCCCCCCCCCCCCCCCCCCCCCCCCCCCCCCCCCCCCCCCCCGCGGCTGGGTCGACCTCGGCCGTCCCGACGCCCGGCTGTGGCTGGGCTCCGGAGCGGGCGGCGAGGACGGGCCCGGCGTGCCCGACGGGGTGGTGCTGTGCCCCGGCGGCGGGAGGGTCGTCGTCTGGCAGGTCGATCCCGCCCGCCCCGCCTGGGCGGACTGATCGACACCCTTGGCGCCGGACGCGGCCGGGGCGTCCTGCACACTGCCCGCACTCCCCGGCGGCCTGCGTGCCGGTGCCCTCCCTGACCCGTCGTCCCGAAGGAGCCCACCTCCCATGACCACCAGCGACGGCCGCGAGGACCTCCTCGCCGGCCTGACGTTCCCGCCCGACTTCGTCTTCGGCGCCGCGACCGCGGCGTACCAGATCGAGGGCGCCGTCGAGGAGGACGGGCGGGGCCGGTCGATCTGGGACACCTTCAGCCACACCCCCGGCCGCGTCGAGCGCGGCGACACCGGCGACGTGGCCTGCGACCACTACCACCGCTACCGCGACGACGTCGCGCTGATGGGCGAGCTGGGGCTCTCGGCGTACCGGTTCTCGGTGGCCTGGCCGCGGGTGGTGCCCGAGGGCGCCGGCCGGGTGGAGCAGCGCGGGCTGGACTTCTACCGGCGGCTGGTCGACGAGCTGCTCGACGCGGGCATCGACCCGTGGCTGACCCTCTACCACTGGGACCTGCCGCAGGCGCTGCAGGACCGGGGTGGCTGGACCGACCGCGACACCGCGGCGCGCTTCGCCGACTACGCGGCGGTCGTCGTCGACGCGCTGGGGGACCGGGTGCGGCACTGGTCGACGCTCAACGAGCCGATGGTCAGCTCTCTGCTCGGCCACATGAGCGGCGCGCACGCCCCCGGCCTGCAGGACCCGGTGGCCGCCTCCCGCGCCGTCCACCACCTGCTGCTCGGCCACGGCCTGGCCGCCGGGCGCCTGCGGGACGCCGGCGTCGGCTCGCTGGGCATCACGCTGAACTTCACGCCGATGAACCCGGCCTCCGACTCACCGGCCGACGTCGACGCCGCCCGCCGGCTCGACGGCCAGCAGAACCGGATGTTCCTCGAGCCGGTCGTCTCCGGCGCCTACCCCGCCGACGTCGTGGAGGACCTCGCGGCCGCCGGGGCGCCCCTGCCGGTGCAGGACGGCGACCTGCAGACGATCGCCGCGCCGCTGGACTGGCTGGGCGTGAACTACTACTTCGAGGAGACCGTGCGGGCCGGGGGGCGCCCCGCCGGCCGGCCCCCGACGTCGTTCATCGGCGGCGAGGACGTCGACGAGCTCGACCCCGAGGGACCGACCACCAGCATGGGCTGGGGCATCAGCCCGCAGGCGTTCACCGACCTGCTGCTGTGGCTCGGCGAGAAGGCGCCGGGCCTGCCGCTGGTGGTCACCGAGAACGGCTCGGCCTGGGACGACGAGGTCGACGCCGAGGGCGCCGTGCGCGACCCCGCGCGGGTCGACTTCCTGCTGCGCCACCTCGCCGCGCTGACCGCGGCCGTGGAGCGGGGCGCCGACGTCCGCGGCTACTTCGCCTGGTCGCTGCTGGACAACTTCGAGTGGGCCCGCGGCTACGGCCAGCGTTTCGGCCTGGTGCACGTCGACTACGACACCCAGCGGCGCACGGTGAAGGACAGCGGCCGGGTCTACGCCGAGGTGCTGCGCCGCCACCGCGAGCGCGCCTGAGCCCGGCGCGGGAGCGCAGGTGGCCTGCGCTCCCGCGCCGCCTCACACCAGCGCGACGACGTCGGCCGCGCAGCCCCAGGAGAGGGTGACGCCCGCGCCGCCGTGGCCGTAGCAGGCCACCACCGGCCGGCCCGCCCCCTCGACGCGCTCGAGGCGCACGGTGGGCCGGCCGGGCCGCAACCCGACCGCGCGGGAGAGCACCGGCGCCTGCCGCAGCTCCGGCACCAGGGCCCGCGCCCGCGCGAGGACGGCGGCCTCGACGTCCGGGTCGGGCTCGGTGCCGGTGGCGCCCTCCACGGCGGTGCCGCCGCAGACGACGTCGTGCCCGCGCGGGACGACGTAGGTCAGCCCGTCGGGGCCGTCCTCGTCGAGCACCCAGCCGGTCAGGCCGGGGTCGGCCAGCCGCACCACCTGGCCCTGCACCGGCACACCGGTGTCGTCGCCGAGCAGCGGGCCCGAGGCCAGCCCCGCGGCGACGACCAGCGCGTCGCCGGGGACGTCACCCAGCCGCGCCACCCGCTCGGGGACGAACTCGACCCCCGCCGACCGGGCGGCGCCGGCGAGCCACGGCAGGTACCGGCCGGTGTCGACGACCGGGAGCGTGCAGCGGGTGCCGCCGGGCGCCCCGGGCGGCAGCTCCGCAGCCGTCGCTGGCCGGTGCGGGATGCCGACGGTCCACCACAGGTCGGGCTCGGGGGTGCGGTGCACCACCGTGCCCGGCCGCAGGGTCACCCCGGTGGCCGGGTCACCGGCGAGGGCGGTGAACACCGTCCGCGAGGCGGCACCCCAGCGGAGCACCGCGTCGGCCGGCGCCGCCCGGTAGGGGAACCACAGGGCCGCGGCCACGGCCGACGTGGTCCCCTCCGGGGGGTCGGCCGCGTGCAGCCGCACCCGGTGGCCGGCCCGCGCCAGCTCCAGGGCGCAGGTCAGGCCGATGACCCCGCCGCCGACGACGGCGACCCGGAGACCCGGGCCGCCGCCATCGCGCTGCATCAGGTGGCGGGGCTGGGGTCCGACCGCTCGTCGGCCGGCGCCGCCTGCACGTCGCGGACCCGGTAGCGCTCCACCGCCTCGCGCACCTTCGCCCGGTCGAGCTCCCCCCGGTCGGCCAGCGAGGCGAGCGTGCGGACGACGATCGACTCGGCGTCGACGTGGAAGTGCCGCCGCAGCGCCGGGCGGGTGTCGGACAGGCCGAACCCGTCGGTGCCCAGCGTCGACATCCCGCCGGGGACGTAGGGCGCGATGAGGTCGGGGACCGCCTTCATCCAGTCGGAGACGGCGACGACCGGGCCCTCGGCCTCCTGCAGCCGCTGGGTCACGTAGGGGACCTGCGGGTCCTCCTCCGGGTGCAGCAGGTTGCGCTCGGCCACCTCGTCGGCCTGGCGACGCAGCTCGGTCCACGAGGTCACCGACCACACGTCGGCCGACACGCCCCAGTCCTCGCGCAGCAGCTCCTGCGCGCGCAGCGCCCACGGCACCGCCACGCCGCTGGCGAGCACCTGCGCCTTCGGGCCGTCGCCCTGGCCGGGCGCGTACCGGTACATGCCGGCGAGCAGCCCCTGGACGTCGAGGCCCTCCGGCTCGGCCGGCTGGTTGTACGGCTCGTTGTAGACGGTCAGGTAGTACATGACGTCGGGGCTGCGGTGCCCGCCCAGCGGCGCGCCCGGGTCCTCGCCGTACATGCGCAGCAGCGCGTCCCGGGTGATGTGCCCGACCTCGTAGGAGAAGGCCGGGTCGTAGGACACGACCGCGGGGTTGGTCAGCGCCAGCAGCAGCGAGTGGCCGTCCTCGTGCTGCAGACCCTCGCCGTTGAGCGTCGTCCGGCCGGCGGTGGCGCCGAGGACGAAACCGCGGGTCATCTGGTCGGCGGCGGCCCAGAAGGAGTCACCGGTCCGCTGGAACCCGAACATCGAGTAGAAGATGTAGATCGGGATCATCGGCTCGCCGTGCGTGGCGTAGGAGGTGCCGACGGCGGTGAACGACGCCGTGGACCCGGCCTCGTTGATCCCCTCGTGCAGGATCTGGCCCTGCTCGGACTCCTTGTAGGCGAGCATCAGCTCCCGGTCGACCGAGGTGTAGCGCTGGCCGGCCGGGTTGTAGATCTTCTGCGACGGGAACAGGGAGTCCATCCCGAAGGTGCGCGCCTCGTCGGGGATGATCGGCACGAACCGCGGGCCGAGGTCCTTGTCCTTGAGCAGCTCCTTGAGCAGGCGGACGAACGCCATCGTCGTCGCCACCTCCTGCTTGCCCGAGCCGCGGCGCAGGACGTCGAGGGCCTTGTCGTCGGGCGCCTTCAGCGTCTTGAACTCCGCCCGCCGCCGCGGCACCGCGCCGCCCAGGGCCCGCCGGCGCTCGAGCATGTACTGCATCTCGTCGGAGTCCGGGTCGGGCTTGTAGTAGGGCGGCAGGGTCTTGTCCAGCGCCTCGTCGGGGATGGGCAGGTAGAGCCGGTCGCGGAAGGCGGCGAGGTCCTCGGCGGTCAGCTTCTTCATCTGGTGGGTGGAGTTGCGGCCCTCGAAGTGGCTGCCCAGCGTCCAGCCCTTGATGGTCTTGGCGAGGATGACCGTCGGCTGTCCCTTGTGCTCGACGGCCGCCTTGAACGCCGCGTAGACCTTGCGGTAGTCGTGCCCGCCGCGGGAGAGGTCCCAGACCTCCTTGTCGCTCATGGACTCCACGAGCTTGCGGGTGCGCGGGTCGCGGCCGAAGAAGTGCTCGCGCACGTAGGCGCCGTCCTCGGCCTTGTAGGTCTGGTAGTCGCCGTCGGGCGTGGAGTTCATCAGGTTGACCAGCGCGCCGTCGCGGTCGGCGGCCAGCAGCGGGTCCCACTCCCGGCCCCAGATCACCTTGACGACGTTCCAGCCGGCGCCGCGGAAGAACGACTCCAGCTCCTGGATGACCTTGCCGTTGCCGCGCACCGGGCCGTCGAGCCGCTGCAGGTTGCAGTTGACGACGAAGGTGAGGTTGTCCAGCTCCTCGCGGGCGGCCAGGCCGATCAGGCCGAGCGACTCGGGCTCGTCCATCTCGCCGTCGCCGAGGAACGCCCAGACGTGCTGGTCGGAGGTGTCCTTGATGCCCCGGCTGTGCAGGTACCGGTTGAACCGGGCCTGGTAGATCGCGTTCATCGGGCCCAGGCCCATGGAGACGCTGGGGAACTCCCAGAAGTCGGGCATGAGCCGCGGGTGCGGGTAGGACGACAGCCCGCCGCCGGGGTGGCTGACCTCCTGCCGGAAGCCGTCGAGCTGGTGCTCGGTCAGCCGGCCCTCGAGGAAGGCGCGGGCGTAGATGCCGGGGGAGGCGTGGCCCTGGAACCAGATCTGGTCGCCGCCGCCGGGGTGGTCCTTGCCGCGGAAGAAGTGGTTGAAGCCGACCTCGTAGAGCGAGGCGGAGGAGGCGTAGGAAGAGATGTGCCCGCCGACGGCGATCCCCGGCCGCTGCGCGCGGTGCACCATGATCGCGGCGTTCCAGCGGATGTAGGCGCGGATCCGCCGCTCGGTGTCCTCGTCGCCGGGGAAGTACGGCTCCCGCTCCGGCGGGATCGTGTTGATGTAGTCGGTGCTGCGCAGCGCCGGGACGCCCACCTGCTGCTCACGGCTGCGCTGCAGCAGTTTGAGCATGAGGTAGCGGGCGCGCCCGCGGCCTGCGTGCTCGACGACGCTGTCGAGCGACTCCACCCACTCCTGGGTCTCGTCGGGATCGGTGTCGACCAGCTGACTGGGGAGCCCGTCGGTGATGACCGCGCGGGGCTGGCCGGCGTCGCGAGTGGGTTCTCCACCCTGCTGCGGTGAGCTCATGGGTCCATGGTCGCGCGTCGGGCGCCCCGGCGTCACGCGAGGACCCGTACGGCCGCCGTTCCGCGCCGCTCCGGGGCCCGCGCGGCGTCCCGCGGACGTCTTGCGCCTGACCAGGCATGCCCTACGCTCCTGCCCACGCGGACCGACGCCGTCGGCGCCGCACGTCCGGGCTCGAGGGGGGTGACATGACCAGGCTGCGGGTGCCCTCCCCGCCGGTCGTGTCCGTCGTCGGCCCACCCCTTCCGCACACGCCGGGGAGCCGGCGTCGCGTGCTCGCCGAACCACGGCCGGCACCCCACGGAGCCTCGGAGGAACAGCAGGGATGAGCGTCGACTCGGGCAGCGCCAGCATGGCGGCCCGGCTGGGCATCAAGCCGGGCATGGTCGTGCAGGAGCTCGGCTGGGACGAGGACGCCGACGAGGACCTGCGCGACTCCATCGTCGACGTCTCCGGCAGCGACATGGTCGACGAGGACACCGACGAGGTGGCCGACGTCGTCCTGCTGTGGTGGCGCGAGGACGACGGCGACCTCGTCGACGCCCTCGTCGACGCCATCGCCTCGCTCGCCGACGACGGCGTCGTCTGGCTGCTGGTGCCCAAGTCCGGGCGGCCGGGCCACGTCGAGCCCGGTGACGTCACCGAGGCCGCGCCCACCGCGGGCCTGGCCCAGACCAGCAGCATCTCGGCGGCCAAGGACTGGTCGGGCATCCGGCTGGTCACCCCGAAGACGGCGCGCACCCGTCGCTAGGGACCCGGTCACGGCACCCCCGGCGGGTGCGGCACGATCGGGCGCATGAGCCTCTCCGTCGGCGACGTCGCGCCCGACTTCAGCCTCCCCGACTCCGACCGTCAGGTCGTCTCCCTCTCCGAACTGCGCGGGACGCCGGTGCTGGTCGTCTTCTACCCGTTCGCCTTCTCCGGCATCTGCACCGGTGAGCTGTGCCAGCTGCGCGACGAGCTCGCCGTCTACACCGACGCCGGCGTGCGCGTGGTCGCGATCAGCACCGACCCGGTGTTCAGCCTCAAGGCGTGGAAGGACCAGCAGGGCTTCGACTTCGCGCTGCTGAGCGACTTCTGGCCGCACGGCGCGACCGCCCAGGCCTACGGGGTGTTCAACGAGAAGGCGGGCATGGCGCTGCGCGGCACCTTCCTGGTCGACGCGGAGGGCAGGATCGCGTTCGCCGAGGTCAACGCGCCCGGTGACGCGCGCGAGCAGTCCGGCTGGAAGGACGCCGTCCAGGCGCTGGCCGCCTGAGGCCCGCCGCCCGGGGCCCTTAAGCTAGGTGGCCGGGGCGCGTAGCTCAGCGGGAGAGCTCTCGCCTTACAAGCGAGTGGTCGCAGGTTCGATCCCTGCCGCGCCCACGACTGTGATGTCTCAGGACGTCGCGGACGCCCGAACCCACGAGTTGTGGGTTCGGGCGTCTCTCATTTCCGGGCGGGGCCGGGTGGTCGGCCGGTGGCCTGGTGGTCCTTGCGAGGATCGAGGGTCAAGTCGCGAAGGAGTTCACCGGTGGCGGCGTTGCTGACGCGGATGTGCAGGTCCTGAACGAGTAGTAGGGCGTCGGTTCGGTGAGGGTTCGGCCGACGCCCATGTGGTGCAGGCGGCCGTTGACCCGCAGCGTGCGCATCCGGCTAGGTCGATCCTGTCGTGGCGGAGTCGGTCGTGGGTGTCGCGGGCGCGGCCGGTGCCGAGGTGCCCCTGGGCCGTGCGGCGTAGGCGGCCGCGGGGGTGGACCAGTGCGGTAGCGAGCGGTGCGGTCGGTCGTGGTTGTAGGCCCGGATGCAGGCGTCGACGAGGGCCTGCAGGCCGGTGATGGCGACCGGCTGCACTGGCTGGGCGACCAACCATTCCCTCATCGTCTGCTGGAAGCGTTCGACCCTGCCGCAGGTGGTGGGGTGGTCGGGGCGGGAGCTCTTCTGCACGATGCCCAGCCGGCGCAGCTCGTGCTCCAGGTGGTTGCGGCCGGCGCGACCGCCGGCGAAGCGGGTGGTGTAGACGGTGCCGTTGTCAGTCAGCGTGGACGCCGGATGGCCGTGCTCGGCGGTCGCCTGGGTGAAGGGGGACCACGGTCGCAGCCGTGATCCGGGCGTGCGCGAAGACGTGTGAGGCCAGCCGGGAGTGGTCGTCGAGCCAGCCGGTGATCTCGGTGTCGGCGCCGGTGGCCAGCCGGTGGTGAGTGACGTCCGACTGCCAGGTCTCATTTCGGCATCCCGGCCTGAACGCGCAGGTAGCAGGCCTTGGGCCGCTTGGCCGACTGGGGGCTCACGGCCCCGGAACGGGTCAGGATCCGGTGCATCGTGGCCCGCGACAGCGTGATCCGGTGCCGGTGGGTCAGGTGCCAGCCGATCGTCTCGGCGCCGGCGTCCAGGCCCGCGTCGTGCAGCTGCTTGCGGATCCGCTGCACCAGCTCGACGGTCGGGGGGGGCGTGGCCCAGGGTGAGGTGTGCGCGCGCCGGGAGCGGGGCTCGAGCGCCGCGTCGCCCTCGGCTCGGTAGCGGGCCAGCAGTTCCTAGAGCCAGGACCGGGAGACGCCGTAGGCGGCCACGACCGCCTCGGGGCTGCGTCCCTCGACCTCGACCGCGGTGATGACCAGCCGGGCTTTCGACGTGGTCGAGCCTCAGCCGGCCGTCCGGCATGACCTGCGACACCAGTCCGGCATGTCCCGAGACACCCGTCCGGTGTCTCCTGAACCAGGACACTGCCGCGCCCACGACTCCCACTCGACCTGCGGTGGCACCTCACGGGTGGAGCGTGCTGGGCGGGCGCAGCGGTCAGACGCGGCGTGACACCCGCCTGTCGGGAGCCGCCCATGGGGCTCGCCGTCGTCCCCGACCCGGCTGCCGCCGACACCGCGTGGTCGGAGTGCCGGCGGGACTGGCTGACGGCGTTGCGCGCCCAGGGCAGGAGTCCGAGCGCTGAGCCGGCGAGGGGCGGCGGTCGGCATCGACCGGCTCCAGGCACACCGTTCCGGCACCGTGGCCCACGCCCACCCGGCCGCCGGGCACTGGAACGGGGCTCGTGGACCTCGTCGGATGGTCCAGCGCGCAGGCGGTCCGGCGCTTGGAGGCAGCACTCGGCCCGAGCGGGCGCGGGCCGAGCACCGTCGACTGGGTTCCGGCGACCGGATCCGGTCACCGGAACCCCCAGGGACCAGCAGGGCGTGTCCGGCCACGCGTCGGCCACGGAGTCAGCACACGTGGCCCCACGCGGCCAGGTGTGTGCGCCGATGACCCTCCGGTTCAGGCCTCCGGCGGTGGCGTCCGGACTCTGATGCGGGTGCCCGAGCCGAGCGGAGTGATCGCACAGTCCCCGCTGCGGCCCCTCCCGGTGTCGCGTCCAGACTGCTGACGGGCAGCGGCTCCCGCGGTGACCTCAGCCGTCGGTGGCGTCACCGGTGAGCTGCTCGGCGGGAGCGACGTCCTCCGCGGTGGCCGCCTGGGTCGCGGTGGAGGCGTCGACCGCCAGCGACAGCGCGCCGGCGTCGCCGCCATCCCCGCCGCTCAGGCCGTTACCGCCGTCCTCGCCGGCACCACCGTTGCCGCCGGCACCTGCCTCGCCGCCGGTCGCGCTCGCGGCTCCGGAGGTCGCGTCGCCGGTGGTCGCAGTGTTCGCGGCCGTGGCGGCGCCGCCGTCGGCACCGGCGACGGCCGTCTGGTCGATGGTGGGGCTGTTCACCGCGACCGACGCCGCGACGGCGTCGCCGCCGTCGCCGCCGTCCCCGCCGTTCCCGCCGCCGGTGTCGTCGACCGTGTCCTGGTCACCCCCGCCGCTGATCGGGGGCGACTGCTCGACGATCGGGTCGGCAGCGATCGTGCCACCCGTGCTGTCCGTGCCGCCGTCGCCTCCGGCTCCGCCGTTGCCCCCCATGGCCTCCGCGCTCCCCGACGAGGCGTCACCGGTGACCGCGGTGTTGGCCGCGGTGGCGTCTCCACCGTCACTGACGGCCGTGGCCGTCTGGGTGACCGTGGGGCTGTTCACCGCCGCCGAGACCGCGGTCGCGTCGCCGCCGTCGCCGCCGTTCCCGGCGCTGGCGTCGAGGACGATGGTCTGGTCGCCCTCGCCGCTGTGCGGCCGGTCCCGCTGGGCCATCGGGCCGGTGGTGATCGTGCCGCCGGCGCTGTTCGCGCCTCCGTCACCTCCGTCGCCTCCGTCGCCTCCGACGGCGAGCACACCAGCGGCGGTCGCGTCACCCGTGGTGACGGTGTTCGTGGCGCTCGCGGTGCCCGTGACGGTGACGGCGGTGGCCGTCTGGGTGACCGTGGTGGTGTTCAGCGCCGCCGAGAGCGCGGTCGCGTCGCCGCCGTCGCCGCCGTCCCCGCCGTTCCCGGCGCTGGCGTCGAGGACGATGGTCTGGTCGCCCTCGCCGCTGTGCGGCAGGTCCTGCTGCATCGTCGGGCCGGTGGTGATCGTGCCGCCGGTGCTCCCCGTGCCGCCGGTTCCCCCGGCACCCCCGGCGCCGCCGACGGCCGTCGCGTCGCCGGCGGTCGCCCCGCCCGTGGTGACGGTGGCCGTAGCGCTCGCGGTGCCCGTGACGGCGACGGCGGTGACCGTCTGCGTGACGGTGGTCGTGGTGACGGCGAGGGATGCAGCGATGGCGGTGCCACCGGCCCCGCCGGTTCCCGCGTTACCGGCGCTCGCGTCGTAGACGACGACCTGGTCCCCGTCGCCGCTGTGGGGTAGGTCGAGCTGCACGATCGGCTTGCGGCTGATCGTCCCGCCGGTGCTGCCTGCACCGGCACTGGTGTCGACGACGACGGTCTGGGCGCCCTCCCCGCTGTGCGGCAGGTCCCGCTGGATGACGCGCGGTGTCGAGCCGGTGCCTCCGCCGGGAGGGGCGGCGTGCGCCTGCGTCGAGCCGGCGAAGACCAGCGCACCTGCCAGGAGTGTCGCGGCCGACGCGCGCGTGACCGTCCGGGATGCCATCGTCCGTTTCCTCCGTCGTGCACGTCCTGGGAGGAGGCCCCGGACCCCGTGGCCGGTAGGACAGCCCCCGCTGAGCGCGCCGGTGGCGCGTAGCGGCGACCGTAGGGGCGACGCCGAGGAGGCCGACAGGGACCAAGGGCCCGGCAGGATGCCGAGGGCCGGGCCCGCAGCATGGTGGGCGCCTCGAGGGCTGCTCCGCGGCCGGGGTCGCGCCGGCCGGCCGTCGATGCGGCGTCGGGCTCCATCTCGTCGAGTGGCAGCTGCCGCAGACGGGTGAGGTCGGAGCGGCCGGTGCCGAGGCCGGCGATGGCAGGACGCACCCCCCGGCCCAGAGAGGCCTCACGAGTGAGCGGTCGCAGGTCCGACGCCTGCCGTACCCACCTGCCCGTCCGCGCGCCGGGATGCCTGGCGTGCCTCACTGCCGTGCTCTCGGCGGCCCCGGCTCCGGAGGGCGCTGAGTTCCCGGTCGGGGATTGGCGCGGGGCAGCGGCACCCACCCTCGGGCAGCCGTGACCAACGGGACCGTGAGCGCGGTCCGGGTGCTGATCCCGAGCTTGGTGTAGGCGTGCGCGAGGTGCGTCTCGACCGTGCGGACCGACAGGTGCAGTCTCTGCGCGATGGAGGGGTTGCTCAGTCCCTCGGCCGCCAGTGCGGCCACCTCCCGTTCCCGAGCCGTGAGTGGGCGCACACCCACCCGCTGGAGGGCGGGGGAGTGCACGTCCCCTGCCGCTCGGGCGAAGGCGACCGCCCGCGCGGCGGAGGCGGCTGCCCGGCGCCGCTCGCCGGACGCCGCATGCGCCTCGGCCGCCTGCGCGGCGGCGTCGGCAGCGAGGGCGGGGGCACCCATCGACTCGAACTGGGTGGCGACCTGGTCCAGCAGGTCCCCGTCCCCACGAGTCAGCGCGTCGGCGTGTGCGGCACAGGTGCCGACCAGTGGGCCCTCGACGGCTCCCGCCAGCTCCTTCAGCCGTCCCGCTGCCTCGCGGGTCCCGCCGAGACGGACGACGGTGTGCAAGGCGCGTGCCTCCACTGCGGGCTGCCTCGTCCCCGCGGCGCACGAGGCTGCCTCCAGCGCCGCGGCGAGCGCGTCCTCGCGGCGGTGCTCGACGGCCGCCGTCCAGGCGTGGGCGAGGTGGGTCTCCGGCGCGAACACGGTGACCGCGGAGGGACTGGGCGCTGCCAGGATCTGTCGGGCGCGGACCTCGTCCCCGGCCAGGGCGTGGGCCTGGGCCAGCTGTGCCCGACACAGCCCGAGCAGCCCGAGGGGGTCGCGGTCGGCCAGCCCGGTGGCCGCCTCCGCCAGCCACCGGAGCGCCCCGGCCGGACGGCCCGTGGCGAGTGTCGCCGAGCCGACGGCGAGTGCGGATACTGCATCACCGGCCCAGGCGGACCGGGACAGCGCGGACCGGTGCAGCTCGTGGGCCCGTTGCACGGCCTGCCGGAACCGCCCGGACAGCTCCAGCGCCAGGACCTCCGCGTGGGTGAGCGCGGCCCGCGCGGTCGACGACTCCACCGTCGCCGCGCCCTCGTCGAGCGCCGTCCACCCCTGCCCGGCGGTGGTGAGCGCCTCGTCGGCGCGGCCGAGGACGGCGAGGGCGCCGGTCCGCGCGGCACACGCCCACAGCCGGGAGCGCAGATCGCTCCGGGCGCCCTCGGTCAGGTCGAGCGACTCCCACGGTCGTCCGGCGGAGAACAGCAGCAGGCCGCGCACCCCGGACAGCAGGGCCTGCTCGGTTGCCGGAGCAGCGGCGTCGGCTTCCTCGGTCGACCCGAGGCCGTAGAAGCGATTGAGAGTCCTCGTGACGACGAGCTGCTCCTGCTCGGCGGCTGTGCCCGCCTCGGCCTGCCGCACGGCGCACTCGGCCTCCACCGGACGTCCCTGCCACCGGAGCGCCTCCGCCAGGACGACCGAGGCCGCGGTGCGCGCCCCTCGCTCCAGCGCGACCCGGGCAAGCCGTTCGGCGGTACGGTGGTCGGCCGACGCGCAGGCCTGCTGAGCGGCGCGGACCAGGACATCCGCCGCGACCGTCGAGCCACCGGTCTGCAGGAGGAGCTCCGCGGCCCGCACCGGGTCCTCCTCGGTCCATCGTCGCGCCGAGGCGGTCCCGACGAGGCGGAGCTGGAAGCGTCGGGCGGTCGCGTGTGGCAGCTGGGCGCGGAGGCCGATCGCGTGCAGGGGTTCGGTCAAGCGCGCGGTCGGCCCGTGTGGCGTCCCCTCGACGGACACCAACCCCCGGCGTTCCAGGGAGGCGACCGCCTCCGACGAGGTGAGCTCCACGAGATCGGTCAGGTCCAGCGGACCGCCGACGGCCAGCAGCTCCGCCGCCGCTTGCTCGTCAGGTCCCAGATCGCCGGTCTCCACCTGGAGCACGTCGAGGAGTCGCTGCGTCGGCTCGACGTCGCCGTCCCAGCGCCACACGCCGCCCACCTGGTGCAGGCGACCGGTCTCCGAGCCGGCCGCCACCAGCTCGCGCAGGTGAGCCACGCTTCCACGGCTGGTGCGCCAGAGGAACTCCGTCGTGCGACTGTCCACCGTCCCGTGCACCACCGCGGTGAGCAGCCGGTCGACCTGGCCGCGAGACCACGGCAGCAGCTCGACCCTCGTGGCCAGCCCGTCCTTCCACAGGGCGGCGATGACGTCGGGTGGCCGGGTGCCGCCGCGGACGGTGAGGACCACGCTGGCCTTGCGTGTGAGGACCAGCTTGTGCACCAGGGTGGCCGACAGGTCGTCGAGCAGGTGCGCGTCGTCGATCCCCACGATCACGCGCCCGTACTGCTCGCGCCGGGCGTCGAGTGCGGCAGCCAGGGCGTGCCAGGCCGCCGTCGCCTCCGACGTCGCCCCCCCGACCGGCACCAGGTGTGTGAGTGCCCCGAGCGGGATGGCCTCCGTGCTCCGGGTGCAGGTGACCCATTCGGTACCGCGTCGCCGCGTACGCAAGACCCGGATCGCCTCCTGGGCCAGCCGGGTCCGGCCTGCCCCGTGTCGGCCGGAGACCACCACAGCGGCGGGCTCGGCGCCGTCGACCTCCTCGAGGAGGGTGCGCAGCTCCCCACCTCGATCGACGAAGACCCATTCCGCCTCCGGGTGCGCCGACCGCTCGGGCGGTTGACCGGGAAGATCGACACTTCCGGACCCGGGGTCGTCGTGCGGCGGCCCGTTCCCGTGGAATCGCGTCGTCTCCCCCACGGGCCAGTACTTTATGGGGCCGCGCGAGTCTCGGCGGAGGCCGATTGCAGCGGGACCACCCCGGCCGCACGACCGTTCCGCACGCGAGTTGCGAGGCCTATTGTCCTTCGACTCCGGGAGTCGGTCGATCGATTTCCGGAAACCCGCAGGTCACCGCGTCGGAGCTGCCGTCCCGCCGCTGCCGGACGCGCCTCGCGCGGGGGCCGGTGGTCCCACCGGGGTCGCGCCCACGGTCGGCGGCACGGGGGTCTCGCGTGTCCGTGTCGTTTCCCGCATGTTCCCCAGTCGGCCGCGTGGCGCGCCGAAGTACGTATCGGTAACCGGACGGACAGTGATCAGCGCTGATCAGGGCGGTGCGCCGGGTTGTGGGGGCCATGCGTCGACCGCAGCTGCCGGCGTCGTGGCGACGTCGGGGACTCAGTGCGGTCACACGACCTGCTCGACGGGCGACGCCGGTTGCCCGGTGTCAGTGATGGGCCCGGCTGATCTACGTAGTCCACCGCAGGGGTCTCCGTAGGGCACCTATTCGACATGGGCGGGCGTGGGCATGAACGTCGGTATCCAATTTGACTATCAGTTATTCCCGGGTTGCGCCCCGCAGAGATCTGATGAAATGGTCGGGCCCGTCGACGCCACATGGGGATCGGCGACCGGTCGGGGCTGAGGGAACGTCTGCTGGGCCATTTCATGGCCGTTTTCCATGGTCTCCGGCTGCTGTCTCAGGACCGTCATACCGGACGACCAGGAGGACTCATGTTCGAGGACCAGTACGTCGAGTTGCTGCCCGCACGCACCACCATGCAGGTGGCGATCGACATCACCGGTACCGGCGGCGCCGGTGGCGCCGGCGGCGCCGGCGGCTTCGCTGCCGCGCTCTCGGCCGCGGCGAACGTCGTGTTCGCCGACCAGACGGCGGAGGCCACCTCGGTGTTCGGCGACGCGACCGCCGCGAACGCCGTCGTCACCGGCGACGCGACCGCCGGGAACGCCACTGCCGAGGGTGGTGCCGGTGGTGCTGGTGGCGCCGGTGGCGCCGGCATCGGCGGCGCGTGACCTGGCGCCGCTGACCTGACGTGGTCGGTCGGTGTGGCGCCGGGGAGGCGGTCTGCTCGAAGTCTCCCCGGCGTCCGCCGGCCGTCCCGGCACGACCCTGAGCACCGACCACACCGACCAACCAGGAGGACCCATGTTCGAGGACCAGTACGTCGAGCTGCTGCCGGCCCGCACCACCATGCAGACCATCACCATCAACGGCACGGGCGGCGCCGGTGGCGCCGGCGGCGCCGGCGGCTTCGCCGCCGCAGCGTCGGTTGCGCTCAACCTCGTGGAGGCGAGCCAGACGGCGACCGCCACCTCCGGGTTCGGCGACGCCACCGCCGCGAACGCCGTCGTCACCGGCGACGCGACCGCCGGCGACGCCACCGCCACCGGTGGTGCCGGCGGCGACGGCGGTGCCGGTGGCGCCGGCATCACCGCCGGCTGACCTGACGCGGCCAGCCGGGGGAGCACCGGGCAGGTGACGTGCGTGACGTCGTCCTGGTGCCCTTCGGCCGTCCCGGCACGACCGTAGGAACCAACCGCACCGACCACTCAGGAGGACCCATGTTCGAGGACCAGTACGTCGAGCTGCTGCCGGCCCGCACCACCATGCAGACCATCACCATCGTCGGTACGGGCGGCCCGGGCGGTCCCGGCGGCGCCGGCGGCGACGCCCTGGCGCTCTCCCTCGCGGCCAACGTGGTGGTGGCCACGCAGACCTCGACCGCCGTCTCGGTGTTCGGCGACGCCGCCGCGTTCAACGAGGTCACCACGGGCAACGCCACCTCCGGCGCGGCCGAGGCCACCGGTGGCGCGGGTGGCGCGGGCGGCGCCGGCGGCCCGGGCATCAGCGGCTGACCTGTACGCCTGAACGGCGGTCCCCGCCCCATAGCCTGACGGGACGGGACCGCACGGACGAGGAGGGGGGCGACCGGAACTCGGTCGCCCCCCTTCCGTCCGACACCGGCCGTCGACCGTGCGGCGGCACGGCCCCAGAGAGGACGAGAGCACCAGGTGACGCAGACAGTGCCACCGAGCAGCCTGGCCGGGGAGCCGGCGGCGCTCGACGACCACGTCCGTCGCCTCGCCGAGGGCACCGAGCTGCTCGGTGCGTACGCCGACTCCGGGTACCAGGAGCCGAAGTACCTCGTGTGCCGCGCCGACGGCCAGGTCATGCAGCTGCCCGAGCTCCTGTACCGGGTGGCGGAGTCCCTGGACGGCCACACCGCCGGGGAGGTCGCCGCCGACCTGAGCGCACGGCTGGGCCGGGACCTCACCGCCGAGCAGGTGCTGTACCTCGCCGACGAGCGCCTCCGTCCCGTCGGGCTCATCGCCCCGGAAGCCGCCGAGGCAGGCGACGCGGAGGCGGCGCCGCCTCCGGTCCGTGCCGACCCGCTGCTGGGGTTGCGGTACCGGGTGGACCTCGTCCCGGAACGGGTCGCCCGGCACATCGCCGTGCTGTTCCGCCCCCTCTTCCTGCGCCCGGTCTGGATCGCGGCGGTGGCCGCGTTCGTGGCCGTCGACGTCGCGATCCTCGCCCAGGGCGACCTCGTCGGCCGGCTCACGGCGAGTGTGACGGAGTTCGTCCACCGCCCGGGCCTCACCCTCCTGCTGCTCGCACTGGTCCTCCTCTCCGGGGTGTTCCACGAGTGCGGCCACACCGCTGCCTGCCGGTTCGGCGGCGCTCGCCCCGGCGCCATGGGGGTCGGTGTCTACCTGGTCTGGCCGGCCTTCTACAGCACGGTCACCGACTCCTACCGCCTCAGCCGGACCGGGCGCCTGCGCACCGACAGCGGCGGCGTCTACTTCAACGCCCTCGTCATGACCGCGGTGGGCCTGGCCTACCTCGGTACCGGGCAGGCCTGGCTGCTGCTGGCGGTCTTCGCCATGCACCTGGAGACCACCCGCCAGTTCCTCCCCCTGCTCCGGTTCGACGGCTACTACATGCTCGCCGACCTGATCGGGGTGCCGGACCTGTTCGGCTACGTCGGGCCGGTGCTCAAGAGCCTGGTGCCCGGCCGTCCGGCGGACCCGCGGTTGCGGGCGCTGCGGCCCCGGGCGCGCCGGCTGATCGCCCTGTGGGTGGCGGTCGCCGTCCCGGTGCTCACGTACTACCTGGTCGTGCTCCTCCTCGTCCTGCCCCGGGTGCTGCCGGTGGTGTGGCAGGCCGCGCTCGCGTACGGCGACGTGATGCAGACCGCGCTGGGCGAGGGGGACCTCCCACAGGTCGTCCTGAGCGTGTTCCAGCTGATCCTGTTCCTCGTGCCCTGGGTCGGCATGGTCCTCGTCCTCTGCATGGTCGGGACCCTCCTTCGTCGCATCGTCGTGTCGTGGGGGTGGACCTGGCTCTCACCCGGCCGGTGGACGGCGGCTCGCCACTACGTCGTGCCCGTGGGACTCGGCCTGCTCGGGGCCGTGCTGGTCCTGCGCGTGACCCTGGTGGCCCTGTCCGCGCCGCTGTCCTCGACCGAGGCCCGGATCGCCGCGAGCGCGGCGGGCGTCCTGGACGTCGGGCGTGCGGCCGCTCCGGCAGTGGGTCCGGGCGAGACGCTCGTACGTGACCAGCTGGCCGCCTTGGCCGGTCTGACCGGCGCGTTCGACCGGCACGCCGACGTCCTGGGTGGCGGGCGTGAGCTGGCCGTCCTGGCCGTCCTCGTCCTGGTCACCTGCCTGCTCCTGGTCTGCGTCGTCCACCGCTGGCGGCCGATGGCCGTCGCCGTCCCCCTGGCGGCGGTGGCCGCGATGGGTCCTGCTGTGTCGACCCTCGCCACCCTGGGGCCGGCCGTGGTGGGGGCTGCCTGGGTGGCCGCGGGCGGCACCGCGCTGGCGCTGGCCGCTCGGGACCGCCGCGAGGACGGCGACCGGCAGGGGCAGCTCCTGCACCTGCTCCTGGGCGGGGTGGGAGCCGTGGCCGTGGCGGTGGGGATCGCGACGGCGCCGTTGCTCGGCATCCCCGTCTCCGTCGCCGCTGTCCTGCTGGTGGTCCGCCGGGGAGCGGCCCCGGGGCCCGTGGCCTGGTGGACCCCGCTGGCCGTCGCGGCGTTCGGGGTCGCGGTGCTGACCGCACTGGTCGCCCCGGTGCTGCTGCGCACGCGTGCGGGAACCGTGCTCTCCGTCCCGGAGCAGCAGGTCCTCGTGGCCACGGCGCTGCTCGTCGTCGCCGCGGTGTCGACAATGCGCGAGCTCTGGTGGGCGGCGGTGGTGCTGGGGTCCCTGGTCGTGGTCGCGCTCCTCCCCGCGCCGGGTGCCGTAGGGGTCCTCCCGCTGGCCGTGTGCGCCGCCGCCGTGCTCGCCGCTCTGGCCGTGCACTCGCTGGTGCGGCGGCGTCCGGTGGAGCGGCCGCACCCGCTGGTGCGGACGGCGCTCGTGGCGCCCGCCTTCGTGCTCGTCCTCGTCGGCACGCTCTTCGTGCCCGCGGCGCTCCCGGCGTCTGCGGAGCAGTACCTGACCAGCCGGTCGACGGCGGCGTCGCCCACCGCACCGGAGGTGCCGGTGCTGCGGGCGGAGGTGCTGAGCGAGGTCCCGCACGACCCGTCCGCCTTCACGCAGGGCCTGGAGCTGGACGACGGCGTGCTCTACCAGGGCACCGGACTCGCCGGCCGATCCGAGCTACGGGAGCTCGACCCGGAGACGGGGGAGGTGCGGCGGGCCGTCCCGCTTCCCGGGCAGCTGTTCGGCGAGGGCATCGCGGTGACGGGGGACAGCGTCTGGCAGCTCACCTGGCGCGACGGTGTGGTGCTCGAGTGGGACCGCGACACCCTCACGCTGCGTCGGCAGCTACCGCTGGCCGGCGAGGGCTGGGGCCTGTGCTCCGACGGCGCGCGGCTGGTGCGCAGCGACGGCAGCGACCGGCTGTACTTCCACGATCTGGGCACCTTCGCGGAGACCGGCAGCATCGCCGTGACGCTGCGGGGGACCCCGGTGACCCGGCTCAACGAGCTGGAGTGCGTCGGCGGTGAGGTCTGGGCCAACGTGTGGCAGACCGATGAGCTGGTCCGCATCGACACCAGCAGTGGAGCGGTGACCGCGGTGGTCAACGCGGCCGCCCTGCTGGACCCGCAGCGACGGGCCAACGCCGATGCCGTGCTCAACGGGATCGCGGCCCTCGGTGACGACGAGTACCTGCTCACCGGCAAGCTGTGGCCGGTCTCCTTCCGGGTCCGCTTCACCCCGATGTGACCGTGGACCCGTCGTGCCCGATGCACTGGAGGTGGAGCCCGTGATCTCCGACCCTGCATCCCCGCCCCGCCGGCGCTGGCCGCGTGGAGGGCCCGCCCTGCGCCGCCACCCCGGAGTGCTCGCCGGGGTGCTCCTGCTCGTCCTGTTGACCGCCTGCTCGACCTCGCGCGACCCCGGCGGCTCGAGCGCCTCTTCTGGTGCGGCCGGCACCTCCGGTGGCGCCGGCGCGTCCGGTTCGCCCGGCGCTCCGGGGTCCGCCGGCACGTCAGGCTCTCCTGGCGCGCCGGGCTCTCCCGGCGGGAGTGCGTCGGCCGCAGCCACCGCGACGGCGTCCGCCGGCTCCTCCTCCGTCAGCCGCGTGTCCTGCTCCGGGACCTCGTGCTCCGTGACGTTGGCGGGCAACGGTTCGAGAGCGACCGTCTTCGACACGGCGATCTCCTTCCTCGGGGTGCGGGACGGCCGGGCGGACCTCCGCGTCGGGGAGGAGGACGTCTCCCTCGCGCCCGGGCAGAGCGTCTCGTCGGGCCCGCTGGACCTCGAGTGCAGGGCCGTCGGCGCCGACAGCGTGGACCTCACCGCCTCCCTGCGGTGACGGGTCGGTCCGCAGGAAGGCGGTGAGGTCGGAGACCCCGTCGCCGAGGTCGGTGCCGGCAGGTCCTCGCCGGCCTCGAAGGAGTGTGCCCGGACGGGCGGGCACCGCGAACGGCATGCCGCCGACCACCACCGGTGTTGGGCACCCGGGACCGGTGCTCGAGGTCCTCACCCGGCCCGGGTCGCTGACGGCTCGGGGGACGGCTGCATCGCCTGCGGTCACCGAGCCGTCCGCGGCGACGTGCACCGCGACGTGCGCGACCGCCGACGTGTCCCCGAGAGGACCGTCTCGACATCGCCGTCCCTCGCGACGGCGGCGACGACCGTCGTCCCGAGATCGATCCCGAGGCTGCGACTCGCTGGACCCCCCCGGCCGGGGACGGGGGTACGCCAAGCACCGACCAGGAGCCCGGCACCACGTCGTCGGAGACCAGCGCGGCGGAACGCCACGAGAGGTACAGGTTCGACCGCTGCGTGAACTCGAGGCTCCGCGATCAGGATCGGCCGATCAGTGACGTCATGGACTGCCGGCAGCCCGGATCCATCCGTGGACGTCACCCGCCGGTCCTGCACTCAAGTCCGACCCGAGCCTGTGAGGTGACCCGGGCGGAGTTCCTCCTCAGGCCGCGACGGGCGGGAGGTAGGCGAACTCGGGGACGTCGGGGCGCGGGAAGGCCGGGCGCAGCGCCAGGGAGCAGCGGAACGGGCGCCAGGTGCCCTCGGGCTGCGCGAGCCGGTCGGCCACCGCGTAGATGACCGCCGGGTTGTGCCCCATGCCCAGGTGGCTGGCGTGGACGGCGATGTTCTCCGACGTCGGCGAGAGCCGGCCCAGGCAGGCCTGCCAGGCGACGATGCCGTCCTGGTGGGAGTAGATCGACGTCGAGGGCACCGGCATCGGCGTCGCCTCGCTCTCGAGCGGGAGCGTGCGCCGCTCCACGTGCAGGTGCGAGTAGCGCTCGAACACCCGGTGGGCGCGGGTCTGGCTGTCGGCCCGCAGCGCGAACGGGCTGCCGAGGGTGATCACCTGGCGTACCGCGTCGGGGGTCTTGCGCGCCAGGTCACGGGCGAAGATGCCGCCGAGGCTCTGCCCGACGAGGCTGACCGGCCGGCCGTAGCGGTCGCCGAGGTCCTCGATGCGCCGGGCCATGCCCTCGACGCACTCCGCCGTCGGCCCGATGTTGCGGCCCAGCCGCCAGCCGTGCACGCGGTAACCGAGCCGCCGCAGCACGCGGCGCAGGGTCACCGTGGACATGTCGTCGGCCATCAGCCCGGGGAGCACGAGCACCGGGTGCCCGTCGCCCACCGGCAGGCGGGGCAGCAGCGGCCGGGCGGCGAGGTAGAGGCCGTAGTCGGCGAACGCGCGACCGACCTCCGTGAGGTAGAGCGGCAGACCCGGTCCCTGGAACTGCTCTCGTGCCACGTCGCCCTCCTCGCCGGCAGCCCCGTCGCCGCCGTACGGCCGGGTACCACTCTCGGGGACCCGTCACACCTGACTGTTCCGGCGCGCGGGAACGCCGGTGAGGAGAGTGTGGCGCAGACCACACCGGTCGCAGGGGTCCCAGGAGCCCGCCGCGCGACAGCCGCGGAGCCGTGGAACCGTACGGAGTCGGCGCGCGGGGCGCTGACGACGGCGGGAGGACGGCGAGTGGAGCACGCACCGGGCACGAGCAGGACGGTCGACCTGGGAGGGCCGGTCCACGTCGTCGACTACGGCGGCGCCGACGACGGTCCCGCCGTCGTCCTGGTGCACGGACTGGGCGGCTCGCACGGCAACTGGGACCTGCTCGCCCCGCTGCTGACGCCGTCGGCCCGGGTGTGGGCGCTGGACCTGCCCGGCTTCGGCCGCAGCGAGCCCGGTGAGCGCCGCGCCACCGTGCCGGCCAACGTGGCCGTGCTCCAGCGGTTCCTGCGCGAGGTGGTCGGCGAGCCGGCCGTGCTCGTGGGCAACTCGATGGGCGGCATGGTCTCGCTGTTCACCGCCGCGGCCGCCCCGGACGCCGTCCGGGCGCTGGTGCTCCTCGACCCGGCCCTGCCCGGTGGCCGCCGCCGGCTGGACCCGCTGGTGGCCGCCACCTTCGCCCTCTACGCCATCCCGGGTGTCGGCGAGCGCGTGCTGTCCGTGCGGCGCGCCCGCCAGACGCCGCTCACCCGTGTGCGGACCATGCTCGGACTGGTCGGCGTCGACCCCGACGAGCTGCCCGCGCCGGTGGTCGACCGGGCGGTGGCGCTGCTCGAGCAGCGCGAGGACGTCGTCGGCATGGACCGCGCCTTCCTCGTCGCCGCCCGGTCGCTGCTGGGGATCCTGCTCCGCCCGCAGCGCTACCGGAGCGCGATGGCGCGGGTGACCGCCCCGGTCCTGCTGGTGCAGGGCGACCGCGACCGGCTGGTGCCGGTGTCGGCCGCGCGGGAGGTCGCCGCCGAGCACCCGGACTGGCGGTACGAGGAGATGGCCGGCGTCGGGCACGTGCCGCAGCTGCAGGTGCCCGAGCGCCTGGCCGACCTCGTGCTGACCTGGCTGGGGGAGGTCGCCGTCAGCGGCTCCGCAGCTCGGTCTTGAGCACCTTGCCGCTGGGCCCCTTCGGCAGCTCGTCGATCACGACCACCTCGCGCGGGTACTTGTAGGCCGCCAGCCGTTCCCTGCAGAACCCGATCACCTCGTCGGGCTCGGCCGACGCGCCGGCGCGCAGGCTGACGTAGGCCACGACCTCCTCGCCGAGCCGCTCGTCGGGCCGGCCGATGACGGCGGCCTCGAGGACGGCGGGGTGGGCGTGCAGGACCTCCTCGATCTCGCGCGGGTAGACGTTGAACCCGCCGCGGATGACCAGGTCCTTCTTGCGGTCGACGATGAAGAAGAAGCCCTCCTCGTCGCGGTAGCCGAGGTCGCCGGTGTGGAACCAGCCGCCCTTCATTGCCTCGGCGGTGGCCTCGGGCCGGTTCAGGTAGCCCTTCATGACGTTGTGGCCGCGCAGCACGATCTCGCCGACGTGGTCGGGGCCGGGCGGCAGCTCCCGGTCGTCGGGGTCGACCACGCGCACCTCGCAGCCCCACAGCCGCTTGCCGATCGAGAGCACCCGTCGCTCCTCGGCGCTGCGGTTGAAGGTGGCGATCGCGCAGGTCTCCGACAGCCCGTAGCCCTCCAGGACCGTGGCCCCGTAGGCCGCCTCGAAGCCCTTGATCACCTCGCCGGGGATCGAGGCGCCGCCGGAGACGCACACCCGCAGCGCGGAGACGTCGCGGCCGCTGAGGTCGGCGTGCATCAGCGCCACGAACATCGTCGGCACGCCGCAGAACACGGTGACGCGGTGCTGCTCCATCGCGTCGAGGACGGCGCCGACCTCGAACCGCGGCACCAGCACCAGCGTCGCCCCGGCGCGGACCGCGCAGTTCATCACGCTGGACAGGCCGAAGACGTGGAACAGCGGCAGCACCGCCATGCCGACGTCGTCGTCGCGGTACTGGAAGGTGTCGGCGGCGACGGTGGCCGCCATGAACGCCTGGAAGTGCGTGAGCTCGGCGCCCTTGGGCCGGCCGGTGGTGCCGCTGGTGTAGATGACCACCGCGGTGTCGTCGGGCGACATCTGCTCGACGTCGGCCGGGTCGGCGCCCGCGCCGCCGGCCAGGAGCGCGTCGAACGGGGTGGTGTCCGCCGGCAGCGAGTCCGCCTGCGCACCGGGGGAGGGCACCACGTACACGCGGACGTCGCCGGCCTCGGCCGCGCCCTTGACCGCCTCGTCGGCGAACGCGTCGAAGGTGACCAGCAGCCGTGCCCCGCTGTCGGACAGGTGGTAGGCCACCTCGGGCGCCTTGAGCAGCGGGTTGAGCGGGACGAGGGTCAGCCCGGCGCGCAGCGCGCCGAAGTAGGCGAGCACGAACTGCGGCACGTTGGGAAGCTGCAGCGCGACGGTGTCGCCGCGCTGCAGCCCGGCGGCCCGCAGCCCCGCGGCGACCTGCGCCGAGAGCTGGTCGACCTGCCCGTAGGTGAGGGTCAGCGGCCCGAGCCGGAGCATCGGCTTGTCCGGCTGGGCGAGGGCGGACTCCCGCAGGATGGTGGCGAGGTTGAAGCTCATGGACGCTCCCGGCGGTGACGGGGACTGTGACGCGGGTTACTCCCGGTCCAGTACCGTATCCGCCGCCCCTCACACCCCCGCCAGGGCCACCACCTCGTCCAGTCCCGCCTGCAGGTCGGCCACCAGCCCGGCCGGGTCGGTGACGGCGGCGGAGTCGACGTTGATCCCGATGCAGCACTGCGCCTCGTGCGACAGCAGCGTGATCATCGCCGCGCAGCCGGGGAGCGGGCCGAACGGGTACATCCGGTCGATCCGCGAGCCGGCGATGTAGACCGGGTGGGTCACGCCCGGCACGTTGGACACCTGGACGTCGTTGGCGCTGGTCAGCTGGCCGGAGACCGCGCCGATCACCGGGGCGGGCAGCCAGCTCAGCGTCGGGGCCAGGAGGTCGTTGAGCACGCTGGAGCTCGCGTCGCCGCGCACCGACATGACGAACTCGCGGAGGGCCTGGATGCGGACGGTGGGGTCGGCCTCGTCCAGGGGCGCCGGGAAGCGGGCGCCGGTGAAGCGGTTGCCGCCCTCGGGCGCGTCCTGGGCGCGCAGGCTGATCGGGATGCCGATCGCCAGCGTGCCCAGCGGTGCCCCGTGCCGCTGGTGGTAGCGGCGGAACCCGCCGATCACCGCGGCGAGGTAGCCGTCGTTGAGCGAGCCGCCGGCCGCCCTGGCCCCGGCCTTGAGGTCGGCCAGCGGTACCTCGAGGACCTCGAGGTGCCAGTCGCCGCCGCGTGGGGTCAGCAGGGTCGAGCCCGGTCCCGGCGGGGTGAGCGTGCGCCCGGCCGAGCGCACCGAGCCCAGCGCGGAGCCGACCAGGTCCCAGGGCCGCCCGCCCGCGGTCAGCGCGTCGACCCCGCGGCGCAGCACGGCCAGCGGGGCGGAGCGGGCCGTGCCGACCAGTTGCTCGGTGAGCAGCCCGGTGCGCGAGACGCCGTCGTCGGGCGTGGGGACGGGCGGCTCGGGGCGGGCCGGGTCGTGCTCGGCGGTGCGGCTGTGCAGCTTGCCCATGAGCTGGACCGCGCCCAGCCCGTCGGTGGTGCTGTGGTGGGTCTTGACGACGTAGCCGGCCCGACCGTCGGAGAGCCCCTCGACGAGCATCGCCTGCCACAGCGGCCGGTCGCGGTCCAGCGGCGCGGAGACGAACTCCCCGACGACGTCGAGCAGCTGGCGCATCGAGCCGGGGGCCTCCAGCCGGACCCGCCGCACGTGCGCGTCGAGGTCGAGCTCGGGCACGGTCACCCACCGCGGGGTGCCGATGCCCAGCGCCGGCTCCACCACCCGCTGGCGCATCCGCGGCACCATCCGCGAGGCCCACTCGTGGGCGGCGCGCAGCCGCTCCCAGTCGGGCGCGGGGTCGAGCAGCTCGAGCAGCGCGACGTTGGCGCGCAGCCGCGGGTCGGCCACCTCGGCGCGCCACATCGCCGTCTCCAGCGGGTTCATCTCCGGCGCGCTGCCCCAGTCCAGCGGCGGCGCGGGGCTGCGGCTGGGCTCGCCGGCGGTCGGCTCCTCGCTGACCACCGGGCGCTCGCCGCGGCCGCCCCAGTTGGCCAGGGTGCGCAGGTACTGGTCGTGCACCTCGGCGATCCGCTCGTCGAGCTGCTCGACGGTCCAGCCCTCGGTCGGGACCGGCGGGAGCACGCGGACCTGCACCACGCCCGGGTGGATGGTGGTCGCGCCGCGCCACATCAGCTCGCCGGTGTTGCGCAGCACGATCGGCACGATCGGGACGCCGGCCTGCATGGCGACGTGGAAGGCGCCCTTCTTGAACGGGCCGAGGGTGGGGGTGGCCGACCGGGTGCCCTCGGGCGCGACGACCAGCGAGATGCCCTCCCGCAGCCGCTCCACCGCGGGCTCGAGCGCCTTGCGGGCCTGGGCGGGGTCGCCGCGGTCGACGAAGGCGACGTCGGCGAGGCGGAAGGCGAGCCCGAAGCCCGGCGTCCGGGCCAGCTCCTTCTTGGCCACGCCGGTGAACCCGCCGCGCAGCAGCTTCGCCAGCACCAGGACGTCGAGCTGGCTCTGGTGGTTGAACAGGAAGACCGCCGGCCGGGTGGCCAGGTGCTCGGCGCCCTGGACGTCGAGCCGGACGCCGGCCAGCGCGCTGCCGAGTTCACCCGCGAGGGTGATGCCCAGGTCGACCGCCTCGCGCCGGGAGCCGTTGAGCGCGCCGACGGCCAGGCCGGTGGCGAAGCCGCCGACCATGCCGCCGACGCCGGCCACGGTGCGGGCGAGGTCGACCGGCGAGGTCTGCCCGCGCCGGCGGAAGCGGGCGACCGGCCACGAGTAGTGGCGGGCGGCGGCGGCGAGCCCCTTGCCGGGGTTGAGCGCGCGGGCCCGCCCGACCGTGCGCAGGAACGGCACGTCCTCGTCGCCGTTGGAGTAGGCGTAGCTCTGCAGCAGGTCGATGCCGTGCTCCTCGGCGAAGGCGCGCACGGCGGCGGCCTTGCCCTTGCGCCACAGCAGCGGCCCGCCGGGGCGGCCGGTGCAGACGCCGTCGACGATCTCGACGGGGGAGACCAGCACGTGCTCCACGCCGAGGGCGCGGGCGGCCGGCTCGACCTGGAAGCGGGTGGCCGAGGAGGCCAGGACGACGGTGTGCCCGGCGTTGAGGTGGGCGGTGACCAGGCGCCAGGCCTCGGGGAACAGCGACCCGGCGATGCCCTGGACGAACAGCCGCTCCCCGAGCTCGACCAGCTCGTCCTCGCTGCGGCCGGCCCAGGCGCGCATGCCGAGGACGGTGAACCGCTCGAAGTCCTCCTCGGTGGTGACCCCGCGCAGGCCGGACAGCAGCAGCTGCCCCAGCGCGTTCGGCGTCACCTCCAGCGAGCGCAGGTGGTGGCGGGCGAAGGCGGCCAGCGAGTAGCCGTCGATGACGGTGCCGTCGAAGTCGAAGAAGGCGCCCACGCGGGGCCCGGGGGGCGCGGCCTCGACGTCGGCGATCAGCTGCTCCTCGGTCCACACGTTGCTCCGCGCCATCGCCGCGGCGTTCTCGCGCAGCCCGCCGGTCGCCGTCTCCTGGTCGGCGCTCACGGCTCCACCCCCACGTTCTCCCGCCGCGACGCGGCGTCCAACTCGTCGATCACTCCTACTCGGCCGACGACGTCGCGGACTTGAGCGGCCCACTCCTGCCGGCGGCGGGCCAGCTCCTCGCGGCCGGGGTCGACCAGGTCGAGGTTGGCGGCCAGCTGCAGGGCGCTGGCGAACAGCTCGCGGGAGAGCGACTCCGGCCCGTGCAGCCGGCCCTGCAGCAGCATCTGCTGCCCCACGCCGCTGCACTCGGCGAGGAAGTCCGCCTGCACCACCGGCGAGCGCGGGTCGCGGGCGGCCAGCCGCTCGGCGACCACCAGCTGCGCGTCGACGAACGAGCGCAGCACCCGGTGGGCGAACAGCAGCGGCGCCCCGCAGAGCACCTCGCGGCCGTCGGCGGTCTCCCAGTGCGGGTCCAGCCGCTCCAGCTCGGCGGTCAGCGCCTCGCGGTAGGCGTCCCGCTCGGGGAAGAAGAACTCGAACTTCAGCAGGTCGCGCAGCCGGAAGGCCTCCTCCCACCGGTCGACCGGGTCGCGCAGCATCACCAACTCGGCGATCGCCCGGTCGACGACGTGGTGGATGGCGCTGTTGCGGTAGAAGGCGGCGACCAGGTGCTGGCCGCGCTCGATGGCGTAGACCGGCTCCTCGCCGCCCTCGTAGACGGTGACCACGCCCTGCTGCGCGAGCGCACCGAGCACGCGCTGCACGCCCTGGGCGGTGGCCAGCGCCGAGCCCGAGTGCGGGCGGCCGGTCTCGGTCAGGTAGGCCAGCAGCGGCTCGAGCACCCGCTGCACCTGGCCCAGCGTCAGCGCGCGGTCGCGCACGCCGAGCAGCGCCAGGGTGACCAGCGCCGTCGCCGTCGCAGGGGTGACCGCGTTGATACCGACGGCGACCTGGAACGCGACCTTCTGCAGGGTCAGCCGGCGGGCGTCGGGGTCGGCCGGGTCGGCGCCGTTGCGCAGCGCCGCGGCGAGCGACAGCGGCTCGGCGAACCCGACGTGCACCGTGCCCAGCGGGGTGCGCACCTGCTCGCGGATGTAGGAGGCCATCCACGACAGCCCCTCGCCGCGCTTGGCGGCACCGCCCTGCTCGGCGGCCATGCCGGTGACCTCGCGCAGCTGGTCGTAGGTGATCGACACCGGGACGACGTAGACGTCGTCGACCCGGCCCCGCTCGACGGCGTCGGCCACGTAGCGCAGCAGCCCGTGCCGGGGCGGGCGCAGCTTCCCGGTGCGGGTCCGGCCGCCCTCCATGTACCACTCGAGGTTGAACCGCTTGGCCAGCAGGAAGGCGAAGTACTCCCGGACGGCGAGCTTGTAGACCTGGTCGTCGCCGAAGCTGCGGCGGATGAACACCAGCCCGGCACGCTTGGCGATCGGCCCGACCGGCCAGAAGCGCAGGTTGTCCCCGCCCAGCACGTGGTTGCGCGGGAAGTCGTGCGCGGCGAGCACGTCGGCGAGCACCAGCGGGTCGACGTAGGACCGGTGGCTGGGCAGGAACACCAGCGGGTGCCGCCGGTTGAGCTCGCGCAGGTCGTCGAGCCGCGCGGTGTCGGCCTGCACGTCCCAGGCGCGGGCGTGGACCGGGCGCAGCAGCGCGGTGAACAGCTCGACGGCCATCGGGTCCATCGCCGCGACCAGGCTGCCGAGGTCCTCGACCGCCTCGGCGTAGACCTCCTCCTCCGGGCGCTCCAGGCGCTCGGCGAGGGCGGCCACCTCGCCGCGGAACTCGGGGCTGTACTGGATGGCCTCGGCCACGTGCCGCGGCACCTTGGCCCGGTCGCCGACCACCGAACGCTCGGCCCGGTCCAGCGCCAGCTCGGCCTGCTGGGCGACGAAGTCGGGCAGCGCCCCGCCGCCGTCCCAGCGGCAGGTCAGCTCGGCCACGGTGGCCGGCTCCGCGACCACCACCCGGGCGCGCTCGGGGTCGCGGCGCAGCGCGGCGGCCTGCAGGGCGGCCGGGGGACGGCGCAGCAGCGAGGGGCGGGCGTCGTGCAGCCGCCCGCGCCGGCTGCGGCCCGGGGCCGGGGCGGACGGACGGCGCGGCGCCCACGCCACCCGGACCGCCGTGACCACGGTGTCCGGGGAGGCCCCGTCGAGGGCCTCGTGCAGGGCCGTGCCGTGCAGCGGCAGCACGGTCACGCGGTCGCCGTCGGCGGGCAGCGCCTCGGCGACCAGCCGGCGCTCCACCTCGCTGGTCACGTCGGCCAGCACGATGGTCGGGACGTCGGCGTCCACCAGCCTGGTCATGTGCACCTCTCTGCGGTCTCGTCGCCGGCCTGCTCGGGGGGGCTGCCGGGTCACCGGCCGGCGGCGGTCGCGGCTCCGCCCGCGGGACGCCGAGCCTGCCGGTCCGGCGTCCCGGGCGGAAGCCGCGCTCACCCCGAGCGGAGGGTGGAGCGCAGCGCCTCCAGGCCGGTGTAGCGCGGCCGCCAGCCCAGCTGCTCGCGGGCCTTGGTCGTGTCCATGATCGCCGGGTGGCTGGCCGCCTCCACCCACTCGGCCGCCGGCGGCAGGAACGGCAGCCGCGACACCGCCCGCGCGGCCAGCTGCGCCGGCGCCGCGGGCAGCGGCAGCGGGAGGGCGCCGTACTCGCGGGCGACGTCGGCGGCGGTCAGGACGCCGTCACCGGCGATGTTGTAGGCCCCGGGCGGGCCGGCGGCCACGACGCACTGCAGCAGCGCCTGCCCGACGTCGTCCTCGTGCACGAACTGCAGCGGCAGGGCCGGCACCGCGACCGGGACCGGCACCGGCAGCCGCCGGGTGCTCTGCTCGGCCAGCCAGCGCCCGAGCGGGGCCAGCGGGCCGGGCAGCAGGTCCTTGGCTCCCACGGTGTGCGGGCCGAGCACCACCGGCGGGCGCAGCAGGTACAGGGACAGCTCCGGGTGCGCCTCCGCCTCGGCCTGCAGCAGCTGCTCGAGCTCGGCCTTCTCCTGCGCGTAGAACAGCCGCGACGCCGGGCGCACCGGCCAGTCCTCGGTCATGCCCACCGGGTTGTCCGGGTGGAAGCCGTAGGCGGCGAGCGAGGAGGCGTAGACGAACCGGCGCGCACCGGCCGCCGCGGCGGCCCGGAAGGCGTTGAGCGTGCCGTCGACGTTGATGGCGCGGGTCGTCTGGCGGGAGGCGTTGCCGGTGATGAGGAACGCCAGGTGCACGACGACGTCGGCACCGGCGAAGGCCTCGCGCAGCGCGGCGGTGTCGCGCACGTCGCCCTGCCGGTACTCCATCTTCGTCCAGCCGCGGGCCGCCGGGTCGAAGGGCCGGCGGGCGATGCCCACGACCCGCTCCACCCGGTCGTCGGCCTGCAGGAGGGGCACCAGCCCCTCTCCGAAGGTTCCGGTGGGGCCGGTGACGGCGACGGTCAGGTCCTTCTCGGGTGCGGTCACGCCGTTCGGCTACCCGACCCCTCCCGGCCGCAACCGGTTCACCGGGCCGCCGCTGCCTGCTGGCCCTGCGCCAGCCCGACGAGCTCGTCGACCCCGCGGCGGATCCCCTCGGAGAGCACGTCGACGTCGGGGAAGGCGTCGAAGTCGGTGTTGATCCCGAACGTCATCGAGTCGAGGTAGCTGAAGATGCCGATGGAGATCCGGGTGCCGCCGGCGATGGGCACGTACGGGTACGACGAGACCATGCGCCGGCCGAGCACGTAGAGCGGGACGCGCGGTCCGGGGACGTTGGTGGTCACCGCCTGGCACCACATCTGCCCGCCCTGTGCCGCCGCCCGCACCCCCAGGGAGAGCAGCGTGGGGGACACGTAGTCGCCCATCGCGATGATCGACCGGGCGTCGACCGCCTGCATCGTCTGCTTGTACTCGTCCATCTGCCGCCGGATCGAGGTCAGCCGGGCCAGCGGGTCGGGCTCGCCGACGGGCAGGTCGACGAACACCGCCGTCACCTGGTTGTTCAGCGCTCCCCGCTCGTCCTCCCTGCGCACGGAGATCGGGACCATGGTGCGCACGACGGTGTCCCCGCCGAGTGCGCCGCGGCCCTGCAGCAGGTCGCGGAAGCCGCGGGTGATCGCGGTGAGCACGACGTCGTTGACGGTGCCGCCGAGCGCGGTGCGCGCGGTCTTGAGCTCGGTGAGCTCGGCGTCGGCCCACGCCCACCGCCGGTGGGGGCCGATCGGGCCGGTGAGCGTGCGGGCCAACGGGGTGAGCGCCTGCCGGGCCAGCGTGGGCAGCCCGGCCGCCGCCGCGCGGGCGCCCTTGACCAGGCTCCGCGCGCTGCCGGTCACCGCCTGCGGGCCGGGCAGCGAGGTGAGCTGGCGCAGCGGCGTGGTGACCGTCTCGGCCACCGCGCCGGCCGCCATCGCCAGGCCCGAGGGGCTGCGCTGCGGTGTCCAGTCCCGCGGCGCCGCGTGCTCGGCCTCGGGGTCGAGGTCGAACATGACCTGCATCAGGTCGGTGCCGGCGACGCCGTCGACCATGCAGTGGTGGACCTTGGAGATGATCGCCCAGCGGTCGTCCTCCAGGCCCTCGACCAGCCACACCTCCCACAGCGGCTTGGCCATGTCCAGCCGCTGGCCGAGCACGCGCCCGGCGAGGTTGCGCAGCTGCTCCCGCCCGCCCGGCTTCGGCAGGGCGGTGTGCCGCACGTGGTAGAGGATCTGGAAGTGCGGGTCGTCGACCCACAGCGGCCGGCCCAGGTTGAGCGGCACCTCGCGCACCCGCTGCCGGTACCGCGGCACCAGCGGCAGCTTGCTCAGCAGCAGCCGCACCAGGTCGCCGTAGGACGGTGCCGGGCCCTCGAACACGGCCACGGAGCCCACGTGCAGCGGCGCGTTCTCGGTCTCGGCGTAGTAGAAGCCGGCATCGGTGGCGCTCAGGCGGTCCACGGGGGGTCACTCCTCGGGCTCGACGAGACGGTCTCGTCCGGTACCTGTCCCGCAGGTCGCCCGGCGTAACACGGGCGTGGAGCGCGGGACACGGTGGGCACCGGTCGGGTTCAGCCTGCCTGCCGGGCCTCGCCGGAGCCAGCCGTCCCCACCCGGTCGAGGAGGGCGACGAGCGCGGCGTCGACGACCGCGGTGCGGGTGAGGTTGACGCTGTGCCCGGCGCCGGGGACGACGAGGAGCTCGGCGCGCGGCCCCAGCAGCTCGGCCAGCCGGCGGCCGTGTGCGGCCGGGGTCAGCCGGTCGTGCTCCGCGGCGACGACGGTGACCGGCACCCGGCCGAGCACCGGCAGCGCCGCGGTCTCGTCGTGGTCGAGGAACGTGCCGTAGAAGGCCATGGTGATCGTCAGCGGCGTCTCCTCGAGCATCTCCTGCACGGCCCGCACCGCCTCGGGGGTCGCGTCGTCCCTGCCGAACAGGTACGTGCGCATGAAACGGTGGCCGATCCGGGTGCCGCGGCGCCGGTAGCGCTCGAGCAGCGGGGCGAGCAGCCGCAGCCACCACAGGTACAGCGGCAGCAGCCGCAGTGCCCGCATCACCCGGACCACCGTGCCGAGCAGGCCGGCGGAGACCAGCCCGCCCGCGGAGGTGGCCAGCAGGAACGCCCCGACGACGCGGGTGCCGAACAGCTCCGGCCGCTGCCGGGCCAGCGCCATGATCGTCATCCCGCCCATCGAGTGCCCGGCGAGCACCACCGGCCCGGCCGGGACGACGGCGTCGAGGACCTGACCCAGGTCGCGGGCGGTGCGGTCGATCGTCGCCGTCGTCGGGGCGGCCCAGCCCGACCGGCCGTGCCCGCGGTGGTCCCACAGCACGAGCCGCGCGCGGTCGCGGACCGCCTGCCGCTGCAGCTCCCACTCGCCGAGGCGGGCGGTGAACCCGTGGCAGAACACCACGGTCAGCGGCGCGGCCTCGGGGCCGTCGAACTCGACGTGCAGGTCGACGCCGTCGTCGGTGCGGACGGTGCGCGATCCCGGCGGTGGGGGACCGTCGATGCCGGGAACGGCCGGGATGCGGGGGACAGGCGCGGGGGTCCGTCGGCGGCGGCGCATCCGTCCATGACAGGCGCGCGGCGCGGTCCCGGCAACCGGGAGTGACGGCCGTCTCTCAGCCGCGGCGGGTGACGTCCTCGGCGCGGCGGCCGGGTGCGGCGTCGCGGACGAGCCGGCGGGCGGCGTCGACCTCGCGCGCCACCGGGGCGAGCACGCCGTCGGCGAGGATCTCGGCGTCGTCGGGCGGCCGGTGCGCGCGGACGTCGTCCTCCAGCTCGCGCAGCGCGCGGCGCAGCACCGCCACCTGGTCCGGGTCGGGGGAGGGACCGCCCTGGCCGACGGCGATGACCGCCTCGGTGACCGCGTCGGCGGTGCGCTCGAGCTGCACGATGACCGGCCACCACGCCGCGGCGCGGGTGCTCACCGGCGGCGGCTCGGCCAGCCGGCGCTGCAGCTGGGTGTGCAGCTCGGTCAGCGCCCGGTAGGTGCGCCGCCGCGACCGCCGCCGGGTCGTGGGGTCGCCGCCGAAGGCCGCGCCGACGAACGCGTCGAGGGCCAACGCGGCCGCGCGCAGCGCCTCGTCCAGCGGGGCCCGCCAGGTCGAGGGCCAGGCCAGGTAGCCGGCGACCAGCACGATCGCGCAGCCGATGAGGGTGTCGACCAGCCGGGCGCCGACCAGGCCCGGACCGCCGGGGTCGGCGAGGTCGAGCAGCAGGATGATCACCGGCGTCTGGAACACCGAGAACAGGCCGAAGTTGGCGCCACGCGCCCACGGCAGCAGCCCGGCCGCGACGGCCATTGCGACCACCACCCAGCCGTCGCGCGGCAGGACCGACAGCAGCAGCGAGCCGATGAGGACGCCGAGCAGCGTGCCGGCGCCGCGCTGGACCGCCCGGGTGAACACCGAGCCGTAGTCGGGCTTGAGCACGATCGCCACGGTGAGCAGCACCCAGTAGGGCCGCTCGATGGGCAGCAGCTGGCGGGCGACCTCGGCGATCGTCATGCACAGCACCAGGCGCAGGGCGAAGTCGCGGGTGTCGGCGCTGCCGAGCGTGCGGTCGGCGAGGTCGCGCAGCCGCTCCCGCCAGGACGGCCGCGCGGGGTCGACGGCGGCCCCCGCCCGCTCCTCCGGGTCGCCGACCACCGCCCAGGCCAGCCGCACCCCGTGCCGCACCGCGCGGCGCTGCGCCGGCCCCTCCTCGAGGGACGGCGGCCGCGCGGGGGGCAGCTCGCGGCTCCCGGTCACCGCGGCGGCGAGCGCGTGCACCGCGGTGACGTCGTGCGGGTCGGCGTGCACGCCGGCGCGGGCCGAGGCGACGGCCGCCTCGACCAGCGGCGCGGTGGCGTTGAGCACCCCGGCCAGCTCGGCGAGCTCCCGGTTGCGCCCCGCCGCGAGGCTGCGGCTGCGGATCACCCGGTCGTAGGCGTCGTTGAGCGCGGTGGTCAGGTCGCGACGGGCGTCGTCGGTTTCCTCGGTGCCGACGGCGGTGAGCAGCCCGGCGATACGGGTGAGGACGGCGGCCACCGCGCTGCGGTCGGGGTCGCTGGGCTCGGTCGCCGCCTGCACGACGGTGGCCAGGGTCGCCCACGCCGCGCCGGCCGCGAACCACGCCACCTCCACCGCCGGGGACAGCGGCGTCACCAGGCCCGACGCCAAGGCCGTGTAGATGAGCAGCTGCAGCGCGCCGAGGGACGCCGCCGAGCCGATCCCGCTGATCAGCGCCGCGGCCAGCGCCAGCAGCGCGACGACGACCACCGGCAGGACCCCGCCCCCGGCCGCGTACTGCCCGGCGACGAGGCCGACCGCGCCCAGGCCGACGGCGGCCGCGGTGCGGCGCAACCGGTCGCGCCGCGGTCCGCCCTGCGGGGCCAGGGTGGCCGCGAGCGCCCCGGTGGTGGCGAAGACCCCGGCGCCGAGGGCCGCCTCCCCGCCGACGGCGAGCGCCAGGGCCAGCGGGGCGGGCACGGTGACGGCGAACCGTGCGACGTCGCGCCACGGCACCGGCGGGGGAGAGGTGCGCACCAGCTCCTCGAGCCACGCCGGGGCGCGCAGCGACCGGTCCGCCACGTCCGGCAGCGTCTCACCTGGGGCGGAGGGCCGCCGGGATCAGGTGACCTGATCGTGCGGCGTCCTCCCTCACGGTGGGACGTGCGGGAGGACGCGCTGCGGTGCGGGAGGACGCGCTGCGGTGCGGGAGGACGCGCTGCGGTGCGGGAGGACGCGCTGCGGTGCGGGAGGACGCGCTGCGGTCAGGGATGACCCGCTGCGGTGAGCCGGAGTGCGCCGGGGTCAGCCAGGACGGTCGGCGTCGGCCCAGGCCCCCGGCCGGTCCCCGGGCAGCAGGACCTCCAGCAGGACCCGCGCGTGGCGCTCCGACGCCTCGCCCGCCGGGGCCAGCTCCGGCGCGACGGCGCGCACCTGCCACCAGCCCACGTATGCCGCGTAGGCGAGGGTCGCCCGGCGCCCGGCCTCCGCGGGCGGGACGCCGAGATCGACGAGCAGCGCGCGCACGTACTCCACCCGGCGCCGGGTGACCGCGGCGAGCACCCGGACGACGCGCGGGTCATCCACGTCGCGCAGCAGCGAGGCGACGGGGTCACCGCCGCCGGCGTGGTCGAGCGTGTGGCCGGCCAGCGCGCGGAGCCGCTCGCGGGGGTCGGCCAGCCGGTCGAGGTCGGCGATCACGGCGTCGGTGTGCGCCCGCTCCCACAGCTCCAGGGCGGCGTCGACGAGGGCGTCACGACTGGCGAAGTGCCAGTAGAAGCTGCCCTTGGTCGCCCCGAGGCGGGTGGCGAGGGGCTCGACGGCCACCGCGGCCAGGCCGCCACGGCCCAGCGCCTCCACCGCCGCCCGGGCCCAGTCCTCCGCCGACAACCTCTCCCGTGGGGGCACGTCCGTACGCTACGGTACGGACGGCCATACGGCAGCGTACGGAGGTGGCCCGTGACCCCCGGTGCAGCAGTCGCGAGGCCCCGCCCGCGCGCGGTCGCCGTGCCACCGGGAATGGTCGCCGCCGCGGCCCTCGACGGCGCCGACTTCGCCGACGCCTTCGCCGCGCCCGTCCCGGCGGGGGCCTCGACCGACGTCCGCGACTGGCTCGCCGCGTTCGGCCCGGCCGCCGTCCCGGCGTGGGTGCGGGCGCTCATGGCCGTGCGGACGCTGGTGGTCCGGCCCCTGGGTCTGCGCACCGGGCCGACGGGGATCTTCCCCGTGCACTCGACCGCCGCGGACACGGTGGTGCTCGGCGTCGACGACCGGCACCTGGACTTCCGGCTGGTCCTGCACGTGCGCCCCGCCGCGGACGGGCACGAGCTCGTCGCCGTCACGGTCGTCCGGCGGCACAACGCCCTGGGCCGGGCGTACTTCGCGGCGGTCCGCCCGTTCCACGCGCGGGTGGTGCCCGGCATGCTGCGGCGCATGGTGGAGCACTCGGCCCCGACGGCGGCCTGACGGCGTGGACGCCGACGTGCGCGTCGCGGAGCCGGCCGACCTCGAGCTGCTCCCCGGCATCGAGGCCGCCGCGGACGCCCTGTTCGAGCCGCTGGGCTTCGCCGACCTCCCGCCGCCGCAGACCCCGCAGGAGCGGGCGGCCGCCTGGCGGGTGCTGGTCGCCGGCCGCCCGGCCACCGGGTTCGCCGTCCTGGAGCGGGTGGACGGCGACGTGCACCTCGAACAGCTCTCGGTGCACCCGTCGGCGGGACGGCGCGGGCTCGGCACCGCCCTGCTCGACGCCGCCGTGCGGGCCGCGCGGGAGGCCGGGGCGGCACGGGTCACGCTGACCACCTACGCCGACGTGCCGTGGAACGCGCCGTGGTACGCCGTGCGCGGCTTCACCGAGATCACCGACCCCGGGCCGGAGCTGGCGGCGCTGGTCGACCGGGAGGCGGCGATGGGCCTCGCGGTCCACGGCCGCCGCGTCGTGATGGGCCGCTCCGTCTGACCTAGGGTCGGCGCCCGTGACCGCCACCCTGGGCGAGGTCGTCGCCGCGCTGGAGGCCCGCTACGACCCCGCGCTCGCGGAGAGCTGGGACGCCGTCGGCCTGGTGTGCGGCGACCCCGCCGAGCCGGTGGAGCGGGTGCTGGTCGCCGTCGACCCCGTGGCCGCCGTCGTCGACGAGGCGGTCGAACGTGGCGCGCAGCTGCTGGTGACCCACCACCCGCTGTTCCTCACCCCGGTGCACGGCGTCCCGGCCGACGACCCGAAGGGCCGGCTGGTGCACCGGCTGGTGCGCGCCGGCTGCGGGCTGTTCGTGGCGCACACCAACGCCGACCGCGCCGCCGACGTCGGCGTCAACGACGCGCTCGCCGCCGTCCTCGGGCTGACCGGCACCCGGCCGCTGCAGCCGGCCGCGCCCGGCTCCCGCCAGGGCCTCGGCCGGGTCGGCGAGCTGGCCGAGCCGACGACGCTGGCCGCCTTCGCCGCGCACGCCGCCGCGGTGCTGCCGGCCACCGAGGGCGGGGTCCGCGCGGCCGGCGACCCGGACCGGCCGGTGCGCACGGTCGCCGTCTGCGGGGGCAGCGGCGGCTCGCTGCTGCCCGAGGCGGCGGCCGCGGGGGCCGACGTGTTCCTCACCAGCGACCTGCGGCACCACCCGGTGTCGGAGTCCCAGGAGTCGAGGGGCCCGGCGCTGTGTGACGTGGCACACTTCGCGACCGAGTGGCCCTGGGTGCCCGTGGCCGCCGAGGTGCTGGCCGCGGACCTGTCCGGCAGGGTCGGGGCCGCCGCCTCGCGGCACCGCACGGACCCCTGGACGGTGCACCGGGGCCGGTCGGCAGGAGGGGACCCGGCCAGCGCGGCCGGCTGAGACGGGAGGACGCCGTGGCCACCGCCCAACGACCGCCGTCAGGGGGTGCGGTCCCCCGGCGGAGCGACCGCAGCCCGTGGAACTGGCTGCTGCTGGTGCCGATCGTGGTACCGCTGCTGGTGCCCCTCTACAACAGCGTCGAGCCGACCCTGTTCGGCTGGCCGCTCTTCTACTGGCTGCAGCTGGCGTTCGTCGGCCTCGGCGTGCTGACCACCGTGGTCGTCTACCGGGCCACCCGGCGCAGCCCGGCCGAGCGGGCCGCCGCCCGCGCCGCCGTCGAGCGGGACAGGGAGCGCTGAGCCGTGGACGGGGTCAACGTCGTCGAGCTGTCGATCGTCATCGTCCTGTTCCTCGTCGTCACCGTCCTGGGGTTCGTCGCCTCGCGCTGGCGGCGCGCGGAGAACCTCATGCACCTCGACGAGTGGGGGCTGGGCGGGCGCAACTTCGGCACCTGGATCACCTGGTTCCTGCTCGGCGGTGACCTCTACACCGCCTACACCTTCGTCGCCGTCCCCGCGCTCATGTTCGGGGCCGGTGCCGCCGGCTTCTTCGCCGTCCCCTACACCGTGGTCATCTACCCGCTGGTGTTCCTGGTGGTGATCCGGCTGTGGTCGGTGAGCCACGTGCGGGGCTTCGTCACCCCGGCCGACTTCGTGCGCTCCCGGTTCGACTCCCCGACGATGGCGCTGCTGGTGGCCCTCACCGGGATCGTCGCGACGATGCCCTACATCGCCCTCCAACTGGTCGGCATCGAGGCGATCCTCAAGGCGATGGGCGTCGAGGGCGAGCTGCCGCTCATCGTCGCGTTCGTGATCCTGGCGCTCTACACGTACAACTCCGGGCTGCGGGCGCCGGCGCTGATCGCCTTCGTCAAGGACACGCTGATCTACCTGACGATCATCGTGGCGGTCATCGTCATCCCGTCGAAGCTCGGCGGGTGGGACGCGATCTTCGGCGCCGCGGAGGAGAAGTTCTCCGCCGGCACGGGGGCGGGCCTGCTGCTCCCGGCCAGCGGCCAGCTCGGCTACGCCACCCTGGCGCTGGGCTCGGCGCTGGCACTGTTCCTCTACCCGCACTCGATCACCGGGCTGCTGGCGGCCAGCAACCGCGACGTGCTCAAGCGCAACATGAGCGCGCTGCCGGTCTACAGCCTGGCGCTGGGCTTCATCGCGCTGCTGGGCTTCATGGCGATCGCGGCCGGCGTGACGCCGATCGGCGAGGACGGCAACACGGTCGTCCCGGTGCTGTTCCAGGAGATGTTCCCGAGCTGGTTCGCCGGCATCGCCTTCGCCGCCATCGGCATCGGCGCGCTGGTGCCGGCGGCGATCATGTCGATCGCCGCGGCCAACCTGTTCACCCGCAACATCTACAAGGAGTTCCTCAAGAAGGACGCCACCCCGCGGCAGGAGGCGCAGGTCGCCAAGATCGTGTCGCTGGTCGTGAAGTTCGGCGCCGTGGCGGCCATCCTCTTCATCGACCCGCAGTTCTCCATCGACCTGCAGCTCATCGGCGGCGTGATCATCCTGCAGACGCTGCCGTCGGTGGCGCTGGGCCTCTACACCCGGTGGATGCACCGCGGCGGGCTGATCGCCGGCTGGGTCGCCGGCATGACCGCCGGCCTGCTGATGCTCTACAACACCCCCCGGCTCGGCCCGGACGGGACGGTGGTGCGCGAGCACTTCGGCGGGTCGTCGTTCGCGCTGTCGAAGCTGGGCCTGGACACCACCTACACCGTGTACACCGGCCTGCTCGCGCTGCTGGTCAACCTGCTGGTCACCGTGCTGGTCACGGTGGCGCTGCGCGCGGCCCGGGTCGACGACGGCGTCGACGGGACGGAGGACACCGACTACACCGCCGAGCGGGAGGACCCGACGTTCCGCGAGCTGCCCGACCCGCTGGAGTCCGCCCCGCCCGGCACGACGGGAGGGCGCCCCGGCCGAAGGTAGGTTGGCCGGGTGAAGGCCGACCACTTCGAGCAGCAGAAGCTCCTGGCGCTGGCCGACGAGGACGTCGCGCTCACCCAGCTCGCCCACCGGAAGCGGACGCTGCCGGAGATCGCCGCCGTCGACGCCGCGGCGGAGGCCGAGCGGACCTTCTCCGAGGCCGAGGTGCGCGCCGACACCGAGGTGCGTGACCTCGACCGGGACCAGAAGCGGCTGGAGGCCGACGTCGAGACCGTCCGGCAGCGGGCGGCGCGCGACCGGTCCCGGATCGACTCCGGCGCGGTGACGGCGAAGGAGATCACCTCGCTGCAGTCGGAGCTGGCCTCGCTCGGCCGGCGCCAGTCCGACCTCGAGGACCAGGTGCTCGAGCTGATGGAGCGCCGCGAGACCGCCGACGCCGCCCTGGTCGCCGCCCAGGAGGGCCGCGCCTCGGCCGTCGCCGACCGTGAGCGGGCCGAGCAGCTCCGCGACGACGCCCTCGCCGACATCGCCGACGCCACCGCCCGCCACGAGGCCGCCCGCGCCGAGATCGCCGTCGGCATCTCCGACGCGCTGCTGGCGCTCTACGACCGCATCCGCGCCCAGACGGGCACCACCGGCGCGGCGGTGCTCAAGGCCCGCCAGTGCCAGGGGTGCCGGATCGAGCTGTTCGGCAAGGAGCTGGCCGCCGTCCGCAACGCCGACCCGCACGAGGTGGTCCGCTGCGAGAACTGCGGCCGGATCCTGGTGCGCACCGCCGAGTCGGGCCTGTGACGCGCCGGCTGGTCGTCGAGGCCGACGGCGGCTCGCGCGGCAACCCCGGCCCGGCCGGGTACGGCGCGCTGGTCCGCGACGCGGACACCGGCCGGGTGCTGGCCGAGCGGGCCGCCGCGGTCGGCCGGGCCACCAACAACGTGGCCGAGTACGGCGGCCTGGTGGCCGGGCTGCAGGCCGCGCTCGACCTCCACCCGGGCGCCGACGTCGAGGTGCGGATGGACTCCAAGCTCGTCGTCGAGCAGATGTCGGGCCGCTGGAAGATCAAGCACCCGGACATGCAGAAGCTGGCCGTGCAGGCCCGCGACATCGCCCGCCAGCTGGGCCGGGTCCGCTACACCTGGGTGCCGCGCGCGCAGAACGGCGCCGCCGACGCGCTGGCCAACAGCGCGATGGACGGCCGGCCGGTGCACCGCGACGCCGTCGCCGAGCCCGCGGTCGTGGCCGACGACGTCCAGCCCGCCGCCGAGCCCGCTCCCGTCGTCACCACGGTCACCCACCTGCTGCGGCACGGGCAGACCGAGCACACCCCCGAACGCCGGTACAGCGGCCGCAACGACCTGCCGCTGTCGGCCACCGGGCGGGCCGAGGCCGAGGCGGCCGCCGTCCGCGCCAAGGAGCTGGGCATCGAGGTGGTCGTCGCCTCCCCGCTGCGCCGCACCCGGGAGACCGCCGGGGTGGTGGCCGCCGCGCTCGGCCTCGACGTCGAGGTCGACGACGACCTCGCCGAGCTCGACTTCGGCGACCTCGAGGGGCTGACCGCCACCGAGGCGCGGCAGCGGCACCCGCTCGCGGTCCGGCGGTTCGCGGCCGACGTGACGGTGGCCGCGCCGGGTGGTGAGTCGGTGGCCGACGTGTCCCGGCGGGTGGCCCGGGCGCGGGCGCGGCTGCTGGAGCGGCACGCCGGGCGGACCGTGCTCGTGGTCAGCCACGTGACGCCGATCAAGCTGCTGCTGGCCGCGGGCCTCGGCGTCGGCGACGAGGTGGTGCACCGGGTGTTCCTCGAGGCCGCGGCGCTGTCGACGGTGGCGTGGAGCTCCGACGGCCGCACGTCGGTCCGGCTGGTCAACGACACGTCGCACCTGCGCTGAGGTGCCGCCCCCCGCCACGACATCGGCGGTCTCGTGGCCATCAGCGCGTGATCGCCACGAGAGCGCCGATCTCGCGCGGAACGTGTTCAACCGATGAGTTGAACACGTCGGGGCGGTCTCCACTGCAGCCGGCCCCGTCCGGGGGCCGCGAGCGAGGAGGCAGGCGATGGGACGGGTCGTGCTGTTCGCGGCGGTGTCGCTCGATGGGTTCGTCGGCAGGGACGACGACATGCCCGGGCCGCTGTTCGACTGGTACCAGAACGGCGACGTCGAGATGACCTTCAGCGACCCGGACCGGCCCTTCCGCGTGACCGAGGAGACGGCGGAGTTCATGCAGGCCGTGGCATCCGGGGTGGGCGTCATGGTCTGCGGGCGCCGGCTGTTCGACATCACCAACGGCTGGGAGGGCGTGCCACCCAGCGGCGAGCACGTCGTCGTGGTCACCCACCGGCCCGCCGACGGCTGGCCGCACCTGGGCACCGCGCCGTTCAGTTTCGTGCCCGACGTGCGGACCGGGATCGAGCGGGCCCGGGAGCTCGCCGGGGACCGCGACGTCACGGTCAGCGCCGGGGACGTCGGTGGGCAGGCGCTGCGGGCGGGCCTGGTCGACCGGGTGGTGCTCGCCCTCGTCCCGGTGGTCCTGGGCTCGGGCAAGCCGTACTTCGGCGCCGGTGGCCCGCCGGAGATCCAGTTCGAGGACCCCCAGGTGGTCCAGGGCAGGCGGGTGACCCACCTGGTCTACGACGTGCGGCGCTGACGGGGAAGCGGGCTGGGCGGGCGGGTGTTGCACCGAACGGCCCGCCCCGGCGACCCCACGCTGCCGCACCGGACGCCGGGCGGGGCACCATGAGAGCCCCTTCCCCTCCGAGGAGCCCCCGTGACCGCGACCTCCGCGCCCGCCGCCCCCGCCGCCATCGGTGACGAGCGCACCCTGTCGCCCGCCGAGTTCGAGACCTGGGCCGCCGAGGTCCGCCGGCTGGCCGAGGAGCGCGGCGCGGTCGTGCTCGCGCACAACTACCAGGTGCCCGAGATCCAGGACGTCGCCCACTTCACCGGCGACTCGCTCTACCTCTCCCGGGTCGCGGCGCAGACCGACGCACGGGAGATCGTCTTCTGCGGCGTCCACTTCATGGCCGAGACGGCGAAGATCCTCTCGCCGGACAAGACGGTGCTCCTGCCCGACCACGCCGCCGGCTGCTCGCTGGCCGACTCGATCACCGCCGAGCAGCTGCGCGAGTGGAAGGCCGAACACCCCGGCGCCGTCGTCGTCAGCTACGTGAACACCACCGCCGCGGTGAAGGCAGAGACCGACATCTGCTGCACGTCGTCCAACGCCGCCGACGTCATCCGCTCGATCCCCGAGGACCGGGAGATCCTGTTCTGCCCCGACCAGTTCCTCGGCGCGCACGTCAAGCGCGTGACCGGCCGGTCGAACATCCACGTGTGGGCGGGGGAGTGCCACGTGCACGCCGGCATCAGCCCGGCCGACGTGCGGGCGCAGGTGGCCGCGCACCCCGACGCGGAGATCCTCGTGCACCCCGAGTGCGGCTGCACCACCTCGGTGCTCGACCTGGTCAGCCACGGCGACCTGCCCGCCGACCGCACCCGCGTGCTCTCCACCGGCGGCATGGTCGAGGCGGCGGCGCGGACGTCGTCGGGCCAGGTGCTGGTGGCCACCGAGGTCGGCATCCTGCACCAGCTGCGCTCGCTGAACAGCGGGACGGCGTTCATCCCGATGAACGAGCGCGCGGCCTGCCGCTACATGAAGATGATCACCCCGGCCAAGCTGCTGCACACGCTGCGCACCGGTGAGGGCGCGGTGGACGTCGACCCGGACACCGCCGCCCGTGCCCGCCGGGCCGTGGAGGCGATGATCGCCATCGGCGAGCCCGGCCGCGGCGGCGAATGACCCTCAGATCCGACTGAACAGGTACACCGACACCACGACGCCGAAGACGACGATGAGCACCCGCAGTGGCGTCGCGGGGATGCGGCTGGCGATGCGAGCGCCGGCGAAGCCGCCCACCAGGCTCGTCGGCGCCGCGACGGCGACCACCTGCCAGGCGACCGGGCCGAAGAGCCCGAACACCACCAGCGTGACCGTCGCCGTCACCGCGGACAGCGCCGACTTCAGCGCGTTGGCCAGCGGCAGCCGGTGCAGCGCCGTGCCGAGGACGGCGACGAGGATCACGCCCAGCGCCCCGCCGAAGTAGCCGCCGTAGGCGGTGGCGAGGAACAGCGCGAAGTACAGCCACCGCGGGTCGCGCACCGTGGCGCCGTCCCGGTCGCGCAGCCGGCGGGTGACCAGCGGCTGCACGGCCAGCAGCAGGCTGGCCAGGAGCACCAGCACCGGGACGACGACGTCGAAGGCCGCGCTGGGTGTGGTGAGCAGCAGCACGCTGCCCGCCGTCCCGCCCAGGACCGAGACGACGCCGAGGCGGGCCAGCCGCCCGCCCTGGCCGGCGTACTCGCGGCGGAACCCGGCCATCCCGCCGAGGTAACCGGGCCACTGCGCGACCGAGTTGGTCACGTTGGCCGCGACGGTCGGCAGGCCCAGCGCCACCAGGGTGGGGAAGAGGATCAGCGAGCCGCCGCCGGCGATGGAGTTGACGACGCCCGCGGCCAGCGCCACCGCGGCGGCGACGAGCAGGTCGGCGACGGGCACGGAGCGGCAGCCTACGGTGGCCGCATGCGACCGCCCGCGCCCGCGACCTGGCTGGCCGCCGCCCTGGGCGGTTCCGGCGTGCTGCACCTGGTGCGGCCGCGGACCTACGAGTGGCTGGTGCCACCGGAGCTCGGGGACGCGCGCGGCTGGGTGCTGGGCAGCGGGGTCGCCGAGGTGGCCACCGCCGCGCTGCTGTCCGCGTCGCCGAGCCGGCGGGCCGGGGGCTGGGCGGCCGCGGTCCTGCTGGCGTCGTTCCTGCCCGCGCACCTGCACCACCTGCGGGTGGCGCGCGGGCGGCCGGCGCTGCTGGCGGCCGGGGTGGTGCGGCTGCCGCTGCAGGTGCCGATGATCGCCGCGGCGCTGCGCGTGGCCCGGGGGCGGGCGTGACCCAGCCGCTGCCGGAGGACTGGGAGCGCGCGCTGGTCGTCGTCGCCCACCCCGACGACATCGAGTACGGCTGCGCGGCCGCCGTCGCCGCGTGGACCTCCGCCGGGCGCGACGTGCGCTACGTGCTGGCCACCAGCGGGGAGGCCGGCATCGCCGGTCTGCCGCCGGAGGCGGCCGGGCCGCTGCGTGAGCGGGAGCAGCGGGCGGCCGCGGCGGTGGCGGGCGTCTCGGTGGTGGAGTTCCTCGGCCATCCCGACGGCCGGCTGGTCGAGGGTCTGGACCTGCGGCGGTCGCTGGCCGCGGCGATCCGCCGGCACCGGCCGGAGCTGGTGGTGACGATGCACTTCGGGGACACCTGGACGCCGCCGGGCACCGCGCCCGCGTACTGGAACAGCGCCGACCACAGGGTGCTGGGCCGCGCGGTGCTCGACGCCGTGGGCGACGCGGCGAACGAGTGGATCTTCCCCGAACTGGCCGACCCGGAGCCGTGGCAGGGCGTGCGTGGACCGCCGTCTCCACGCCCGTGGGGGTGACCCACACCGTCGACGTGACCGCCGTCGTCGACCGGGCGGTGGCCTCGCTGGCCGAGCACCGGCGCTACCTGCAGGCGCTGTCGGACGACCCGGTCGAGGAGCAGGCACGGCGACAGGTCGAGATGGCGACCCCGGCCGACGACGCGGGGCGCCGGGTGGCCGGCTTCGTGCTCTACGGCGGCTGACCGCGGCGCTCCTCGACGCGCACGGGGCGGCCGCCCTCCCCGCGCGGGGGGCGCCCACCCCGCGCGGGGGGTGGTCGGGGCCCCCGGGGTGTGGGCGGCCCCTGGAG
>NZ_JBJGZA010000038.1:0-45194 GCF_054050255.1 Geodermatophilus sp. SYSU D00700 | reverse complement strand
CGCCACCAAACACCACCCACCCCCCCCCCCCCCCCCCCCCCCCCCCCCCCCCCCCCCCCCCCCCCCCCCCCCCCCCCCCCCCCCCCCCCCCGGAGGGGGAGGCCCCCCACCCGCGGCCGCGCCAGGCTGACTCCCGGACAGCCCGGGGAGGGACGATGCCTCAGCTCAGCCGCCAGGCGCTCGCCGACAGCGACACCGCCGACAGGGACACCGGCCGCAGGGACACCGCCGACGCGGAGCTGCTCGCCCGGCTGCGCGCCGGCGACGCCGCCGCGTTCGCCGCCGTCGTCGACGACTGGTCCCCCGTGATGCTGTCGGTCGCCCGCCGCTACGTCCGCGACCGGCACGCCGCGGAGGACGTGGTCCAGGAGACGTGGCTGGCGGTCATCGGCGGGATCGCGCGCTTCGAGGGACGGTCCACGGTCCGCAGCTGGGCGTTCTCCATCCTCATCAACCGGGCCAAGAGCCGGTGGGCGAGGGACGCGCGCGTCGTGGCGTCGGCCGACCTGACCGGCTCCCCGGCGCCGGGACCGACGGTCGACCCGGCCCGCTTCCAGGGGCCCGACGGCGCCTACCCCGGGCACTGGACCTCGACCGGCGCCCCCCGGGCCTGGGAGCAGCCGGAGGACGGGGCGCTCAACCGGGAGGTCGGCGAGCACCTGCGGCGGGCCTTGGCGGGACTGCCCGACCGGCAGCGCCGCGTGGTCGAGATGCGCGACGTGCACGGCCTGTCCGCCGAGGAGACGTGCGCGGCGCTGGAGCTGTCGGCCGCCAACCAGCGGGTCCTGCTGCACCGCGGCCGGGCGGCGCTGCGGTCCGCGCTCGAGGACTACTACCGCGGCTGAGCGCCGGTCCATGCTGGGGGCCGCGGGCGGAGCCTCCGCCGACGAGCTCGGGAGGACACCGTGGACGACCTCGCCGGCACCGTCGCGCTGGTCACCGGGGCGGCCTCGGGCATCGGCCGGGCCGGCGCGGTCGCCTTCGCGCAGGCGGGTGCCGCGGTGGCGCTCCTCGACGTCGACGCCGACGGCCTCGCCGGCACCGCCGACCTGGTCCGCTCGGCGGGTGCCGAGGCCGAGGTGGTCGTCGCCGACGTGACCGACCTGGCCGCCGTGACGCGCACCGTGGACCGCTTCGGCCGGCTGGACGCCGCGCACGACAACGCGGGGGTGGCCGGTCCCTTCGTGCCGCTGGACGAGTACCCGCCGGAGGAGTTCCTGCGGGTCCTGCAGGTCGACCTGGTCGGCGTCCGGCACTGCATGCGCGCCGAGATCGCGCACATGCGCCGCCGGGGCCGCGGCGCCGTCGTCAACACCTCGTCGATGCTCGGGGACGCCGCGATGGCGGACAACGGCGCCTACGTCGCCGCCGAGCACGGGGTCAACGGCCTGACCCGGGCGGCCGCGGTCGAGCTCGCCGGGACCGGCATCCGGGTCGACGCCGTCGCGCCGGGGGTCACCCGGACCAGGATGACCTCCGAGGTCAGCGCCGAGCTGCTGCAGCGGGTCCCGCTGTCCCGGATCGCCGAACCCGGCGAGATCGCCGCGGCCGCGGTGTGGCTGTGCTCGCCGCAGGCCAGCTACGTCACCGGGACCGTCCTGGTCGCCGACGGCGGGTGGCCGGCGGGGTGAGGCCCCGGGGCGACCGCACGCCGCCGGCCCCCGGGGATCAGAGCAGGCCCACGGAGCGGGCCCGCAGCACCGCGTCGTCGCGCGACTCGGCGCCCAGCTTGCGGTAGATCGCCCGCAGGTGCGTCTTCATCGTGTTGGGGCTGACGAACAGCGAGCCGGCCATCTCCCGCTGCGACATCGTGGTGGGGAGCAGCGAGAGGACGGCCAGCTCCCGCTCGGTGAGCGGCTCCACCGGGACCGCGGCGGAGTCCCGGACCCGGCGGGCGCGCTGCTCGCGGCCGAGCCAGTCCCGGACGGTCGGCCCCGGGTCGGCGCAGTCGCGGAGCACCGCCGCGGCCGCGGCCAGCCACCGCTCCCCGTCGCGCCCGGCGTGCCGGGCCGCCTCCGCCGCCGTGACCAGGGCGGCGGCCTGCTCGACGCGCCCCGCACCGCGGGCGGCGAGCCCGGCGGCCGCCTCGGCGGAGACCGCGGCGTCCTCCCACCGGCCACGGACGAGGGCCAGCCGCGCCGCGGCCAGCGCGGGGGACATCGCCACGAAGTGGGCGCCGACGGCGGCGTCCGCGACGACGTCGTCGGCCCGGGCGATCGACTGCTCCGCCGACCCCGGGTCCCCGGTCAGCACCGCGACCAGCGCCTGCGACCCGAGGGCGTAGACCTGCGCGAGCCGGTTGCCGGTGTCCTCCGCGCGGGCCGCCGCCCGGTGCAGCCGCTCCCCCGCCCGCCGCAGGTCGCCCAGCCACAGCGCGCAGACGCCGCCGACGAGGTCCTGCACGGTGTCGAGGAAGGGATCGGCGGGCCGCCCCCGCAGGGCGGCGAGCCGCTCCTCGGCACGCGGCACGTCCCCCGCCTTGAAGGCGTGCAGCGCCCGCAGCACCTCGAGGTGGAGGTCGTCGGCGGGCACGGAGGCCGCCGCCAGCGCCGCGCCGGCCTCGTCGAGCTGCCCGCGGTCCAGGTGCAGCCACACCCGGGCGCCCGTGAGCCCGGCGTCGGCGGCGACCTGCGCGGGCGGCAGGGCGTCCAGCCAGCCCTGGACGGTCCGCAGGTGGCCCAGGTTGAACTGGGCCCGCCACCCCTCGCCGACCAGCCCACCGGCCAGGACGGCGTCCCCGGAGGCGAGGGCGTGCCCGATCGCCTCCTCGGGCTCCCCGTGGTCCCGGAACCACCCGGCCGCCCGGCGGTGCAGCAGGGCGGGGTCCTCGAGGCGGGTGCGCCGCAGCTCGTACTGCAGCAGGTCCCGGAACAGCTGGTGGTAGCGGAACCACCGTCCCTCGTCGTCGAGGGCGCCGAGGAAGAGGTTCGCCCGCGCGATCTCGTCGAGCATCGCGACGGCGTCGTCGCCACCGGTCACGGCGTCGGCCAGCGGCGCGCACAGCCGGGGCAGCACCGACGTGCGCAGGAGGAACTCCCGCAGCCGCGGTGGCAGCGAACCCAGCACCTCCTCGCCGAGGTAGTCGACGACGTGCCGGTCGGCGCCGGTGAACCGGTCGACGAAGTCGGCCCGGGCCTGCCGGTCGGCCCGGTCGGTGAGGCGCAGGGCCGCCAGCTGGAGGCCGGCCGCCCACCCCTCCGTGCGGGCGACCAGCCGCTGCACCTCCCCGGCGGAGAGGCCGGGCACCGCGGCGCGGTCGAGCAGGTCCGCGGCCTCCTCGGCGGTGAACCGCAGGTGCTCGTCCCGGACCTCGGCCAGGTCGCCGGCGACCCGGAGGCGGCTCAGCGGCACGGGCGGGTCGGTCCGGGAGACGACGACCAGGTGGAACGTCGCCGGGGCGTGGTCGAGCAGGGCGGCGACCGAGCGGTGCACCGGCGCGGCGTCGACCAGGTGGTAGTCGTCCAGGACGAGCACCAGGTCCCGGCCGGCGTCGGCCAGCTCGTTGACGAGCACGGGCAGCACGTCGCGCTCGACGTCGGCGCCGGCCGCGTCCAGCCGCCGCAGCGCCGTGGTCCCGACGTGGGCGTCGGCCTGCTGCACGGCGAGGAGGAGGTACCGCCAGAACCGGGTGACGTCGCCGTCCGCGGGATCCAGGGACAGCCAGCCGGCCGGGACGCCGGCCGCGCGCAGCCACTGGGCGACCAGCGTGCTCTTGCCCCACCCGGCCGGGGCGACCACGAGGGTCAGCCGGACGTCCAGGGCCCGCGCGAGCCGCCCGACGAGCCGCGGCCGCTCGACCGGCCGCCTGCCGAGCGCGGGGACGAAGAGCTTGGTGGTGATGACCGGCTCGACGGAGGCGCCCTCCCGTGGCACGGGGAGCAGCACCGGCCCGCCGCGTGCGCGGACCGGCGTCGCCTGCACCGACGAGAGCACCATGACCCGTCCGCTCCTCCCGGTACGAGCCGCTCCGGGCGGCTGTCGTCGGGTCGGGCACAGCCTGGCAGCGGCCCGCCGGGCGCGACAGGGCTCTCCGCCACGGGAACGCGGCCGGGTGCGGTCCCCGGCGTAACGCGGTGGGCGCGGACGGGACCACGGGGGCATGACGACGACCGCGCCGCAGGTCCTGGGGACCACGCGGACGAGCTGGCACCGGCTGGCCGAGCACGTGCTCGCCGCGGGTCAGTTCGCCGCCGCCGGGACGATCCGGCTCCGGCCCCGTCCGGGGGGCTTCACCACCACCGTCGGCATCGGGAACCGGCAGCTCGCCGTCGTGGGCGACGAGCTGCTGGTGGTCCGCGACGGCTCGGTCCGCTCCCGGCCGCTGACCACGCTGGGCGACGCCGCCCGCTTCGCCGGGGTGGAGCTCGGGCTGCGCGGCAGCTACCGGCCGGCCACCGACCCGGACCCGGACGCGCCGCTGCCGGTCGACCCGGCCGCCGCCCGCCGGCTCGCCGACTGGCTCACCCTCGGGCAGGCGTCGCTGCGCCGGTTCGCCGCGCAGCTGGAGCAGCCGGCGGAGCCGGTCCTCTGGCCCGAGCACCTCGACGTCGGCATCACGCTCGGCGCGGTCAACTACGGCTCCTCCCCCGGCGACGACGCCTTCCCGGAGCCCTACCTCTACGTCGGCCCGCACGGGGGACCGCCGGTCCGGGACGCGTACTGGAACGCACCGTTCGGCGCCGCCGCCGGTGCGGACCGGATCACCACCACGCACGACGCCGTCCGCTTCTTCCACCACGGACGGTCACTTCTCTCAGGGAGCGGGACGTGAAGGGTCTGCAGGGCAAGAAGGCACTGGTCACCGGCGGCAGCTCCGGCATCGGGCAGGCGATCGCCATCCGGCTCGGCGAGGAGGGCGTCGACGTCGCGATCAACTACGTCGGCCCGCCCGACGGCGCCGAGGAGACCAGGGAGGCCATCGAGCACGGCGTCGAGATCTGCATGAAGCAGATGTCCGCCGCCGGGACACACCCGATCCTGGTCGCGGCCGACGTGTCGCAGGAGGACCAGGTCGCCGCGATGTTCGAGCGGGTCCACGACGAGTACGGCCGGATCGACTACCTGGTCAACAACGCCGGCATCCAGGTCGCCGCCGACACCGACGAGCTCCCGGTCGCCGCCTTCGACAAGGTCCTCGCGGTCAACCTGCGCGGCGCGTTCCTGTGCGCGCAGCAGGCGATCCGCTCCTGGCTGTCGACCGGCACCGGCGGCAGCATCGTGAACGTCTCCAGCGTCCACCAGGTCATCCCCAAGCCCCGGTTCGTCGGCTACTCCGTCTCCAAGGGCGGCATGCAGAACCTCACCCGGACCCTCGCCCTCGAGTACGCCGGCCGGGGCATCCGGGTCAACGGCATCGGACCCGGGGCGACGGTCACCCCGATCAACCGGTCCTGGATCGACGACCCGGTCAAGCGGGAGATGGTGGAGAGCCACATCCCGATGCGCCGCGCCGGCGGCGCCGAGGAGATGGCCGCGGCCACCGCGTTCCTCTGCTCGGACGAGGCCGCCTACGTCACCGGCCAGACCCTGTTCGTCGACGGCGGGCTCACCCTCTACCCGTCGTTCGAGACCACCTGGTCGTCGGAGTGACGGCGCTGCACGACCGGCCGTCGGTCGACGAGCGGACGGCCGGGTGGTTCCCGTCCCGCTGGGGACCCGACGACGCCGCGGGGGCGCTCAACGAGATCACCCCGGAGACGGTGCTGGCCGCGGTCTCCCTGGTGCGGACCGGGCAGGTGCACGACCTCGCCCACGTGCTGCACGCCGACGTCCCCGCCTTCCCCGGGCGCACCTTCCGGTCCTACCTGACGACCAACTACCACCACGTCAACCGCCGGCGCCCGGACGGCGGCCCCGAGGGCTGGGGGCGCAACGCGGTCAACTGGATCGTCGAGCAGGTCACCGCGACCCAGCAGATGGGCACCCACCTCGACGCGCTCAACCACCTGCAGGCCGGTGACCGCACGTACAACGGCCACCGGCTGGCCGACATCGCCGAGGACTGGGGCACCAACCGGCTCGGCGTCGACACGCTCCCGCAGGTCGTCACCCGCGGGCTGCTGCTCGACGTCGCCGCGGTGCGCGGGGTCGACCGGCTCGGGCCCGGCGACGTCGTCACGGTCGCCGACGCCGAGGCCGCGCTGGAGGGCCGGACGCTGCGCCCCGGGGACGGGGTGCTGTTCCACACCGGCTGGGGCGGCTGGTGGGGCGTGGACGACGACCGCTACGCGGCCGGTGAGCCCGGCCCCGGCACGGAACTGGCCGAGTGGCTCGCCGCCTCCCGGGTGGCCCTGACCGGCTGCGACACCTGGAGCTACGGGCCGGTGCCGGCCGAGGACCCGGCCGAGCCGTTCGTGGTCCCCCAGACCCTCAACGTCCGGCACGGCGTCGTCGTGCTGGAGAACCTGCGGCTGGCCGAGGCCGCCGCCGCGGGGCTGCGCGAGTTCCTGCTCGTCGTCAGCCACGCCAAGCTGCGCGGCGCCACCGGCGCCTGGGTCACCCCGCTCGCGATCACCTGAGGAGAGGTCCGCCATGAGCGAGCACGCCGACGTCGTCGTCATCGGGTCGGGCGCCGGCGGTGGTGCCGTCGCCTGGGCCCTGGCCCCCACCGGGAAGCGGGTGCTGCTGCTGGAGCGGGGCGACTGGCTGCGCCGCGAGCCGCAGAACTGGGACCCGCAGGCGCTGTGGGCCGACAAGCGCTACGCCAACAGCGGCCAGTGGACCGACGGCGCCGACGGCCGGCGGTTCACCCCCAAGCAGCACTACTACGTCGGCGGCAACACCAAGTTCTACGGCGCCGTCCTCTACCGCTTCCGGGAGCGGGACTTCCGCGCGGTCCAGCACGTGGACGGCGTCTCTCCCGCCTGGCCGATCTCCTACGCCGACCTCGCGCCCTGGTACGACCGCGCCGAGGCGCTGTACCAGGTCCACGGCACGCGGGGCGAGGACCCGGACGAGCCGCCGGCCACCGGCCCCTACCCGTGGCCGGCGATCAGTGACGAGCCCCGGATCGCGCAGCTGCGCGCCGACCTGACGGGCGCGGGCCTGCACCCGTTCTCGCTGCCCAACGGGATCCTGCTCGACGAGGCCCGCCCGGAGCTGTCGGCCTGCATCCGCTGCGCGACCTGCGACGGCTTCCCCTGCCTGGTGAAGGGCAAGGCCGACGCGCAGGTCATGACCGTGGAGCCGGCGCTGCGGTACCCGAACGTGGAGCTGCGGACCCGCGCGCGGGTGGTCCGGCTGGACACCGACCCCTCCGGGCGCAGCGTCTCGCGGGTGGTCGTCGAGCGGGACGGGCAGCGCGAGGAGTACACCGCCGACGTCGTCGTGCTGGCCGCCGGAGCGATCAACTCGGCCGCCCTGCTGCTGGCCTCGGCGAGCGACCGGCACCCGGCCGGTCTGGGCAACGGCTCCGGGCACGTGGGCCGGCACCTGATGCTGCACAACAACTCGGGGCTGGTGGCGTTCTCCAAGACCCCCAACCCGACCCGGTTCCAGAAGACGCTCGGGGTCAACGACTTCTACTGGTCCGACCCCCTCGACCCGGACTGGGAGTACCCGGTCGGCTCCATCCAGATGAACGGCAAGAGCGACGCCGTCCTCATCGGCTTCGACGTCCCCGACGCCCGGGACCCGGCCGACCTCGCGCGCCACTCGATCGACTTCTGGCTGACGACCGAGGACCTCCCGCTCGACGAGAACCGGGTGACCGTGGACGCCGACGGCGGGATCCGGCTGTTCTACCGCCGCACCAACGCCGCCGAGGTGGCCCGGCTGCGGATGCGCCTCATGGGCCTGCTGGACTCCATCCGCTGCGAGCAGGACGTGTACGAGAACCGGCAGTACGCCGGCGGCCAGCTCGGCATCGGCGGCGTGGCCCACCAGAACGGCACCATCCGCTTCGGCCCCGACCCGGCCACGGCGCCGCTGGACCTGGACTGCCGGATGCACGAGGTGGACAACCTCTACGTCGCCGACTCGAGCTTCTTCGTGTCCAGCACCGCGGTGAACCCGACGCTGACGATCATCGCCAACGCGCTGCGGGTGGCCGACGTGATCGCCGACCGGCTCGGGGTCCAGGCCGCCGCCCCCGCCGGCCTGCCGGCACCGCGGGCGGCGGGTCCGGCCGTCACCACGGTCCGCTGACCTGCCCGGGACCGAGCCCGGCACGAGATCGGCGGTCTCGTGGTGATCAGCTGCTGATGATCACGAGACCGCCGATCTCGCGGTCCGCTACCGCCCGCCGTGGCCGGACCGCGGGCGTGCGTGGGGTCGGTCAGGCAGCTCAGAGCTCAGTGAGCAGCCATTGGCGCTACAAAGGCACCTCCGGGAGCCCCGCCAGGGAGCGCACCTCACAGGTCGAGGGTGACCGCCGTCGTGGGCCGGGCGCAGCAGACCAGGACCAGCTCGCCACCCGGCGCCTCGAGCGGCTCGGGGTCGTAGGCCACCGCGCCGTCGACCAGCGGGGTCTCGCAGCTGTGGCAGACGCCGGTGCGGCACGACCAGCGCACCGGCACGTCGCACGCCTCGGCCAGCTCGAGCAGGCTGTCCCACCTCGACGGGTCGAACGCCGTGGTGACCCCGGCCCGGGCGAAGGTCACCGCCGGCCCGTCCGACGCGGGGGGCTGCGGTGGGTGGGCCGGCGTCCCGCCCGCCGCCGTGACCGCCCCGAAGGACTCCACGTGGACGGCGGACGCCGGCACCCCCAGGGCGTCGAGCATCCGCCGCACGTCCGCGGCGAACCCGCCCGGTCCGCAGACGTAGGCCGAGCAGGAGGCGTCCACGCCGAGGTCGGCGAGGGCCTCGAGGGTCAGCCGGCCGGCCGCGTCTGCCTGCGCCGCGGCGCCCGGCGCCGTGTACCGCACGTGCCGCACCGCCGCGGGCATCCGCGCCAGCGCCGCGTCGGCCTCCGCGGCGAGGGAGTGCTCCGCCGCTGAGCGGGCGACGTGCACCCAGACCAGCCGCCGCTCCGGGCGGGTCGCGGCCTGGGCGAGCAGGCAGCCGAGCACCGGCGTGACCCCGATGCCGGCGCTGACGAGCACCGCCGGCTCGGGGGCGTGCGGGTCGAAGCCGAGGTCGCCCCGCGGAGCGGCGACCTCCACCCGGGCGCCGGCGGTCAGCGCGTGCACCAGACCGCTCCCCCGGCCCTCGCGCTTGACCGAGACCCGCAGCCGCGGCCCGGCCGGCACGGAGAGCGAGTAGCTGCGGACCACCGGCCCGCCGGCGTCGGCCAGGCGCAGGGACACGTACTGGCCGGGCAGCCAGGAGGGCGCCGCGCCGCTGTCCCCGGGAGCGAGGTGGACGGAGACGACGTGCGCCGACTCGCGGACCACCCGCGTCACGGTGAACGGGCGGAACCCCGGGTACGCGGGATCGGTGGCGGCCTGTGGCGCCAGGCCCGGGTTGCCCGGCCGGTCGCCCGCCGCCAGCAGCTGCCGGAAGGACTCCTTCCAGCCCTCCGACAGTGCGGGAACCCCCAGGGCCGCGCGCAGCGTGGCCTCGTCCCGCGCCGGCGTGTACAGCAGCTGCGAGACGCGGCGCACGGTCAGGCCCGCGGGGTCGCGGCGGACGACGTGGACCGGGTCGCCCGCACCGATCTCGCCCTCCCGCAGCACCCGCAGGTAGAAGCCGGGGCGGCCGTGCGCGGTCAGCAGCGCCGGCATCCGCGGCTCGCCGAGGCGGATCCCGACCTTGTGGCAGGTGACCCGCGGCTGGGTGACCTCGAGGAGCGCGCCGCCGATCGCCAGCCGGTCGCCGACGCAGACCTCGTCGTCGGCCAGCCCCTCGACGGTGAGGTTCTCGCCGAACGTCCCCGGGTCGGGCAGCCGCCGGCCGAGGTGGCGCTCCCAGTACGCGTAGGACTCGCGCTGGTAGACGAAGACGGCGCGGTGCTCGCCGCCGTGGCCCACGGGGTCGGCCTGCGCGTCCCCGTCGACGTTGAGCCGGCGCACCCACCGGCGGCCGGCCACAGGGGTCTTCCAGATCGCGGTCTCGACCTGCCGGCCCCGCCAGGCCACCGTGCGGGGGCGGCCCACGGACACCGCGACCAGGCGCCCGGGCGACGTCACGAGCACCTCCGGACGGTCACGCGCCGCCGGTCCGGGCCGCCGGGGCCGGACGCGGCCCGGGGACGGCGGGGGCGGGCGGACGGCCCAGGATGCCCAGCGCCGCCGCGGGGAAGACCAGCACCGACAGCAGCCCGGCGAACACCAGCGCCGCGGCCGTGGTCGCGGGCAGCCGGCCGGTGGCGGTGCCGATCTGCGCGGCGGTGACCAGCAGCGGCAGCGAGGTGGCCTGCAGCAGGCCGGCCGCGACGGCCCCGGCCCGTCCCAGGGAACGGCGGTAGAGCACCGCCGGCAGCCCGCGGACGACGAGCAGCGCGGCCAGCAGCACCGGCACCTGCAGCAGCGCCGACGGCTCCGCGAGCAGGCCGCGCAGGTCCAGCTGCACCCCGCTGCTCACGAAGAACACCGGGACGAGGAAGCCGTAGCCGATGGCCTCGAGCTTGGCGCGGAACCGGGGGTGGGTGGCGGAGTCGCGGTCGACCAGGCCCACCAGCGCGCCGGCGAGGAAGGCGCCGAGGATGGTCTCCAGGCCCAGCCGCTCGGCGAGCGCCACGAACGCGACCAGCAGCAGCACGACCAGCCGGACCCGGATCTCGGCCGTGGTGTCCTGCAGCCGGACGAGCACGTCGCCCAGCCGCATCGACATCCGCACGCGGTCGGCACCGACGGCGAGGGCCGCCACCAGCAGCCCGAAGCCGACCAGGAACAGCGCCGTCGTGCCGGCACCGCCGCCGGAGGTGGAGAACAGCAGGGACAGCAGCACGATGGCGGCGAAGTCCGAGACCGACGCCGCCGCGATGGTCGTCTGCCCGACGGGGTCGCCCACCCGGCCGGCGTCCTTGAGCACCGGCACGACCAGCCCGAGCGACGTCGCGGTGAGGGCGACGGCGAGGAACAGCGGTGCCGACGTCCAGCCGGCCGCCTGGGCCCCGAGGCCGACGAGCACGGCGAGGGCGAGGCTGACGCCGTACCCGAGGCCGGCGAGCCCGAGCAGCCGCCCGCGCAGCCCGCGCAGGTCGATCTCCAGCCCGGCGAGCATGAGCAGGAACGCCAGCCCGACCAGGGCCAGCACCTGCACGGGCAGGTCCACCTCGACCCACCCGAGCACCGAGGGACCGAGCACCACGCCGGCGACGATCTCGAGGACGACCGAGGGGACGCGCAGCCGGGGCGCCCAGCCGAGGGCCAGCGGCACGAGCGCCGCGACGGCCGCGACGACCAGCAGGTTGGTGAACGAGACGTCGGGCACGGGGACCTCCACGCAGAAGGGTCAGACGTCGGCGGCGTCGAGGGCGTGCAGCCAGACCTCGGCGACCGTGGGGAACGCCGGCACGGCGTGCCGCAGCTCGGTCAGTGGCACCCGCCCGGCGATCGCGACCACCGCCGAGTGCAGCAGTTCCTGGACGCCGCTGCCGGTGATCGTGGCGCCCACCAGCACACCGGAGGCCTCGTCGACGACCAGCCGCGTCGTGCCCTCCTGCGCGTCGCCGAGCACGTAGGAGCCGGGGACGTCGCCGGTGCCGACGTCGAGGACGCGGACGGCGACGCCCCGCCGGCGCGCCTCCGCCGCGGTCAGCCCCACCGCGCACACCTGCGGGTCGGTGAAGGTCACCCGGGTCACGGCGTCCCGGCTGGCCCGGTCGCGGACGTCCCGCCCGGTGATCACGTCGGCGGCGATCCGGGCCTGGTACTTGCCCATGTGGGTGAGCGGCGCCAGGCCGGTGCAGTCGCCGACGGCGTACAGCCAGCCGCCGGGGACACCGGTGGCGCGGAGCCGGTCGTCGACGGGCACCGGCCGCCCGGGCGTCAGGCCCACGCCGTCCAGCCCGAGGTCGTCGGTGCGCGGCCGGCGGCCGGCGGCCACCAGCACCTCGTCCGCGGTCACCTCGTCGCCGGTGTCGAGCACCGCACGGACCGGCCCGTCGGTGCCCTCGCGCCGGATCGCGGCCAGCCGGGTGCCCAGCCGCACCGCGACGCCCTCCCGCTCGAGGGCCGCCCGCACCTGCTCGCCGGCGAAGGGCTCCTCGCGGGGCAGCAGGGCCGGGCCGGCCTCGACCACGGTCACCTCCGCGGCACCCAGCCGGGAGAACGCCTGGGCCAGCTCCAGCCCGACGGCGCCGCCGCCGAGCACGAGCAGCCGCTCGGGGACCTCCTTCGCGGCCGTGGCGGACCGGTTGTCCCAGGGCCGCACCTCGGCCAGCCCCGGCACGGGCGGCAGCACCGGAGCGCTGCCCGTGGCCAGCACGACGGCGCGGCGGGCGGTCAGCCGCGGGCCGCCGTCGACCTGCACCCGGCGCTCCCCGGCGAGCCGGCCGGTCCCGCGCAGCAGCCGGACGCCGTGGTCGGCCAGCCAGCGCTCCTGCCCGGCGTCCATCCAGTCGGAGGTCATGTAGTCGCGGCGGGCGAGCGCGGCCGCGACGTCGACCCGGCCGGTCACCGCCGCGGCGGCGCCTGGCACCCGGGCCGCGGCGGCGAGCACGTCCCCGGGCCGGAGCAGCGTCTTGCTCGGGATGCAGCCCCAGTAGGAGCACTCCCCGCCGACCAGCTCGGCCTCGACCAGCACCGTCTCCAGGCCCCGGCCGGCGCACCGGCCCGCGGCCACCTCCCCCGCCGGGCCTCCCCCGACGACGACGACGTCGACCTCGAGCGCTGTCTCGACGCCGGGCGGTGCGGGACGGATCTCGGACATCGGGCCTCCTCGGGACTCGCTGCCGTCGTCCGCCTCCCCTCGCCCGGCGTTACGCGTAACGGCCCGCCGGTCCGCGGCGACTGCACCGGTGAGACCGCCGACCCCGGGAGACCCCCATGAGCTCCACCCCCATCGCCGACCACGCGTTCCTGTCCGACCGGCACTCCTGCGCGCTCGTCGACCGCGCGGGCTCGGTCGTCTGGCTGTGCTTCCCCCGCTTCGACGGCCCGTCGGTGTTCGCCGCGCTGCTCGACGACGACGCAGGCCACTGGTCGGTGCAGCCGGAGGCGGAGTGGACCGCGACCCGCCGCTACGTCGGGCGCTCGCTGGCGCTGGAGACGACGTTCCACACGGCCGGCGGCGAGCTGCAGGTCACCGACGCCCTCGGCCTCGGCCCGGACAACCACGGGCACCGGCTGGGCACCGACGTCCCGCACGTCCTGGTCCGCCGGATCGCGTGCACCTCGGGCGAGGTCGACGTGCTGGTCGACTACCGGCCGCGGCCGGAGTACGGGCTGATCGTGCCGCTGCTGTCCCCGCTGGACGGCGGGGTCGCCGCCCGGGGCGGTGCGGACTGGCTGGTGCTGACCCTGCCCGGCGAGGTCGACCTGCAGGACGGGCGAGCCCGCGCGCGGCTGCGCCTGCGGGCCGGGGACGTCGTCCACCTGGCACTGCAGCGCAGCACCCTCGGCGACGCCGTCTCGGCGCACGTCTGGTCCCAGGGCGAGCTGGCGGACCTGCTCGACCGCACGCTGGCCTCGTGGGAGTCCTGGTGCGACCTGCACCAGTCGTACGAGGGCCCCTGGGCCGACCTGGTCCACCTCAGCGGCCGGGTGCTGCAGGGGCTGTCCTACCAGCCCAGCGGCGCGGTCGTCGCCGCCGGTACGACGTCCCTGCCCGAGGGGGTCGGCGGCGAGCGGAACTGGGACTACCGCTACGCCTGGGTGCGCGACGCCAGCTTCACCATGGAGGCGCTGTGGGTCGCGGCCTGCCCCGACGAGGCGGAGGACTTCTTCGCCTTCATGACCACGGCGGGCGCCGGCGGCATCGGCCCCGAGATGTCGCTGCAGATCATGTTCGGCGTCGGCGGTGAGCACGACCTCAGCGAGCGGACCCTCGGGCACCTGCGCGGCTGGCGGGACAGCCGGCCGGTCCGGGTGGGCAACGGCGCCTGGGACCAGCGGCAGGTCGACGTCTACGGGGAGCTGCTGGGCGCAGCCGCCCGGCTGGCCGACCAGCTGCCCGCCCTCGACGAGGAGACCCGCTGGTTCCTCGCCGCCTGCGCCGACACCGCCGCCGTCCGCTGGCGGGACCGGGACCAGGGGATCTGGGAGGTGCGCGGCGAGCCGCAGCACTTCCTCTACTCCAAGGTCATGTGCTGGGTCGCCCTGGACCGGGCGATCGCCCTCGCCCCGCAGCTGCGCTGCGAGCACCGCGTCGACGAGTGGGCCAAGGTCCGCGAGGAGATCGCCGACACCGTGCTGCAGCAGGGCTGGAACGAGGAGGCCGGCGCGTTCACCCAGGCCTTCGGGTCGACCGCGCTGGACGCCTCCAACCTGATGCTGCCCATCGTCGGGTTCCTCCCCGCCGACGACCCCCGCATGCTGGCCACGATCGACGCGATCGCCGAGCGGCTGACCGACGACCGGGGCCTGGTGTACCGCTACCGCACCGAGGAGGGGGTCGACGGGCTGGCCGGGGAGGAGGGCACGTTCCTGCTGTGCACCTTCTGGCTGGCCCAGGCGCTGGCGCTCTCCGGGCAGGTGGACCGGGCCCGCGAGGTGTTCGAGCGGGCCGCGGCGTTCGTCAACGACCTCGGGCTGCTGTCGGAGGAGGTCGACCCGGTCAGCGGTGAGCTGCTCGGCAACGTCCCCCAGGCGTTCAGCCACATCGGCCTGGTCAACGCCGCCTGGGCGATCGACCAGGCGGAACGGGCCCGGCGGTGAGCGCCCCGCATCGGACCCCGCCGACCGGGGCATCCTCCTGGGCCGGGAGTGCACCCGGCCACGGGCGCTGATCGACGGCGCGGGCCGGTGCGCCGAGAGGAGGAGAGCGCCATGGCCGAGCTGCCGAGCCCTCGCCCCGCAGGTGGGGACCCCGCGCTGGAGGTCGCCTGCCAGGAGTTCGTCGAGCTGGTCACCGAGTACCTCGAGGGGTCCCTCGCCGAGGACGTCGAGCGGGCGGTCGCGGCCCACCTGGAGCTGTGCGAGGCGTGCGCGGTCTACCTGGAGCAGATGCGCCGGACGTCGGCAGCGCTGCGGGCCACCGACACCCCGGCGCTGCCCGAGGCCGCCCGTCTCCGGCTGCTCGAGGTGTTCCGGACCCTCCACGCCCGGGACGGGGACGGCGGCCACTGACCGGCCGCGGCGAGGTTCTGGGCGGGATCACAGGTCGATCTCGGCTCCCGTGACGACGGTCCGGGGGGCGGGCAGGGACAGGTACTCGCTGTGCCCCACCGAGCCGTGGGCCAGCGCGACGAACAGGCGGGTCCGCCAGGCGCTCATCCCCGACCGCCGGGTGGGCCGCAGCACCGGCCGGGTCACGAACCAGGTCACCGTGTCCGGGTCGCCGTCCCCTCCGGGTACCGCCCCGCGGAGGGCGGCCGCGAGGTCCGGCGGGTCGAGGAAGCCGAACTCGACGGTGACGTGCACGAAGCCGTCGCCGGCCGGGCCGAGGGGCTCCACCGTCACCCGCCGGTCCTCGGGGACGTGCGGCACGGTCGCCGTCCGGCCGGAGACGACCACGACCCGTTCGTGCAGGACGGAGAAGCGGTCGACCGTGGTCCGCAGCGCGAGCGGGGCGGTGTCCCCGGAGGCGTGCGGGTAGATCCCGGCGCCGGGGACGCGGGGCACCCCCGCGGCCCGCACCTCGTCGAGGAACCGGCGCAGCGGCCCCTCGGACTCCCTCCGCCGGGCCACCAGCAGCTCGTGTCCGCGGTGCCAGGTGGTCATGACCGTGAAGACCGTGGCCGCGAGCAGGAGGGTCAGCCACCCGCCGTGGGCGACCTTGGGCAGGGTGGCGGCCGAGTAGGTGAGCTCGACGGCCCCCAGGACACCGCCGAGGAGCAGCAGCCGACGCCCCGACCAGCCCCACCGCAGCCGGGCGACCGCGAGCAGCAGCGCGGTGGTGACGAGGAAGGTGGCGGTCACCGCGACGCCGTAGGCGGTGGCCAGCCGGGCCGAGGAGCCGAAGCCGAGCACCACGACGAGCACGGCGACGAACAGCACCCGGTTCACCACCGGCACGTACACCTGACCGGCCTCCCGTGCGGAGGTGTGCCGGATGCGCAGCCGCGGCAGGAAGCCCAGCTGCACGGCCTGGCGGGACACCGAGAAGGCGCCGGCGAGCACGGCCTGCGACGCGATCACGGTGGCGGCGGTGGCGAGCACGACCACCGGCACGTGCGCCCAGGACGGGTAGAGCAGGAAGAACGGCTCCCGCCGGGCGGCCGGGTCCCGGGCGACCAGCGCCGCCTGCCCCAGGTAGTTGAGGACGAGCGCCGGGAAGACCAGCAACGACCAGGCCAGCCGGATCGGCCGCCGGCCGAAGTGGCCCATGTCGGCGTAGAGGGCCTCCGCACCCGTGACCGCCAGCACCACCGCCCCCATCGCGGCTAGGGCGACGGCGGGCCGGTCGGCGGCGAGGAGCACGGCGTAGGAGGGCGACAGTCCGCGGAGCACCCCCGGCGTGCTGAGCACCTGCGCCAGTCCGGCCGCGCCGAGGACGGCGAACCACACCAGCATGACCGGACCGAAGACCCTGCCGACCCGGCTGGTGCCCCAGCGCTGCACCGCGAAGAGCGCGGTCAGCACCGCGACGGCCAGGGGGAGGACGACGCCGGAGAGCCCCGGCGACACGACCTCCAGGCCCTCGACGGCCGAGAGCACCGAGATCGCCGGCGTGATGACGCTGTCCCCGAAGAACAGCGAGGTCCCCAGGACGCCCAGGACCACCGCCAGGCCCGCACGCCGGCCCGGGCCCGCGCGCAGCGACCGGGAGACCAGGGCCGCGAGGGCCAGGACGCCGCCCTCGCCGTCGTTGTCGGCCCGCAGGACGAACACCACGTACTTGACGGTCACGGTGATCGTGAGCGACCAGAACACCAGGGACGCGACGCCGAGCACGTCATCCGCGGTGGTCCGCACCGCACCGCCGTCGACGGCGAACACCGTCTCCACCGCGTAGAGCGGGCTGGTGCCGATGTCGCCGTACACGACCCCGAGCGCCCCCAGCACGAGTGCCGGCCGGTGCGGTGCGGCGTCCGCGCGCGACGCCCGTGCCGGTGTCCCGTCCGGTCGCACGCCGGCAGGCGGTACGGATCGGGCCACCGGCGCGGCTCCTCTCGCTGACGGGCCGCGCTCAGGTGCGCATGCCCTCGTCCGGCGTCGAGAAGAGGGCCGCGGCGTTGTCGTCGAGCAGCGCGAAACCGTCGACCATCTGAGCGGCGACCCGCCACCCGGGACCGGACGGGTCCGCGCGGAAGAGCCAGGTGTGGAAGGCCTGGCCGGTGAACTCCTCGCTCACCGCGGCACCGGGGTCCCGGCGGCGGAGGGAGAAGCGCAGCCGCGTGCGGGCCCGGATCACGTCCTCGGCCGTCTTCTCCACGTCCATCAGCTGCAGGATCTCGTGCGACTCGTCGAAGAAGACCGCGCGGGTGCTCAGGAAGTCGGCCAGCCCGTCCGGGCCGCGCCACGTGAACCCGCCGACGAACCCGGTCTCGAAGTCCTGGGTCAGCACCTCCGCGAGCATCTGCTCCGCGGGCACGTGGGCCTGCAGCAGCCGGAAGTAGTCCTCGATCGCGGTCAGCACGAGCGGCTCGAGGGCCTGGGGAGCTGCCACGGGCGCCTCCCGGTGCGGAGTGGGACGCGGGTCCCTGGGTCCGGCCCGGGCATCGTCCCACGGGACGCCCCGCCGGTGACCGACCGCGCGCACGGCGGACGGCACGCGCGCCGGGGTGCCCGTCCCCGGCCGGCGTCCGGTCGCGCCGAGGGTCCTTGAGGGGGTGCCGTCGCGCTGCGAGACTCCTCGCGCCCGATGAGGGAAGTGGTGGTGCACGTGCCCACGCCCGCGAGTCTCCGGTCGGCGATCCCCTTCCTGCCCGTGGGTGGGGCGCTGTTCTGCATCCAGCTCGACTTCTTCTCGCTGAGCCTCGCGCTGCCCACGATCGCGGCGGACCTCGGGTCGACCACGACGGACCTGCAGTGGCTGCTGAGCGGCTACATGATCGCCCTGGGCTCGCTGCTGATCCCCGCGGGCCGGGCCGGTGACGTGCTGGGACGGCGCCGGGTGCTGCTGGCCGGCGTCGCGGTCTTCGGGGCGACCTCGCTGGTCTGCGGCCTCGTGTCGTCCGTGCCGCTGCTGCTCGCCGCCCGGGTGGCCCAGGGGATCGGCGCGGCGATGATCCTGCCGACGGCGTTCGCCCTGGTGACGAACGCGACGACCGAGGCGGAGCGGCCGCGGGTCACCGGTGCCCTGCTCGGGGTCGCCGGGGTCGGGACGGCGCTCGGGCCGGTCGTCGGCGGGGTGCTGGCCTCGACCGTGAGCTGGCGGTGGGTGTTCCTGCTCAACGTCCCGCTCGCCGCGCTGGCGGTGGCGGGCGGGCGGCGGCTGCAGGAGTCCCGCGACGAGACCGGGCCCCGCACGCTGCGCGGCCTGGACTGGTGGGGCGTGCTGACGGTGGTGGCCGGCCTCGCCCTGGTCAGCATCGCGATCGACGACGGCGGCGTCGAGGGCTGGGCGAGTCGGGCGACGCTGGTCCCCCTGGGCGTCGGCGTCGCGCTGCTGGTGGTGTTCGGGCTGGTCGAGACGCGGGCCCGGGCACCGCTGGTCCGCCCGTCCCTGCTGCACGACCGGCTCTTCGTGCTGCTCACGGTCGCCGGCACGGTCGCGAACATCGGGGCCTGCGTCTACGTCGTCCTGGCCACCCTCGAGCTGCAGGAGGTGCGGGGGCTGTCCGCGGCCACGGCCGGGATGCTCTTCTTCGTCTCCTCGGCCGGGCTGGCGCTGTGCGGGCCGCTGTCCGGGCGGTTGTCGGCCCGCCATCCCGCGGGGCTGGTCATGGGCGCGGCGGTCCTGCTGTCCGCGCCCGCACTGGCCCTGCTGTCGCTGGCCGGCCCGTTGCCGCCGTACGTCGCCGCGATGGGGCTGTGCGGCATCACCTCCGGCATGGGCTACGCCCTGAGCCAGCTCGCCGTGCAGAACGTCCTGCCCGCGGCCCGCTCGGCCGAGGGTACCAGCGTGCTGCTCACCGTCCTGATCTGCATCGGCGGTGTGGGCGTGGTCGCCGCCACCGCGGTCGTGGAGGCGGTGGGCGGTGGCCGGCCGACCCCGGGCGGGATCGACCTGGTGCTCCGCGTCGTGGCCGCCCTGCTCCTCGTCGCGGGGGTCGCCACGCTCGCCGTCGAGTCCCGTCGGCTGCGGACCGCGGGGTCGGTGGCGTCGCCGGCCTGAGGACGACGCGGGCCCCGAGCGGGCCCGCGGTGCGCCGTCAGGCGCCCCGGACCCGGGGGCGGGTGCGGTCCGGGCTCGGGGTCAGCGGAAGACGACGGTGCTGTGGCCGTTGAGCAGCACCCGCCGCTCGCTGTGCCAGCGCACGGCCCGGGAGAGCGCGAGCGCCTCGGCGTCCTGGCCGACCGTGGCCAGGGCGCGCGGGTCGTGGGTGTGGTCGATCCGGATGACCTCCTGCTCGATGATCGGCCCCTCGTCCAGGTCGGGGGTCACGTAGTGGGCGGTCGCCCCGACGAGCTTGACGCCGCGGTCGAAGGCCTGGTGGTAGGGCTTGGCGCCCTTGAAGCCCGGCAGGAACGAGTGGTGGATGTTGATCGCCCGGCCGTGCAGGGCCGCGCAGGTCTCGTCGGAGAGCACCTGCATGTACCGGGCGAGCACCACGAGGTCGACCGCGTGCTCGTCGACCAGCTCGAGCAGCCGGGCCTCGGCCTCCCGCTTCGTCGCCGGCGTCACGGGCACGTGGACGAACGGCAGGCCGGCCGCCTCGGCCATCGGGCGCAGGTCCTCGTGGTTGGAGACGACGGCGACGAGGTCGGCACCGAGGCTGCCCGCGCGCCAGCGGAAGACCAGGTCGTTGAGGCAGTGCCCCAGCCGGGACACCATGACGAGCACCCGCTGCGGCTGGTCGCCGGTGACCTGGTAGGTCATGCCGAACTCGTCGGCCACCGCCCGGAAGTCCGCCGCCAGGCGGTCGGCGTCGGTCTGCTCCGCGCACACGAACGCGGTCCGCAGGAACAGCTGACCGCGGACGGCGTCGTCGAACTGCTGGTGCTCGACGATGTCGCAGCCGCGCTGGAAGAGGAACGCGGTGACCGCGTGGACGATGCCCGGGCGCTCCTGGCAGCTCAGCGTGAGGGTGAAGGGGTGCGACACGGGTGCCTCCTCAGCACTCGACGACGTTGAGGGCCAGCCCGCCCCGGGCGGTCTCCTTGTACTTGTCCTTCATGTCGGCGCCGGTCTCGCGCATCGTCTTGATGGCCTTGTCCAGCGAGACGTGGTGCCGGCCGTCCCCGCGGACGGCCATGCGCGCCGCGGTGATCGCCTTGACCGACCCCACCGCGTTGCGCTCGATGCACGGGATCTGCACCAGCCCGCCGACGGGGTCGCAGGTGAGCCCGAGGTTGTGCTCGATCCCGATCTCGGCGGCGTTCTCCACCTGTTCGGGCGTGCCACCGAGGACCTCGGCGAGGCCCGCGGCCGCCATGGAGCAGGCCGAGCCCACCTCTCCCTGGCACCCCACCTCGGCTCCCGAGATCGAGGCGTTCTCCTTGAACAGCAGCCCGATCGCCGTGGCGGTGAGCAGGAACCGGACCACGCCGTCCTCGGAGTAGGAGTCGAGGAAGTCGCGGTAGTAGTGCAGCACCGCGGGCACGATCCCGGCGGCGCCGTTGGTCGGGGCGGTGACCACTCGCCCTCCCGCGGCGTTCTCCTCGTTGACCGCGAGGGCGTAGAGCGTCACCCACTCCATCGCCCGCAGGGCGTCGGAGTCGTCGCGGTGCTCCTCCAGCTGAGCCCGCAGCGCCGCCGCCCGGCGCCGGACCCGCAGACCGCCGGGCAGGACGCCGGTGGCCCGCGTCCCCCGCTCGACGCACTCCTGCATCACCGACCAGACGTGCAGCAGGCCCGCGCGGACCTCGGCCTCAGTGCGCCAGGACAGCTCGTTGGCCAGCACCAGGTCGCTGATCCGCAGGCCGGTCTCCCGGGCGTGGGCCAGCAGCTCCTCGCCCGTGCGGAACGGGTACCGCACCGGCGTGCCGTCCTCGACGAGCACCGGGTCGCCGGCCTCGTCCTCGTCGAGGACGAAACCGCCGCCGACGGAGTAGTACGTGCGCCGGCTCAGCTCCGTCCCGTCGGCGCCCAGCGCCAGGAAGAGCATGCCGTTGCTGTGGAACTCCAGCCGCCTGCGCCGGTGCAGGACGACGTCGTCGTCGACGGAGAACTCGACGAGGTGCTCGCCGGCGAGCCGCAGCTTGCCGTCGTGGCGGACGGCCTCGACCCGCGGCCGGGCCGCGAGCGGGTCGACGGTCTCGGGGTCCTCGCCCTCGAGGCCCAGCACGACGGCCGGCACGCTGCCGTGGCCGTGGCCGGTGGCGCCGAGCGAGCCGAACAGCTCGCAGCGCACCCGGACCACCCGGCCGAGCACCCCCTGGTGCCGCAGCCCGGCGGCGAAGGAGCCGGCGGCCCGCATCGGCCCGACGGTGTGCGAGCTGGACGGGCCGATCCCGACCTTGAAGAGGTCGAAGGCGCTGATGGTCACCCGGGCCCCCCTCCCACCCGCCGCGGCGACGACCGCCCGGCGACGGAGGTACACAGTTGGTATATCAGTCAGTAGGATGACGGTATGTCGATCCCTCTGACGAGGCAAGACCCGCAGGCGGTCAACGCCTACGATCTGCGCGTGACCGTCGCTCCGCTGGACCTGGACCAGCCGGCCGCCTCGTCCCTGGCGGACCGGGCCTACGTGGCGATCCGGGACCGGCTGATCATGCTCGACATCCGGCCGGGCGACCCGATCGACGACGACGACCTGGCCCAGGACCTGGGCGTCGGCCGCACCCCGGTCCGCGAGGCGCTCAAGCGGCTGGAGGGCGACCGGCTCGTCGTGTCCTACCCGCGGCGGGGCACGTTCGCCACCGGCATGGACATCTCGGACCTGGCGCACATCTCCGACATCCGCGCCCAGCTCGAGCCCCTGGCGGCCCGCCGGGCCGCCGAGCGCGCCACCCGGACGCCACGCCCCGACCTCGAGGACCTGGCCGCGCACATCGAGCAGCTCGACGTCACCCGGGTCGACCGGACCGAGCTCATGCGCTGGGACCTCGCGGTGCACCGGGCCATCTACCGGGCGGCCGGCAACCCCCACCTCGAGGACGTCCTGATCCGCTACGACAACCTGGCGACGCGGATCTTCTGCCACTTCCTCGACCGCCTGCCCACGGTCGACGAGCACGTCCGGGAGCACGTGGAGCTGCTCCGGGCGATCGCCGCCGGCGACACCGACCGGGCCGACGACCTCGCCCGCGAGCACGTGCTCGGCTTCGAGACGGCGATCCGCGCGGTCATCTGAGAGGCCCCCCCTTCAGGGGCCCACGCCGCACTCCGTCCGGCGCGGGCCCCTGAGGGGGGCCGTTCCAGCACGTCACCTGGGTCCTCCATCAGCCTCGGATGCGGGTCATCTCGGGGTCGACGAGCGGCTCGGCGGCGACGGTGGCGGGGATGCGGGTGCCGAAGTACTCGATCTCGACAGCCGTCCCGACGGTCGCCGAGGCGGGCAGCCAGGCGTAGGCGATCGGCCGGCCGACGGTGTGCCCGAAGGCCGCGCTGGTCACGTGGCCGGCCGGGCGGCCGTCGACGAACACCGGCTCGGAGCCGAGGACGACGCTGCGGCCGTCGTCGATCGTCAGGCAGGACAGCCGGCGGCGCACCGTGTCGTCGCCCTTCCCGGCGAGGGCCCGCCGTCCCACGAAGTCGTGCTGCTTCTGTCGGCGGACCGCGAACCCGAGACCGGCCTCGTAGGGGTCGTGCTCGGTGGTCATGTCGTGGCCCCAGGCGCGGTAGCCCTTCTCCAGCCGGAGGCTGGCGAAGGCCGCGCGGCCCGCGGCGACCACGCCGAGGTCCTGGCCGGCGCGCCACAGCACGTCCCACAGCCGCCGGCCGTCGTCGGCGGAGGCGTAGAGCTCCCAGCCCAGTTCGCCGACGTAGGACAGCCGCATCGCCGTCACCGGCACTCCCCCGATCCGCGCCCGCGTGGCGCGGAAGTACCGCAGCCCGTCGTTCGAGAAGTCGTCCGAGCTGACCCGCTGGACCAGGTCGCGGGCCCGCGGGCCCCACAGGCCGATGCAGCAGGTGCCGCCGGTGACGTCCCGGACCTGCACGCTGCCGTCGTCCGGCGCCTCGCGCAGCAGGTGGTCGTGGTCGAGGGGACCGTTGGCGCCGACCTGGAACAGCTGCTCGCCGAGCCGGGCGACGGTGAGGTCGCTGCGGATGCCGCCGGCCTCGTCGAGGGCCAGCGTGTAGGTGACCGACCCGACGGACTTGTCCGTCTCGCCGGTCGTCAGCCGCTGCAGCAGGGCGAGGGCGCCGGGGCCGCTGACCTCCAGCCGCTTGAGCGGCGTCATGTCGTACAGCGCCACGGCCGTGCGGGTCCGCCACGCCTCCGCCGCCGCGATCGGCGACCAGAACCGTCCCGCCCAGGCGTCGCGCTCCGGCGGCACCCACTCCGCGGGCAGCCGGTCCACCAGGTGCGCGTTGGCCTCGTACCAGTGCGGCCGCTCCCAGCCGGCGGCCTCGAGGAACACCGCGCCGAGCTCCTGCTGCCGGGCGTGGAAGGGGCTGACCCGCAGGTCGCGCGGGGACAGCCGCGGCTGCAGCGGGTGGACCACGTCGTAGACCTCGACGAAGTTCTGCTGCGAGGTCTCGCGGACGTACTCCGGCGCGAGCTGGACGTCCTCGAAGCGGTGCACGTCGCAGCCGTGCAGGTCGAGCTCCGAGTGGCCGTCGACGAGCAGCTGGGCCACCGACCGGGCGACACCGGCCGAGTGCGTCACCCAGACCGCCTCGGCGATCCAGAAGCCCGCCACGTCCCGCGACTCGCCGATCAGCGGGCCGCCGTCCGGGGTGAACGAGAAGACGCCGTTGAAGCCCGAGTCGATCTTCGTGGCCCGCAGCGAGGGCAGCAGCAGCCGGCTCTGCTCCCACGCCGGTGCGAAGTCCTCCTCGGTGAAGGGCAGCATCGAGGGCATCGCCGACTCCCGCACGCCGTCGCCCTGGGGGAGCTCGCCCAGGTCGACGGGCATCGGCCGGTGGGCGTAGGACCCGATGCCGAGGCGGTCGACGCGCTCGCGGTAGTAGAGGTCCTGGTCCTGGTGGCGCAGGATCGGCAGGCTCGCCTCGCCGAGCTCGTCGTTGCGGCCGACCAGCTCGGGCACCTGGCCGGTCCAGACGAACTGGTGGGCCAGCGGCAGCAGGGGCACGTCCATGCCGACCATGGCGCCGAGCTCCTGGCCCCAGAAGCCGGCGCAGGAGACGACGATGTCGGCAGGGAGAACGCCGTCCGGGGTGCGGACGCCGGTCACCCGGCCACCGGTCTGCTCGATCCCGGTCACCCGGGTGGACCCCTGGAAGCGGGCGCCCCGCGCCTCGGCGCGGCGGGCCAGGGCGACGACCGCCCGCGACGCCTTGGCCAGGCCGTCGCTGGGGATGTGCAGGCCGCCGAGGATGCGGTCGCGGTCGACCAGCGGGTGCAGCCGGAGGCACTCGTCCACCTCGACCACCTGCGCCTCGACGCCCCAGGAGGTGGCCCAGCCCTGCTTGCGGTGCAGGTCGGCGAGCCGCTCCGGCGTGGTGGCGACCTCGAGGCCGCCGACCTGGTTGAAGCACCAGGCGCCGTCGACGTCCATGCCCAGGAACTTCTCGACCGTGTAGCTCGCGAAGGCGGTCATCGTCTTCGAGGCGTTGGTCTGGAAGACCAGCCCGGGCGCGTGCGACGTGGAGCCCCCGGTGAGCGGGAGGGGTCCCTGGTCGACCACGGTGACGCGGTCCCAGCCGCGGGCGGTCAGCTCGTCGGCCAGGTTGGCCCCGACGATGCCCGCTCCGATGACGACCACACGAGGCGTGGTGGACATGGCTCTACTCCTGACCGGCGGTGGTGGGGGTGAACTCGAGGGCCGCGTCGAGCAGCCAGTCGGCGAGGTAGCCGGCGAACGAGGACCGGACGAGGACGAGGTGGTCGTCGCCGGCGTCGGAGAGGGTGAGCAGCACGACCCCGGCCTGGCCGAGCGTGGTCTGCGCGCTGCGGCCACGCCCGGAGACCCGCGGGTGCAGGTCGATCGAGCAGCCCCTGGCGAGCACGTCCCGCACCCGCGCACCGGTCAGCCGGAGGCCGATCCGCTGGGCGGAGACGTCCGTCGCGGACCCGCCCAGCGGGACCACGGCGGCACGGACGCGGGCCTCGAGCTCCTCCGGGGTCTCCGTGGTGCTCGTCAGCAGCCACTCGTCGGGGCCGAGCCAGACGGCCCGTCCCGAGCCGGCGGGCACCCAGGTGTTCGGCGCCGTCGGCAGGTCCACGCCCAGCGCCGCGGCGGCCTCGGTGCCCACCGCGGGCAGCCGGACGTCGACCGTCGCGACGTACGGCTCGACGGCGATGCCGACGTCGGCGGGCAGCCGCGCGAACCGGGTGGTCCACGCCTCGAGCGGGTGGGTGCGCAGCAGCTCAGCCATCACGACGGGCTCCTTCGGGGTCGACCAGCACCGACCCGGTGACCTCGACCGGGACGAGGGCGCCGTCGACGGGCACGTGGACGGTGTCGCCGACGCGGGACCGGCCGCCCTTGACCAGGGCGAGGGCGAACGGGCGTCCGAGCTCGGCGCTGCGGTAGCTGGAGGTGACGTGCCCGAGCATCGGGACCGGCGGGGGCGGCAGCTGGCCGTCGGCGCGGAACTCGACGATCTGCGACCCCTCGGGCAGCACGGTCTGCCGGTCCACGGGCAGCAGGCCGACCAGCTGCTTGCGCAGCGGGTCGGAGTTGGCCGGGCGGGCGAAGGAGCGCTTGCCGACGAAGTCCGGCTTCTTCTTCGACACGGCCCACGCCATGCCGAGGTCGTGGGGGGTGACGGTGCCGTCGGTGTCCTGCCCGATGATCGGGTAGCCCTTCTCCGCGCGGAGCACGTGCATCGTCTCCGTGCCGTACGGCGTGATGCCGAACGGGCGGCCGGCCTCGAGCAGCCGCTGCCACACCGCGACGGCGTACCAGGGGCTCACGTAGACCTCGAAGGCGAGCTCGCCGGAGAAGCTGATCCGGGCCAGCCGGACCGGCACCCCCTCGAGGGTGGCGTCCCGCCAGGTCATGAACGGGAACGCCTCGTTCGAGACGTCGACGTCGGGGAAGACTGCGCCGACCACGTCGCGGGAGCGGGGGCCCACGACGGGGAAGGTGGCCCACTGCTCGGTGACCGACGTGCAGTGCACCCGCAGGTCGGGCCACTCGGTCTGGAGCCACTCCTCCATCCAGTCGAGGACCTTCGCCGCGCCGCCGGTCGTGGTGAGGACGAGGAAGCGGTCCTCGGCCAGCCGCAGCACCGTGCCGTCGTCGATGACCATGCCGTCGACGCCGCACATGACGCCGTAGCGGACCGAGCCGACCTTCAGGCTGCTCATCAGGTTCGTGTAGAGCCGGTCGAGGAGGACGGCGGCGTCGGGGCCCTGGACGTCGATCGTGCCGAGGGTGGAGCCGTCGAGGATGCCGACGCCGGTCCGGGCCGCGGCGCACTCGCGGAGGACCGCGGCCTCCATGTCCTCGCCGGGCCGCGGGTAGTACCGGGGCCGCTTCCACTGGCCGACGTCCTCGAGGACCGCGCCGGCCGCGACGTGCCAGTCGTGCAGCGCGGTGACCCGCTCGGGGTCGAAGAGCCGGCCACGGTCGCGGCCGGCCAGCGCGGCGAAGGCGACCGGGGTGTAGGGCGGCCGGAACGTCGTGGTGCCGGTGTCCTGCACCGGGATGCCCAGCAGCTCGGCGGTGATGCCCGAGGTGAGGACGCCGGAGGTCTTGCCCTGGTCGTGCGCCGTCCCGATCGTCGTGTAGCGCTTGACGTGCTCGATGGAGCGCAGGCCGGCACCGACCGCGCGGGCGATGTCGGCGACCGTCGCGTCGCGCTGCAGGTCGACGAACGAGGTGCTGCCCGCGGCGCCGGAGGTGTCGGGGACCCGCCACAGCACCAGGGGCGCCGCCGGCGCGACGGGCTCCGGGGCGGTGGGCAGCCGGTCCTCGGCCGCGGGCGCGATGGCCAGGGCGGTCAGTGCCGCCCGGGCCACCCGCTGCCCGTCGGCCAGGCACCCGGCCAGGTCGGACACGCCGGCCGCCGAGCCGGCGACCGAGAGGCCGTCGAGGTCCTCCCCGGGGACGAACGCGCCGAGCGCCTCGTCGTAGCGCAGCCGGCCGCGGGCCTGGCTGAACAGGTGCACCGCCGGGTTCCAGCCGCCGCTGACCAGGAGCAGGTCACAGGCGACGGCGGAGGAGGCGCCGACCTCCCCGTCGGCGAACGGGGCGACGAGGGCGTGGGTGACCCGCTCCTCGCCACGGGTGCCGGTGACGACGGCGCCGGGCAGGACGCGGATGCCGGCCTGCTCGCACTCCTCGCGCCGGCGCGGCGAGCCCTCCGGCCGGGCGTCGACCACCGCCTGCACCCGCACGCCGGCGCGGGAGAGGTCGAGGGCGGCGTCGTAGGCGCTGTCGTTGGTGGTGAAGACGACGGCCTCGCGGCCGGGCAGCACGCCGTACCGGTGCAGGAACGTCCGGGCGGCGCCGGCGAGCATGGTCCCCGGGCGGTCGTTGTCCGCGAACACGACCGGACGCTCGTGGGCCCCGGTCGCCACGACGACGGCGCGGGCCCGGAAGCGCCACACCCGCTGCCGGGACAGGTGCCGCGGTGCGGCCGCCCCGAGGTGGTCGGTGCGCCGCTCGAGCGCCAGGACGAAGCCGTCGTCGTAGCTGCCGAAGGCGGTGGTGCGCTGCAGGTGCAGCACCTCCGGGTGCGCGGCCAGCTCCGCGACCGCGCCCGCCACCCAGTCCGGCGCCGGGGCGCCGTCGAGCCGGTCGGTGCCCGACAGCAGCGAGCCGCCGGCCTCGGAGTGCTCGTCGACGAGCGCGACCCTCGCCCCCGCACGGGCGGCGCTGAGCGCCGCGGCCAGCCCCGCCGGACCGGCCCCCACGACCAGCACGTCGACGTGGTGGTGCACGGCGTCGTACCGGGCGGAGTCGGGGACGTCGGCGAGACGTCCCTGTCCCGGCAGGCCGGAGGCGGCCAGCCCGTCGAAGAGCTCGACGGTGGTGGCCAGCAGCATGGGCTCGGGGAAGGGCTCCTCGATCTGGACGAGTCCGCCCGGGTCCTCGGCCCAGGCCGCGGCGATGCCGCGCGGCCGGCCGAGCTTGACGCTGGTGGCGACCCGGTGGCGGCCGGAGGCGAGCAGGGCCGAGGCCAGCGTGTCGCCGGGGTGGCCGGTGAGGGTCTCCCCGTCGAAGGTGAACTCGAGGGTGGTGGTGCGGTCGATGCGGCCGCCGTCGGCCGTCCGGGAGCTGCTCGTCACGGGGTCACCGGCTTCGGGTCGTCGAGGCGGTCCACGCGCTCGAAGCGGTAGGTGGCGGTGTCGCGGACGGCGGTGAACCAGCGGCGGCAGCCGGCGCTGTGGTGCCAGCGCTCGGTGAAGCGGCCCCGGGGGTTGTCGCGGAAGAAGACGTAGTGCGCCCACTCCTCGTCGGAGAGCGCGCCCGGGTCGTCCGGGTACGGGACGGAGGCCTGGCCGCCGTAGGAGAACTCGGCCTCCTCGCGGGGGCCGCACCACGGGCACGGGATGAGTTGCACGGAGAGCTCCTGGGTGGGGAACGACGTCAGTGGGCGACGGCGGCCGCGCCGTGCTCGTCGACGAGCGCGCCGGTGACGAAGCGGTCGAGGCTGAACGGCGCCACGGTCGGGTGCGGCTCGTCGTGGGCGACGGTGTGCGCCAGGGCCCAGCCGATGCCGGGCGTGGCCTTGAACCCGCCGGTGCCCCAGCCGCAGTTGAGGTAGACGTTGTCGTACGGGGTCCGCCCGACGATCGGCGAGGCGTCGGGGCTGACGTCGACGATGCCGGCCCAGCTGCGCAGCAGGTGCGCCCGGGCGAACACCGGGAAGAGCTCGACGGCGGCGGCCATCTGGCGCTCGATGACGTGGAAGGCGCCGCGCTGGCCGTAGCCGTTGTAGGAGTCGACGCCGGCGCCCATGACCAGCTCGCCCTTGTGCGCCTGGGAGACGTAGACGTGGACGGCGTTGGACATGACCACGGTGGGGTGCACCGGCTCGAGCAGCTCGGAGACCAGGGCCTGCAGCGGGTGGCTCTGGATCGGCACCCGGATGCCCAGCAGATCGGTGAGCACGGAGGTGTGCCCCGCCGCGCAGAGGACGACCCGGCCGGCGGCGATCGTGCCGCGGGTGGTCTGCACCCCGGTGACCCGGTCGCCGTCGGTGCGGAAGCCGGTGACCTCGCAGTCCTGGACCAGGTCGATCCCGGCCTGGTCGGCGCGCCGGGCGAAGCCCCAGGCCACGTAGTCGTGCTTGGCGATGCCGGCGCGTGGCTGGTAGGTGGCCCCCATGACCGGGTAGCGGATGTCGGGCGAGGTGTTGACGACCGGGCAGACCTTGCGGACCTCGTCGGGCTCGAGCCACTCGGCGTCGATGCCGTTGAGCTTGTTGGCCTCCACCCGGCGCACGCTGTCGCGGACGTCCTGCAGCGTGTGGGCGAGGTTGAGCACGCCGCGCTGGCTGAACAGGATCGGGTAGCCGAGGTCCTCCTCGAGTCCCTCCCACAGCCTCAGGGCGTGCTCGTAGATCGCCGAGCTCTCGTCCCACAGGTAGTTGGACCGGATGATCGTGGTGTTGCGGGCCATGTTGCCGCCCGCCAGCCAGCCCTTCTCCAGGACCGCGACGTCGGTGATGCCGTGGTTCTTCGCCAGGTAGTGGGCGGTGGCCAGGCCGTGCCCGCCGCCGCCGACGATGACGACGTCGTACGAGCGCTTCGGCTCGGGGTTCCGCCAGAGGGCGTCGGGGTGCTCGGGCAGGTCCGCGCCGGGGGTGCGGGGGCTCATCGGGCGACCTCCGTCAGGTCGGGGTAGAGCGGGTGGCGGCCGGCCAGCCGGGTGACCCGCCCGCGGAGCCCGGCCAGCTGGGCCTCGTCCACCTCGGGCCGCAGCGCGGTGGCGATGACGTCGGCGACCTCGGCGAAGTCGTCGACCTCGAAGCCGCGCGCCGCCAGGGCGGGGGTGCCGATGCGGACACCGGAGCTGACCATCGGCGGGCGGGGGTCGAACGGCACCGCGTTGCGGTTGACGGTGATCCCGATCGCGTGCAGCCGGTCCTCGGCCTGCCGGCCGTCGAGCTCCGAGGCGCGCAGGTCCACCAGGACCAGGTGGACGTCGGTGCCGCCGCTGACCACGTCGACGCCCGCCGCGCGCGAGTCGGGCGCCAGCAGCCGGTCGGCCAGGATCCGGGCGCCGGCGAGCGTGCGCTCCTGCCGCTCCCGGAAGGCGGGTTCGCCGGCCAGCTTGAAGGCGACGGCCTTGGCCGCGATCACGTGCTCCAGGGGCCCGCCCTGCTGGCCGGGGAAGACCGACGAGTTGAACTTCTTCGCCAGGTCGGCGGTGGCCAGGATGACGCCGCCGCGCGGGCCGCCGAGGGTCTTGTGGGTGGTCGAGGTGACCACGTGGGCGTGCGGGACGGGCGACGGGTGCAGCCCGGCGGCCACCAGCCCCGCGAAGTGGGCCATGTCGACCATCAGGTGGGCGCCGACCTCGTCGGCGATCCGCCGGAACTCCGCGAAGTCCAGCTGCCGCGAGTAGGCCGACCAGCCCGCGACGATCAGCCGGGGCCGCCGCTCGTGGGCCAGCCGCTCGACCTCGGCCATGTCGACGCGGTGGTCGTCCGGCCGCACGTGGTAGGCCGCGACGTCGTAGAGCTTCCCGGAGAAGTTGAGCCGCATCCCGTGGGTCAGGTGGCCGCCGTGCGCGAGGTCCAGGCCCAGGATGGTGTCGCCGGGCTGCAGGAGAGCCGACATCGCCGCGGCGTTGGCCTGCGCACCCGAGTGTGGCTGCACGTTGGCGTACTGGGCGCCGAACAGCGCCTTCAGCCGGTCGATGGCCAGCTGCTCGACGACGTCGACGTGCTCGCAGCCGCCGTAGTACCGCCGGCCGGGGTATCCCTCGGCGTACTTGTTGGTCAGCACCGAGCCCTGGGCCTCCATCACAGCGACCGGGGCGCAGTTCTCGCTGGCGATCATCTCCAGCGTGGTCTGCTGCCGGGTCAGCTCGGCGGAGATCGCGTCGGCGACCTCGGGGTCGGTGTCGGCCAGCGACCGGTCGAGGACGCGGTCGGGACGAGCCCGGGCCGGGGCCGGTGGCGCTCCGTCCAGCTGGACGACCATGCCGGGTCCCTCCTGTCATGAGATGGAGCCGAGGACTGGTATATCAGTCGTGCAACACCGTAGGGTGACCGCCGGACGGGGTCAAGAGGCGCCCGGGGACGACCTCCCCGGCCCGCCCCGCCCGCCTCCGCGGCGCGCTCCGCAGGGCAGCCCCGCGTCCGGTCCGTACGTCCCCCGAGAGGAGATCCGCCGTCATGGCCTACGAGGTGAGGGGCGTCGTCGCCCGCAGCAAGGGCGCTCCGGTGAGCGTCGAGACGATCGTGGTGCCCGATCCCGGCCCCGGGGAGGCGGTGGTCGACGTGCAGGCCTGCGGGGTCTGCGCGACCGACCTGCACTACCGCGACGGCACCATCACCGACGAGTACCCGTTCCTGCTCGGCCACGAGGCCGCCGGGACCGTCGCGGCCGTCGGCGAGGGCGTCACCGACGTCGCGGTCGGGGACTACGTGGTGCTCAACTGGCGCGCGGTGTGCGGGCAGTGCCGCGCGTGCCTCAGGGGCGAGCCGCAGTACTGCTTCGACACGCACAACGCCGCGCACAAGATGACGTTGACCGACGGCACCGAGCTCTCCCCCGCACTCGGCATCGGCGCCTTCGTGGAGAAGACCTTGGTGCACTCCGGCCAGTGCACCAAGGTCGACCCGGCCGCCCCCGCCACCGCGGCGGGGCTGCTCGGCTGCGGCGTGATGGCCGGCGCCGGCGCCGCGATGAACACCGGCGCGGTCCGGCGCGGCGAGAGCGTGGCGGTGTTCGGCTGTGGCGGCGTCGGCGACGCGGCGATCGCCGGGGCGAGGCTGGCCGGGGCGACGACGATCGTCGCCGTCGACGTCGAGGACCGGAAGCTGGAGTGGGCGAAGCAGTTCGGCGCCACGCACACGGTCAACTCACGCGCGACCGACCCGGTCGAGGCGATCCGGGCCCTCACCGGCGGGTTCGGGGTCGACGTCGCGATCGACGCGGTCGGCCGCCCCGAGGTGTTCGAGCAGGCCTTCTACGCCCGCGACCTCGCCGGCCGCGTGGTCATGGTCGGCGTGCCGGCCCCCGACATGCGCATCGAGCTCCCCGCCATCGAGGTCTTCGGCCGCGGCGGCGCCATCAGGTCCTCCTGGTACGGCGACTGCCTGCCCAGCCGTGACTTCCCGCTGCTGGTCGACCTGTACCTGCAGGGGCGGTTCCCGCTCGACCGCTTCGTCACCGACGTCATCGGCCTGGACGACGTCGAGGCGGCGTTCGACGACCTGCGCCGGGGCGAGGTGCTGCGCTCGGTCGTGGTGCTCGACAAGTGAGCGTCCGGGCGGACACCGGCCCGGGCTCCCCCGGGCCGGTGCTGCGGCGACCCCGCGGCGCGCTGCAGCGGGCGCTGCGGGAGGCCGGCTACGAGGTCCTGCCGCTGCGCGGGGCCGAGGAGCAGGTCGTCGAGCACGTCCCGCGGACCGTGCCGCTCACGGTGACGGTCACCGAGGCGCGGGGCCTGACGCCCACGCTGGAGCTGGCCGAGCGCCTGTCCGGCCACGGCTTTGGCGTCACGCCGCACCTGGCCGCGCGGCTGGTCCACGGCCCGTCGCACCTCGCCGACGTCGTCGCCCGCCTGCACGCCGCCGGCGTCGAGGGCGTGTTCGTCGTCGGGGGCGACGCCGCCGAGCCGGTGGGCCCGTTCCCGGACGCGCTCTCCCTGCTCGAGGAGCTGGAGGGCCTCGGCCACCGCTTCCGGCACGTGGGGATCGGCGGGTATCCCGAGGGGCACGGGCACATCGGCCGGGAGGTCGTCGAGCGCGCCCTGGAGCGGAAGGCCCGGCACGCGACCCACGTGGTCTCGCAGCTGTGCTTCTCCGCGGCGACGACGGCGGCCTGGGCGCGCCGCGTCGCGCAGCGCGGTGTCGACCTGCCGATCCGCGTCGGCATCCCCGGAGCGGTGACGCGCCAGAAGCTGGTCCGCATCTCGGCCGGGCTCGGCCTGGGGCAGTCGGCCCGCTTCCTGTCGAAGCAGCACGGCCTCCTCTGGCGCTTCCTCCTCCCCCACGGGTACCGGCCCGACCGGCTCGTCGAACGCCTGGCACCCGCCCTCGGCGGCCCCGGGCACCGCCTGCAGGGCCTCCACGTGTCGACCTTCAACGAGGTGGCGCGGACCGAGGCGTGGCGTCAGGAGTGGCTGGCGCGCCTGTCGGACGCCGGGGACGGCCGGGGACGGCTGAGCGGTACGCCCGCGGACGGCAACGGGGCCGGGAGGACGACGTCCTCCCGGCCCCGTTGCCGTGTGTGCCGGCTCAGTCCGACAGGCGCTGGGTCAGCCACTCGTGGAAGACGCCGATGTGGTGCTCGGAGGGCACCAGCACGCCGCCGTTCGCGTAGGCGCGGGAGGACATGGCCGGCTGGGTCCGCTCGCAGGCGGCGAAGTCCTGCTCGTTGACCCGGTGGAACAGCTCCACCGACCGGGTCACGTCCCTGCCCGACTCGACCACCTCGTGGGAGTAGAGCCAGTCGCACTCCACGATCGTCCGGTCGGCCGCGACGGGGAACATGCGGTGGAAGATGACGTGGTCGGGCACCAGGTTGACGAAGACCGTCGGCCGGACCGTGATGGCGAAGTAGCGGCGGTCCTGCTCCTCCTCGACGCCGGGGAGCCGGTCGAAGCCCGCGCTGCCGTCGACGGTGAAGCCCTCGACGTCGTCCCCGAACTGCGCGCCGTGCCCGACGAAGTACTGCGCCGCGTACCCGTCGGCGAACTCGGGCAGCACCTCGGTGAGCTCGGGGTGGATCGTCGCGCAGTGGTAGCACTCCATGAAGTTCTCGATGATGAGCTTCCAGTTCGCCTTGACGTCGTAGGTGATGCGGCGTCCCACGGACAGCGAGTCCAGGTCGTAGCTCTCGATCACCGCCTCGCTCCCCAGCCGCTCGACGACGTCGGCCACGACCCCGTCCTCGAACGACGGCGGTTCGTCCGCGAGGCAGACCCACGCGTAGCCCAGCCACTCGCGCAGCGCCACCGGCACCAGGCCGTACCGGACCCGGTCGACGTCGGGCATCTTCGTGAGGTTGGGAGCGGCGACCAGCTTGCCCTCGAGGTCGTAGGTCCAGGCGTGGTACGGGCACTGGAAGGCCCGCTTGACCGCGCCGGAGTCCTCCGTGCAGATCTGCGCGCCCCGGTGCCGGCAGATGTTGAGGAACGCCCGCAGCCGGCCGTCCCGGCTGCGGACCACGAGCACGCTCTCCCTCCCCACCTGGACCTTGCGGAAGGACCCCGGGGTCGGGAGGTCGCTCGAGCGCACGGCGCAGAACCACATGTCCTCGAAGACACGGGACTGCTCGAGCGCGAAGACGGCCGGGTCGGTGTAGTAGTGGCCCGGCAACGTGGAGATGAGGCTCGCGGGCAGGTCGGTGGTGGTCATACGGCACCTCGGGGTTCCGTCGGGCGATGCGATGTGGAGGACACGCCAGATGTCGCACGACGCGGTGTCTGCGACGAACCACGGCCGTCGCCCACCGGCGAGCTCAGGACGACCGTTCGTTGCACATTAATCAGCGGGTCGCGTCATGCGCAACAGCCCGCCGAGAGGCTGCCCGCCGCCGCAGCGGATGGTCAGCGGGGCGGACCGAAGAAGCCCAGTCGCCGGCTCAGCTCGTCGGCGCCCGCCACCACCCGCCGACCCAGCCGCGGGAAGTCCTCGGGGTGCATCCGGAAGGACGGTCCCGAGACGCTGAGCGCCGCGACCACGTCCCCGTCCGCACCCCGCACGGGCGCGGCGACGGCGTTGAGCCCGATCTCGTACTCCTCGACCGTGCTGCCCCACCCCTGCTCGACGACCCGGTCGAGGTCCTGCCGCAGCGCCTCGGGGTCGGTGACCGTGGCGGGGGTGTAGCGCGGCAGGTCGCGGGAGAGCACGTCCTTGCGGACGGCGTCCGGGGCGTGCGCCAGGAGCACCTTGCCGCTCGACGTCGCGTGCAGCGGGGTGCCCTGCCCCACCCAGTTGTGCGTGCTGAGCGCCGCCGGCCCGCGCGCCTGGCTGACGTTCACCGCCCGGTCGCCGTCGAGGATGGCGATGTTGACGGTCTCCTCGAGGTCGGCGGCCAGCGCCTGGCAGATCGGCCGCCCCTCCCGGGCGATGTCCAGTTGCGCGGCGGCCGCACCGGCCAGGCGCACCAGACCGAAGCCCAGCCGGTACTTGCCACGATCGGCCAACTGCTCGACGAAGCCCCGGCTCTCCAGTGCCGCCACCAGGCGGAAGGCCGTCGACTTGTGCACGCCGAGCTCGGCGGCCACCTCGGTGACACCGGCCTCACCCTGGGCCGCGAGGATCTCGAGCACGCTCAGGGCCCGGTCCACGGACTGGACGACGGCGGCCTGACCTCGCTCTGCGCTCTCTTCCTGCGGCCCGCTCACGACCCCAGCGTAGGTGGCGGACGGCGGGGTCGGTCCCGCTCTTGACGCCGTCACCCGGGCGGGTCATGCTGTTGCGTCAGAGGCACATCGTTGCGCAACACGCAACAACGACCGACGTGGAGTACCGATGATCCCGGTCTGCCCGACGACCGCGTTGCCGCCCGGTGAGGCGACCCGAGTGGAGGCCGAGGAGCCCATCGCGGTCTTCAACGTCGACGGCGAGTTCCTCGCGATCGACGACACGTGCACCCACCAGGACGCCTCGCTGGCCGACGGCTGGCTCGAGGGCTGCGCCGTGGAGTGCCCCCTGCACGCCTCCTGCTTCGACCTGCGCACCGGGCAGGTGTCGGGCCCGCCGGCCAAGACACCGGTCCGCACCCACCGGGTCGTCGTGCGGGACGGCATGGTCTACGTGCAGCCGGGAGTCGCCGTGGAGGGCGCCGCATGACCTCCACCATCGCCGTCGTCGGGGCCTCGCTGGCCGGCCTCTCGGCCGCGCGGGCACTGCGCGAGCAGGCCTACGACGGACGCGTCGTGGTGGTCGGCGACGAGGTGCACCCGCCCTACGACCGCCCGCCCCTGTCGAAGGACTTCCTGGTCGGGGTGTCGTCCGTGGACGACATCGCCCTGGGGACACCCGACGACGAGGACCTCGGCCTCGAGTGGCGGCTGGGTACCACGGCGGTGGGCCTCGACCCCGCCACCCGCTCGGTGCTGCTGGACGACGGCAGCGAGGTCCGCGCCGACGGCGTCGTCCTCGCCACCGGTGCCCGCGCCCGACGCCTCCCCGGCAGCGAGGGACTCGGCGGCGTGCACGTGCTGCGCTCGCTGGACGACGCCGTCGCCCTGCGGCAGGACCTGCTCGCCGGCGGACGGCTCGTCGTGGTCGGTGCCGGGTTCATCGGGGCCGAGGTCGCCTCCACCGCCCGCTCGCTCGGGCTGGAGGTGACCGTCGTCGAGACCCAGCCCATCCCGCTGGCCGGCCCGCTGGGCGCCGACATGGGCGCGGTCTGCGCCGGGTTGCACGCCGACCACGGCACGCGCCTCCTGGTCGGCGCCGGGGTCGCCGGGCTGGTCGGCACCGGCCGGGTGCAGGCCGTCGAGCTCACCGACGGCACCCGCCTGCCCGCCGACGTGGTGGTCGTGGGGATCGGCGCCGTCCCGAACACCGAGTGGCTGGCCGGCTCGGGCGTGGCTCTCGGCGCCGGCGTCCTCACCGACGCCCGCGGCGCCACCAGCCTCCCCGGCGTGGTCGCGGCCGGCGACTGCGCCGCGACGTGGTCGGCTCCCGCGGGGCGGCACGTCCGGGTCGAGCACTGGACCAACGCGCTAGAGCAGCCGGCCACCGCGGCCGCCACCCTGCTCGGCACCGGCGTGCCGGTGCCGGCGCCGGTGCCCTACTTCTGGTCCGACCAGTACGGCGCCCGCATCCAGTTCGCCGGCTCGCACCGCCCGGGCGACGTCGCCCGCGTCGTGGAGGGCGACTGCGCCGACCGCTGCTTCCTCGCGGTCTACGAGCGCGACGGCCACCCCGTCGCCGTCCTCGGGATGAACCAGCCCCGCCTGTTCACCCGCTGGCGCCGCCGGCTGCGCTCGGCCGTGCCGACCGCGTCCTGACCCCCGCGGCCGGGCCCACCGGCGCAGCCTCGGGCCGCCGTCACCTGGTGACGGCGGCCCGCTCGCGTGTCCCGGGTCCCCGCCGTGGCGCCGAGCGGTCCTGCAGGCGTCCCGGGCACGGCGGTGTCCCGGGCACGGCGAAGCCTCCCGGCAGCGGGGCGACCAGGTGTCGTCCGGCTGCCGGGAGGCTCGCGCCGTCCCCGGCCCCTAGTCGCGCGGTTCGAGCGGACGTCCGACGGCCTCCGCCCGGGGCTGGCTCCGCGCGGGGACGGCCGGATCGTCCGCCGACGCCACGAAGTTGCCCCGGGGGCCTGCCGGCGGCCGGTCACCCCGCTCCGCGGGCGCCGGGGACGACTGGACCCCCGCGCCGGCGGCGTCCGGAGCGGCCCGTCCCGGTTCCACCACCAGGACGAAGGCGTCGCCGTGCCGGGTGATGCCCTCGACCACGGCCTTCTCGATGGCGAGGTTGGCGAAGTTCCCGCGCAGCACGATGGGGTCGCGCCGGAGGTCCTTGACCAGGCTCACCGCCATCAGCGCCATCACCAGCGCGAAGGGCAGCGCCGCGATGATCGTCAGGTTCTGCAGGCCGGTCAGGGCGGCGCCGTCCTCGCCCAGGAGCAGCATGATCGCCGCCACCGAACCCATGACCACGCCCCAGAAGACGACGACCCAGCGGCTGGGCTCCAGCGTGCCGCGCTGCGACAGCGATCCCATGACGATCGAGGCGGCGTCCGCACCGGACACGAAGAAGATCGCCACCAGGACCATCACCAGCACGGTCGCGGCGGTGGACAGCGGGTACTGCTCCAGGACCGTGAACAGCTGCCCCTCCGTGGTGCCCTGGCCGGCGACGTCGACGCCGCTGCGCTGGGCGGCGATCCCGGCGCCGCCGAACACGGCGAACCACAGCAGGCTGACCAGGCTGGGGACGAGCAGCACGCCCGTGACGAACTGCCGGATGGTCCGGCCCCGGCTGATGCGCGCGATGAACAGCCCGACGAAGGGGGTCCAGCTGATCCACCAGGCCCAGTAGAAGACCGTCCAGCCGCGCAGCCAGGTGGCCATGGCGTCGCCGCCGGTGGCCTCGGTGCGCGCGGCCATCTCGCCGAGGTCGGAGAAGTAGCTGCCGACCGCGTCGGGGATCAGGTTCAGGATGAAGATCGTCGGGCCGGCGACGAAGACGAACAGCGCGAGCACCAGGGCCAGGACCATGTTGGTGTTGGACAGCCACTGGATCCCGCGCGCGATGCCGGAGACGGCCGAGACGACGAAGGCGGCGGTCAGGATCGCGATGATCCCCACCAGGACGCCGTTGCCGACGTCCCCGGCCCAGCCGAGGATCTCGACGCCGCTGCCGATCTGCAGGGCACCGAGGCCGAGGGACGCCGCGGATCCGAACAGCGTCGCGAAGATGGCCAGGACGTCGATGGTCCGGCCGACCGGGCCGCTGGCGCGCCGCTCCCCGAGCAGCGGGATGAACGCCGAGCTGATCAGCTGACGGCGGCCCCGCCGGAACGTGCCGTAGGCGATGGCCAGTCCGACGACGGCGTACATCGCCCACGGGTGCAGCGTCCAGTGGAACAGCGTGGTCGCCATGGCCGTCTGGATCGCCTCGGACGTCTCGGGCTCGGTCGTCAGCGGCGGCGGGGCGACGTAGTGCGACAGCGGCTCGGCGACGCCGAAGAACATCAGCCCGATGCCCATGCCGGCGCTGAACATCATCGCGATCCACGAGATCGTGCGGAACTGCGGCCGCTCGTCGTCGCGCCCGAGCGGGATCCGCCCGTACCTGCCCGCCGCCAGCCAGATCACGTACACGACGAAGGCCGAGGCCAGGAGCACGAACAGCCAGCCGAGGTTGCCGGTGATCCAGCCGAGGGCCGAGCTGCTCGCGGTGCCGAGTCCGGTGGGCGTGGCGAAGCCCCAGACGACGAAGCCCAGCGCCATGGCCGCGGCGATGGCGAAGAGGACCCGGTCCACCGCCCAGTGGCGGTCGGCGACACAGGGAGGCGGCTCCGCGATCGCGGGGTGCGTCCCGGTCACGGTCACGTCGGTGGCGTGGACGGTGGGGCGCTCCTCCCCGGCCGGGGCGCCGCCGACGGGCGCCGGGTCGGCCGCGACGGTCTGCGGGGTGCCGGGGCGGTGGGAGGGCGGAGCGGACTCGTGCGGTTTCTCCATGACGTTCCCCAATCATTGTTGCGTCATCCGAGACCGACTTCGGATGAGGGAACCAGAGGGCTGCGCGGTGAACAAGGGTCGAACGTGACTCTTTACACAGTCCCAGCATCGGCTGACGGTGCGTCACACGGGCGTCACGAGGACTGCACGTCCCACGCGCCGATCCGCGGACCGGTCCTCGAGCCCCTACCGGTCGCACGCGGAGATCGCGACCCTGTCCCCACGGGGCCCTGCAGCCCGACCGCCGGACGTCGACGGCGGCCCTCCCCGAGGAGGACGCATGACGGTGACCGAACAGGACACGGCCGCGATCCGGACCCCGGACCAGCGGTTGCGCGTCTTCGTGAGCTCCACGCTGACCGAGCTCGCCGAGGAGCGCGCGGCCGTCGCGCGGGCCATCACGGCGCTCCGCCTCACGCCGGTCATGTTCGAGCTCGGCGCCCGGCCGCACCCGCCCCGCGAGCTGTACCGCGCCTACCTGGCCCAGTCGGACGTCTTCATCGGCCTGTACTGGCAGCGGTACGGCTGGATCGGACCCGACATGGACGTCTCGGGCCTGGAGGACGAGTTCCGGCTGTCCGGCTCGATCCCCCGGCTGCTCTACGTCAAGGAGCCGGCACCCGAGCGGGAACCCCGGCTGGCGGCCATGCTCGCCGGGCTCCAGTCGGAGGGCACCGACTCCTACCGCCCGTTCCGCACCCCGCGGGAGCTGACGCGGCTGGTCCGGGACGACCTCGCCCTGCTCCTCAGTGAGCGATTTGCGACCGCGGGCCGGGCCGACCGCGCTCCGGCGTCCCCCGCGCCCCGGGCCGCCGACCGGCCGGTCACGCGGACCCTGCCGCTGGCGTCGACGTCGCTGATCGGGCGCGAGCAGGACATCGACGCCGTCGCGGGCCTGCTGCAGTCCCCCGGGGCGCGGCTGGTCACCCTGACCGGGCCCGGCGGCGTCGGCAAGACGCGGCTGGCGATCGCCGTGGCGGAACGGGTCCAGGCCCGCTACCCACGCGGCGCGGTGTTCGTCCCGCTGGCCTCCGTCGACGACCCCGCGCTGGTGCTGCCGCGGGTCGCCGCCGTCCTCGGCGCCGCGCTCGACGGTGCCCGCCCGCCGCTGGACGTCCTGGCCGAGCACCTCGCGGACACCCCGACGCTGCTCGTGCTCGACAACCTCGAACAGGTCGTGGCGGTCGCCGCCGAGCTCGACGCCCTGCTGGCCCGCTGCGCCGGGCTCGTGGTCCTCGGCACCAGCCGCACCGCCCTCCGGCTGCGGGCCGAGCGGGAGTACCCGGTGGGGACGCTCACCGTGCCGGCGTTCCCGTCCCCACCGGCGGTGGACCGGCTGGCCGCACTGCCCGCCGTCCGGCTGTTCGTCGACCGGGCGCAGGCCGTCCGCTACGACTTCGCGCTGACCGAGGAGAACGCGCCGGCCGTGGCGGAGATCTGCCGGCGCCTCGACGGCCTGCCGCTGGCCATCGAGCTCGCGGCGGCGCGCACCCGGTTGCTGACCCCCGACGCGCTGCTCGCACGGCTCGGCCGGCGGCTCGACGCCCTGGGGTCGGGTCCGGTCGACCTGCCCGAGCGCCAGCGCACCCTGCGCGCGACCGTCGAGTGGAGCGTCGGGCTGCTGACCGACGCCGAGCAGCGGATGCTGGCGACGCTGTCGGTCTTCGCCGGGGGGTGGAGCGCCGAGGCCGCCGCGCACGTCGCCGCCCTCCCGGAGGACGAGACGCTGGACCTGCTCGACGCGCTCGCCCGGCACAGCCTCGTGACCATCGACGTCACCGGCACCGGTCCCCGGTTCCGCATGCTGGCGGCGGTTCAGGAGCTCGCCGCCGAGCGCCTGGCCGGCAGCCCGGAGCGGGACGACGTCGAGCGGCGCCACGCCGAGTACTTCGGCGCGCTGGTGGAGAACGCCGACTGGCCCGCCGAGCGGCAGCAGGAGTGGGCCGCCCGGCTGCGCACCGAGGAGGAGGACCTGCGGGTCGCCATCCGCTGGTTCCTCGCGCACGACATCGCGCCGCTCCCGCACGTCTTCCGCATCCTCTGGCTGTTCTGGCAGATGCGCGGGCGCATGCCGGAGGGCCGGGCGTGGATCGACCAGGTCCAGCAGCGCGCCGACGCACTGGACGACCGGGCGCGGGCCGAGCTGCTGCTCACCTCGGCCGTCACCGCGGTCGAGGTCGGCGACGACGACGGCGCGCTGACCGCCGTCGACGGGCTCCGGGCGCTGGAGGGCCGTTTCGACGACCCCTACCTGGTGGACGCCGCCCAACTGGCCGTCTCGTGGATCCTGCCGATCGTCGGCGACCTCGACGGTGCGCTGCGGACCGCGTCGCGGGCCCTCGAGGGCCTGCGCCGGGAGAACGAGCCGTTCGCGGCGTTCGCCGCCCTGACCGTCGGGATGGTGGAGATGGCGCTCGGCGAGGACGTGGCCGCCCGGGCCCACCTGGAGGAGGTCGACGAGCACGGCGGCCAGCTCGGCAACGACTGGCTCCGGGCGACGACCCGGACCCAGCTCGCCGCCCTCGCGGTCCGGTCGGGCCGGCTGGAGGAGGCGCAGGCGCTCCTCGCCGGGTCGGTGGACGGGAGCGAGGACATCGAGGTGAGCACCCTGACCCTCACCTTCGCCCTCGTCTCGGCCGCCCGGCTCGCGCTCGCCCACGGGGACGCCCGGCGCGCCGCGACCGCGCTCGGTGCGGCCGACGGGCTGCGGCGGCGCGCGGGCCTGCGGGCGTGGCCGTCCGCGCGGGGGGAGGAGGCGGAGCTGACCGGCCGCGTGGCCGGCGCCGTCGCCGCCGAGGACTACGCGGCCGCCTTCACCGCCGGGACCGGGCTCGACCACCGCGGGGCGGTCGCCCTCGTCCGCGGCCCGTAGGCCGGGTCAGCCCGAGCGGAGGGCGGTGACCGCGGCCAGCGTCCCCAGCGTGTTCGTTGCCAGGTGCAGCAGCGCCGGGGCCAGCAGGCTGCCGCTGCGCACCCGCAGCCAGGTGAACAGCAGGCCCGCGACGGCGGTGCCGGCGCAGGCGAGGGCCACGGCCGCGGCCCGGGCGGCCGGGCCCTCCACGAGGTCGTTGGCGGCGAGGGCGCCGAGCGTCGGCCGGACGTGCCACAGCCCGAAGACGACGGCCGAGACGACCGCGGCCGCGCGCAGGGGGAGGACCCGGGCGAGGACGGCCAGCAGCACGCCGCGGAAGGCCACCTCCTCCCACAGCACGGTGCCCAGGGGGATGCGGACGAGCACGTCGCCGGCGATCTCACCCGGCCCGAGATCGGCGACGCGGGCGTCGGCGAGCAGCGGGCGGAGGACCGGCAGCGCGAGCGCGAACGCGTAGCCGGCCGCGACCACGGCGAAGGCGGCGCCGCCCCACCGCAGCCCGGCCGGGACGCAGCGGCGGGCCAGGCCCAGGTCCGCCCACGAGGACCCGGTCGCGCGCGCGGCGAGCAGCAGCACACCGGCGGCCGCGACGTTCACCGCCACGTAGGCCCCGCGGCCGCCGGGCACCCGGGGGACGACGACGTTGTTCCACAGCACCAGCACCACGACCAGCGCCGCGGCGAACGGCACGCCGCCCCACCAGGTCCGGGACCGCCACGCGCCCCCCCTGCCCGCCGTCACAGCCGGGTCCTACCCGCCGGGGAGCCCCACCCGGCACGGTCGGCATCCCATCCCCAACGGAGGACGTGCCACCCGGTCCGCCCGGCGACGATGCCGGGTGGTCGAGGTCAGGAGGTCGGGCCGTGTCCTCACGACGGTACGAGTTCCGGGTGGCGGGCCTGGTGTCCGACCACACCCGGGGGGCGTTCCCGGACCTGGAGGTCCTGGACGCCCCGCCGGAGACGATCATCCACGGGCAGGTGGCCGACGCGGCGGAGCTGCACGGCATCCTCGCCCGGTTGCAGGACCTCGGGCTGCGCGTCGTGTCGCTGCACGAGGTCCCCGGCTGACGTCCCCGGCCCCGGGTCAGCTCCCGGCGCCGTCCTCGGGCCTCGGCTCGACGAGCACCCCGCGCCTCCGTGCGCTGTCCACCGCGGCCCGGCGCGAGTTCACGCCGAGCTTGCCGTAGATCGCCCGGACGTGGGTCTTCACGGTGCTGTGGGAGACCGTCAGGTCGCTGGCGATCTCCTCGAACGAGCGCTGGCTGGGCAGCAGCCGCAGCACCGCCCGCTCCCGGTCGGTCAGCGCCACCGGGCGCCCGCCGACGCCGAGCGCGGTCCGGGCGGCGAGCACCCGGTGCGCGGTCGGGTCGGCGCTCCCGAAGCTGCCGAGGTGGCGGGTCAGCAGCTCGACCACCTCGTCGGGCGCGAGCGCCAGTGGCCGCGGCGCGTCCATCGCCTCGGTCAGCGCCAGGGCCCGCTCCAGGCTGCTGCGCGCCCGGGACGGGTGGCCCTGCAGCACCGCGAGCCGGCAGTCCAGGACCCAGCCGGCCAGGAGCGCCCACGGGACAGTGACGGCGAGCGACCGGTCCAGCACCGGCTGCAGGGTCTCGACGGCCGACCGATGCCGGCCCAGGGCGACCAGGCGGAGCGCCCGCATGAGGGCCACGTCGCCGGTGTTCCCGAGCGTCGACTCGGCCCACTCCAGCGCGGCGCGGGCGGGCTCGGGGTGGCCCGCCCGGGTGGCCGTCCCGTGCTCGAGCAGCGCGACCAGGGCGGCCGCGCTCGCCGCCAGCGGGTGACCGGCCACCGCCGTCCGCGCCCGCCGCATCCCGTCGAGGCCGTCGGCCTCGCGCCCGAGATCGGCCGAGGCGGCCCCGTGCAGCGCCCGGACCGTGACCGCCACCGGGTTGGACGGGGGCGGTGGCTCCCGCTCGTGGAAGGCGAGCGCCGGGGCCAGCAGGTCCAGGCACCGCTCCGGCTCCACCCGCAGCAGCGCCGCGTACGCGCGCATCGAGGCCGTGAAGGCGGCTCCGGCCGTGGCGCCCCAGTCGGTCCCCCGGGCGCCGACGTCGGCCTCCTCGGCGAGGGCGGACATCCGCCGGAAGTCCCCCCGGACGCCGGCGACGGCCCCCAGGACCGTGCGGCTCCGGGCCACCAGGTACCGCTGGCCCAGCTGCTGCGCCCGGACCAGTGCCGCCCCGGCGATGGTCTCCGCCTCGCCCCGACGGTCGGCCGCCAGCAGCGCCAGCGCCCGGTCGAGGGCCGCCGTCACCGCCAGGCCGGGGGCGTCCGCGGCCGTCGGGGTGAGCGCGTCGGTCGCCGTCACCATGTCGGCCGGGTTCCCGGCCATGTTCACCCGCCGGGCGCGGACCAGGGCGCGCAGCTCCACGAGCTCCTCCCCGGGCTCGGCCGGCCAAGCGGCCGCCGCCCGGGCGAGGTGGCCGTCGGCCGCGACCAGCGCCCCGGCCTCGACGTCGACCAGCCCGGCGAGCAGCTCCAGCCAGGGGTCCTCCCCCACCGCGGCACCGATCCAGGTCAGCGCCTCGCGCATCGCCCGGTAGTGGCCGTCGGTGACCAGCCGGCCGGTGTTCTCGCGCAGCAGCAGCGCCACGGCCGCGGGGTCGCCCCCCTGCCGCGCGTGGGTGAGCGCCTCGACGACCCCGCCCCGGGACGCGTACCACCCCGCCGCCCGCCGGTGCAGGTCGAGCACCAGGTCGGGCCGGCGGCGCGTCAGGTCGGCGAGCAGGTGCGAGCGCAGCAGCGGGTGCACCCGGTACCAGAGGCGGCCCTGGCCGGAGCTCAGGACCAGCGAGGTGTCGCGCTCCATCGCGTCGAGGACCTCCGCCGCGTCCGGCCGGCCGGCCACCCCCACCGCCACCCGTGGGGACAGCTGGTGGCCCACGCTCCGCGCCCGGTGCAGGTAGTTCACGTAGGCCGGGC
>NZ_JBJGZA010000037.1:0-45854 GCF_054050255.1 Geodermatophilus sp. SYSU D00700 | reverse complement strand
CCCCCCCCGCCCGCCCCCCCCCCCCCCCCCCCCCCCCCCCCCCCCCCCCCCCCCCCCCCCCCCCCCCCCCCCCCCCCCCCCCCCCCCCCCCCCCCCCCCCCCCCCGCCCGGCGACCACCGCGGTGACCGGCAGCAGGAAGCCCTCGGTGAACAGCTCGCTGCGGGCCAGCAGCAGCGCGACGAAGCCGATCGAGAAGGCGAGCCCCGCGAGCAGGTGGCTGCCGGTCTCGGCGTACACGGCGACCAGCGCCAGGATCCCGACCGACACCTCCAGCCCTCCGGCGAGGCCGGTCGTGAGCACCTCGCGCCAGGTGCGGTGCAGCCGCTGGGCGCCCTGGCTCACCACCCGGTCGAAGGCGTCGACGAGCTCGTCCTCGGCGGGTGCATCGGTGTCGCCGAGCTGGACGCGGCGCTGGTCGGTCACGGAGCACACCTACCCTCGGCGGCGTGCCGCACTCCGAGCCGGGTGGCGACCCGGGGACCGTGACCCTGCACCTGTGGGGCGTCCCCCGCCGCGCCGTGCCGGGCGCGGTGCTGCGGATGGCCACGCTGCGGCCCGCGCTGGCCCGCACCCCGGGCCTGCGCTTCGCCAAGCTGCTGGGCACCGGCGACGGGCGCACCTTCACCGTCCGCGACGCCGACCCGCGCCGGTGGGGGCTGCTCGCCGTGTGGGACGACGACGCCGCCGCCGACGCCCTCGACGACGGGCCGGTGGGCGCGAGCTGGCGGCGGGTCGCCGACGAGGAGTGGGCGGTGCGGCTCCGCCCCCTGGCCACCCGCGGGCGGTGGTCGGGCCGCGAGCCGTTCGGCAGCCCGCGCCCCCGCCGCTGGGACGGGCCGGTGGCCGCGGTGACCCGGGCCCGGCTGGTGCTGCGCCGGGCCGCGCGGTTCTGGTCGGCGGTGCCGCCGGTGTCGGCCGACCTGCACCGGGCGCCCGGGCTGCGGATGGCCGTCGGGATCGGCGAGGCGCCGCTGGGCCTGCAGGGCACCTTCAGCGTGTGGGACTCCGCCGCGGCGCTCAACGCCTTCGCCTACGACCGCCCCGAGCACGCCGCCGTCGTGGCGCGGACGGCGCAGGAGGGCTGGTACGCCGAGGAGCTGTTCGCCCGGCTGGCGGTGCTCTCCTCCCGGGGCACCGTCGACGGCGCCGACCCGCTGGCTCAGCCCGCGGCGGGCTGACCCAGCCGCGCCACCAGGTGGATCTCCTCCCGGTCGTCACCGGGGGCCAGCCGGATCGCGCCGGGCATCCGGCCGAACTCGCGGTAGCCGAACTGCTCGTAGAACCGTTCGAGGCCGGAGCCGCCGCGCACGGTCAGGTGCAGCATCTCCAGGCCGCTGTCGCGGGCGACCTCGTGGATGCCCGACAGCAGCACCCGGCCCAGGCCCCGGCCCTGCAGGCGGGGGTGCACCTGCACCCGCAGCACGGTGGCCCAGTGCCGGCGCAGCGGGCTGACCGACAGCGACAGCACGGCGAACCCGCCGAGCTCGCCGTCGACCCGCAGCACCACCAGGCGCTCGCGGCCCAGGGCGACCCGCGCGACGACGGCGTCGAGCACCGGCGCGACGTCGTCCCGGGTGACCGGCGGGACGAAACCGACCGCGCCGCCGGCGTTGGTGACGTCGGTCCAGCAGGCCAGCAGCTCCTCGTGCAGCCGCGGGTCGACGGCGTCGACGGCGGTCACGACGGCGGAGGACACGCTCCGATCATCGCCCCCGGCGCCGTGCGGACGGGCGTCGCCCCTGGACCGCGTACCCCCATGGGGGAAGGCTCGGCGCCATGAGCGACGCACCCGGTCCCGTGCCCGTCCCCCGTCCGGTGGACGACGAGCTGCGCGTCCCGTTCTGGATCGTGCTGGCCGGGGTGGGCGCGGGCGCGTTCTGGGCCCTCGCCGGCGTGGCGCTGGGCTCCTGGCTGCGCGGCCGCCGTCAGTGACGCCCGGTCCGGCTCAGGGGAGGCCGTCGCCGCTGGGGCCGAACCGCTCCACCCGGACGTCGGCGGCGGCCACGCCCAGCCCGACGAGCAGCTGGCTGGCCGCCTCGGCGAACGGGGTGGACCCGCACACGTAGGCGGTCTGGCCCGGCTCCCACAGCGGCACCAGGTCCGCGGCGGCCAGCCGGCCGGCCGGGCGGATCCCCGAGCGCTCGCGGGTGGTGACCACCAGCGCGCCGGCCGCGCGCAGCTCGTCGGCGTAGGGCAGCTCGGCGGCCGTGCGGGTGGAGACGGCGATCCGCAGCAGGTCCTCGCGGCCGAGCTCGCGGGCGGTGCGCAGCATGGACACGAACGGCACCACCCCGGTGCCCCCGCCCACGAGCAGCGCCGGCGCGTCCCCGGTCCAGACGAACCAGCCGCCGATCGGGCCGCGGACCTCCAGCCGGTCGCCGGGCTCGACGACGTCGGCCAGGTAGGTGGACACCTCGCCGTCGTCGAGGCGCTCGACGAGCAGTTCGACCAGCGGGTCGCCCGGCGCGGAGGCCACCGAGTAGGACCGCTGGGCGCGGTACCCGTCCTCGGCGGTCAGCCGGACGACGTAGTGCTGGCCGGCGAGGTGGTCGGGCCGGTCGGGCACCTCCAGCCGCAGCCGGAGGGTGCGCGGGGTCGGGCGGTCGACCTCCCGCACCGTCGCCTCCCGCCAGCCCCCGACGGGCGCGGGCCGCCGCACGTCAGGTGAGGCATCTGGTGGCCCCGCTGCAGGGTCCCGCCGCGAGCCTGCGAGCGGTGGGGGGCAGCGGGGTCCTTCGTCAGTCACCCTGGTAGCGCTGTTCGCGCCAGGGGTCGCCGCGGTCGTGGTAGCCGTTCTGCTCCCAGAAACCGGGCTGGTCGCGCTGCAGCAGGGTCAGCCGGGTGACCCACTTGGCGCTCTTCCAGAAGTAGAGGTGCGGCACGAGCAGCCGCACCGGGCCGCCGTGCTCCACCGGCAGCGGCTGCCCGTCGAACTCCCACACCAGCCACGCCTTGCCGCCGGTGACGTCCTCGAGCGGCAGGTTGGTGGTGTAGCCGGTCTTGGAGGTGGCGACGACGAAGTGCGCCTCGGCAGTCGGCCGGGCGGCCTCGAGCAGGGTGTCCACGCTGACACCGGCGAAGTGGGTGTCGAACTTCGACCACGTCGTCACGCAGTGGATGTCGCCGCGGTACTCCGACGGCGGCAGCCGGTGCACCTCGTCCCACGTCCACGTCGTCGGGTTCTCGACGCGGCCGTCGACGGTGACGCTCCACGTCTCCGGCGCGATGCGCGGCGTGGGCTCGGCGGTCAGCACCGGCCAGTCGCGGCCGACGTCGTACTGGCCGGGCGGCAGCCGGGGATCCCGCTCCCGTCGGCGGCCGAGGAAGCCCCGGGTCGGTCCTGCCACACGTCCTCCTCCGGTCGGTGCTGCTGCCGGAACGCTGCCACGTCCGGCGGGCGGCCCTCAACGTCCTGACCTGGGTTGAGGGTTCCCTTACATGAGCCGTGTCACTGTGTGTTCACGTGGCCGTCAAGGGGTTAGGGAGCCTAACTTTGGTGCTGTGGTGACGGTGACGCAGTCGGGCCAACGCAGGACCCCGAAGGTCGCGAAGACCAGCTCGGTCGCGAAGAAGGCCGTGATGGCCGTCAGCGGCATCATCCTGGTCCTCTACCTGGTCGCGCACATGGTCGGGAACCTGAAGCTCTTCGCCGGCGCGGAGACCTTCAACGGGTACTCCGAGTGGATCCGCCGCATCGGTGAGCCGGCCGTCCCGGGACAGACCGTCCTGTGGATCATCCGGGTCGTCCTGCTGGTGGCCGTCGTCGCGCACATCTGGGCCGCGATCTCCCTGTGGCGCCAGGCCAAGCGCGCCCGTCCGACGCAGTACGTGGCCCGCAAGGCGGTGGCCCAGAGCTACGCCTCGCGCACGATGCGCTGGGGCGGCGTCATCCTCGGCCTGTTCATCGTCTACCACGTCCTCGACCTCACGCTGGGGGTCGCCAACCCCGAGGGGCCGGACTCCACGCCCTACGAGAGGGCGATCGCCGGGTTCTCCAACCCGATCGTGACCCTGGTCTACGTCGTCGCGCTGCTGGCCCTGGGCTTCCACCTCCGGCACGGCATCTGGAGCGCGACCCAGACCCTGGGGCAGAGCAACAGGACGCGCGAGCGGACGGTCAACGCGTTCGCCACCGTCTTCGCCGTCGTGCTCACGGTGGGCTTCCTGATCCCGCCGCTGAGCGTCCTCGTCGGCATCATCGAGTAGGAGCACGCGTCATGGCCCTCGAACTGTTCACCGTCGGTGACCCGATCGCCGACACCAAGGCCCCCCGCGACGTCCCGATCAGCGAGCGCTGGAGCGAGCGCCGGTTCCGCGCGAAGCTGGTCAACCCGGCCAACCGCCGCAAGCTGAGCATCATCGTCGTCGGCACCGGGCTGGCCGGTGGCGCGGCGGCCGCCACGCTCGGCGAGGCCGGCTACCGGGTGAAGTCCTTCTGGTACCAGGACAGCCCGCGCCGGGCGCACAGCGTCGCCGCGCAGGGCGGCATCAACGCCGCCAAGAACTACCGCAACGACGGCGACTCGGTGCACCGGCTGTTCTACGACACCGTCAAGGGCGGCGACTTCCGCGCCCGCGAGGACAACGTGCACCGGCTGGCCGAGGTCAGCGTCAACATCATCGACCAGTGCGTCGCGCAGGGCGTCCCGTTCGCCCGCGAGTACGGCGGCCTGCTCGACAACCGCTCCTTCGGTGGCACCCAGGTGTCGCGGACGTTCTACGCCCGCGGCCAGACGGGCCAGCAGTTGCTCTACGGCGCCTACCAGGCCCTCGAGCGGCAGATGGCGGCCGGCACCGTCGAGCAGCACGCGCGCACCGAGATGCTCGACCTGATCGTCGTCGACGGCCGGGCCCGCGGCATCGTCGCCCGGAACCTGATCACCGGCGAGATCAGCACCCACTTCGCCGACGCCGTCGTGCTCGCCACCGGCGGGTACAGCAACGTCTTCTACCTGTCGACCAACGCCAAGGGCTCCAACGCCACGGCGATCTGGCGGGCGCACAAGCGCGGCGCGCTGTTCGCCAACCCCTGCTACACGCAGATCCACCCGACCTGCATCCCGGTGCACGGCGAGTACCAGTCGAAGCTCACGCTGATGAGCGAGTCGCTGCGCAACGACGGCCGGGTGTGGGTGCCCAAGGAGCGCGGCGACACCCGCGACCCGCGGCAGATCCCCGAGGACGAGCGCGACTACTACCTCGAGCGGATCTACCCCTCGTTCGGCAACCTGGTCCCCCGCGACATCGCCTCGCGGCAGGCCAAGAACGTCTGCGACGAGGGCCGCGGCGTCGGCCCCAGCGGCCTGGGCGTGTACCTCGACTTCGCGGAGGCCATGCAGCGGCTGGGCCGGCCGGCCATCGAGGCCAAGTACGGCAACCTCTTCGACATGTACGCCCAGATCACGGGCGAGGACCCCTACGAGGTCCCGATGCGGATCTACCCGGCGGTCCACTACACGATGGGCGGCCTGTGGGTCGACTACGACCTGCAGTCGACGATCCCCGGCCTGTTCGTGATCGGCGAGGCGAACTTCTCCGACCACGGCGCCAACCGGCTCGGCGCCAGCGCCCTCATGCAGGGCCTGGCCGACGGCTACTTCGTCCTGCCGAACACGATCAACGACTACCTGGCCTCCGGTCCCTTCGGCGCGGTCGACCCGGCTCACCCGGCCGCCGTCGAGGCGCTCGAGGGGGTGCGGGCGCAGACCGATCGGCTGCTGTCGATCAACGGCACCCGGACCACCGCCTCGTTCCACCGCGAGCTCGGCCGGCTGATGTTCGACCTGTGCGGCATGGAGCGCTCGGAGGAGAGCCTGCGCAAGGCCCTCGACCGGATCCCGGAGATCCGGCAGGAGTTCTGGACGAACGTGCGGGTGCCCGGTGAGGCCGGGCGGTTCAACCAGAGCCTCGAGCACGCCGGCCGCGTCGCCGACTTCATCGAGCTCGCCGAGCTCATGTGCGTCGACGCCCTGCACCGCAACGAGAGCTGCGGTGGGCACTTCCGGGCGGAGAGCCAGACCCCCGACGGGGAGGCCCTGCGCGACGACGACAACTTCGCCTACGTCGCGGCCTGGGAGTGGACGCCGGAGGGTGTCCCGCCCGTCCTGCACAAGGAAGACCTCGAGTTCGACTACGTCCACCTCGCCCAGCGGAGCTACAAGTAGATGAACCTCAAGCTGCGTGTCTGGCGCCAGCGGAGCGCGGCAGAGAAGGGGAAGATGGTGACCTACGAGGTCACCGACGTCTCCCCGGACATGTCGTTCCTGGAGATGCTCGACGTCCTCAACGAGCAGCTCATCCTCAACGGTGAGGACCCGGTCTCCTTCGACCACGACTGCCGCGAGGGCATCTGCGGCTCGTGCGGCGTCATGATCAACGGCCGCGCCCACGGCAACGGGCTGTTCGAGGAGCACCCGCAGACGACCACCTGCCAGCTGCACATGCGGTCGTTCAAGGACGGCGACACGATCGACGTCGAGCCGTGGCGGGCGACGGCCTTCCCGGTCATCAAGGACCTCGCCGTCGACCGGTCGGCCCTGGACCGGATCATCCAGTCGGGCGGCTACATCAGCGCCCCGACCGGGACCGCCCCCGAGGCGCACTCGATCCTGGTGGCCAAGAAGGACTCCGACGCCGCGTTCGACGCCGCCACCTGCATCGGCTGCGGCGCCTGCGTGGCGGCCTGCCCGAACGCCTCGTCGATGCTGTTCACGGCCGCGAAGGTCACCCACCTCGGCCTGATGCCCCAGGGGCAGCCCGAGCGCAACGACCGCGTGGTCAACATGGTCCACCAGCAGGACCTCGAGGGCTTCGGCGGCTGCACCAACATCGGTGAGTGCTCGGCCAGCTGCCCGAAGGGCATCTCGATGGAGACCATCTCCCGGCTCAACCACGACCTCCTCGGCGCGCTGCGCGCCGGTGCGCGGCCGAAGAGCTAGGACCAGCGCCGCCGACGGGCGGGGACTCCTCCGGGGGTCCCCGCCCGTCGCCGTTCACGGGGGGGCTCAGGCAAAGGAAGCTATCCGCACGTCTGGAGCGCCAGGACGAGCGGATAGCTTCCTATGCCTCGCCCCTGGCAGTGGCGCCGTGTCGGTTCGACGGGCAAACTGACTCGGGTGAGCACCGCCCCGTACGACCTCACCGCCCTACCCGGCCGCCCGTGCACCATCGCCGCCGCCCTCGAGCTGGTGGGCGAGCGGTGGTCGCTGCTCGTCGTCCGGGAGGTGTCGCTGGGCAACCACCGCTTCAGCGACATCGCCCGCGGCACGGGCGCTCCCCGCGACCGGCTGACCGCGCGGCTCAACGCCCTGGTGGCCGCGGGCGTGCTCGAGCGCCGGCAGTACAGCGACGCGCCGCCCCGCTCGGGCTACCACCTGACCGCGTCCGGCCGTGACCTGCTGCCGGTGCTGCAGGCGCTGCTGCAGTGGGGCGACCGGTGGGCCGCCGAGGAGCCGCCGGTCCGCCTCGAGCACGCCCCGGAGGGGCACGAGGAGCACCAGGTCGACGCCGAGTGGGTGTGCCGCACCTGCGGGGAGCCGGTCAACCGCTCGCGGGTCGAGCGGGTGCTGACCCCGGCCGGGCGGGCGCTGTCGGGACTGCCCGCCGAGGAGACGCATGAGCACTGAGACCGACCCGGTGACCGGCACCCCGGCCGGGTGGGGCGAGCCGCGGTCCCGGACGGTCACCTGGTTCGACCCGATGGTCACCGCGGCCGGCGGCCGGGAGCGGTCGGGCCTGCAGACCCTGGAGGCCGTGCGCGACGGCGTGCTGCCGCCCCCGCCGATCGCGCAGCTGCTGCAGATGGACCTGACCACCGTCGAGGAGGGCCGGGTCGAGTTCACCTGCGCCGTGGACGAGTCGGTCTACAACCCCATCGGCGTCGTGCACGGCGGGCTGGTCTGCACGCTGCTGGACTCCGTCGCCGGCTGCGCGGTGCACACCACCCTGCCCCACGGCGTCGGCTACACGTCGATCGAGCTCAAGGTCACCTACCTGCGGGCGGTGACCCAGGCCAGCGGGCGGCTGACCGCCGTCGGCACGGTGGTCAAACCGGGACGGCGGGTCGCCTTCGCGGAGGGGCAGGTGCTCGACGCCGCCGGCAAGACCGTGGCGACGGCGTCGAGCTCGCTGCTGGTCTTCCCGCTGGCCGCCTGAGCGCCGGTCAGTCGCTGCCCCGGATCCCGTCGACGACGAGCTCGGGCACGACGTAGGGCTCCCCCGGCACCTCCTTCTCCGGGAAGTCGAAGACGGCCAGCATCATCTGCACCGGGTAGTCGGGGGTCACCGCCACCTCGCGCACGCGCTGCCCGTCCACGGAGAACACCGCGCCGTCGGGCCGCCAGTCCACGGCGTAGACGTGCCAGTCGGCGACGTCGATGCCGGGCCGGGGCGCGGCGAAGTCCTCGACCAGCCGCGGGTCCCGGAACGGGTGGGTGCCCATCCCGACCGCGGCGCCGTCCGCCGGGTCGACGGCGTCGCCGAAGACCTCCGCCACGCAGATCTCGCCGGAGCGCTCGGGCCGGTCCTCCAGGCCGACGGTCCACCAGGCCACCATCGACCGCGGCGTCACGGTGGCGCGGGCCCGCATCTCGAGCAGGCCGTAGCGCGGCGTCCAGCCCCAGTGCGCGGGCTGCTCCTCCCGGACGACGGCGCCCGGCCGCACCGGCTGCTGCCCCACGGTGCTGCCGACCGGACCGGAGAAGACGCCGGACTGGACGCCCGAGACCCGCAGCGGCGGGTGGTCCCCCGGGCACCACAGCGGCGCGTCGTCGGGCAGGTACAGCCGCAGGCAGGAGTCGTGGACCTCGTAGCAGGCCGCCGTCGCCGCACGCGAGCTCCACTGCGGCAGGTAGTGCGGCACCCAGACGTCGCGGTCGAGGTCGTCGCCGTCGAAGTCGTCCCGGAAGGGCGTCCCGGTCACCGGCTCTGCAGCGCGTCCAGGGCCACGGCCATCGACGCGGCGACCCGGAAGTCCAGCCGCGGGTCGGGGACGAAGACGTCGTAGCGGTCGCGGATCGCCTTGCGCCGCTCGACGACCAGCACGGGCTGCCCGGTGGCGGTGTCGACGAAGTCGAAGTGGAAGACGAAGGGCACCCAGACGTCGCCGAGGAACGGGATGAAGTCCCACACCCGCCGCAGGATCGCAAGGAACGGCCGGCGCTCCCGGCCGACGGCCTCCAGGCCGGGGGCCGAGAGGGTCCAGGTCGAGCGGAGCAGGCTCGCGCCGAAGCGCTTGCTGAAGGTGCCGAGGACGCGGCCGCCCTCGTCGAACACGTCGTGCTGGGCGTGCACGTCGAGCCGCTGGCGGGCGCGGAAGGCGAAGACCGGGCGGGTGCGGGCCTCGTCGGCGGTGAAGACCACCTCCTCCTTGAGCTTGAGCCGCTTCTGCTGGGCCAGGGCGAGCAGCGGGCCCTCGCTGCCGTCGGGCTGCACACCGCGGACCTCGTAGCGGTTGACCATCACGGTGATCCGCTGACGGACGGTGAAGCGCGGCACCACCATCGGCGCAGGGGGTTGCTGGGCGTACGGCACGGTCACGGTGCACCTCCGGGATCCGGGTGGGTCTCCATCGTGGCCACCCCGTCCAGGGACGTGCGGTGCACGACCGGGTTGCGCGGCAGAATCTCGTTCTCACCCAGCGGGTGCACAACCGCTGTGCCAGTCTCGGGCCGGGTGGAGCGGGTCCGCCCGGGGAGCGCGGAGGTCGGTCGTGTCGCAGGAGTCCCGTCGGGTGGGTGTCGCGGTGGTCGGACTCGGGGGTGCGGTCGCGACGACCGCGGTCGCGGGTCTGGAGCTGCTGCGGACCGGGGTGGCCGGCTCCGACGGCCTGCCGCTGGCCGGCCTGCAGGTGGCCGGCGGCCCGGTGGAGGAGACGACGGGCCTGGCCGGGTACGAGTCGCTGGTCGTGCGCGGCTGGGACCTCGACGGCTCCGACCTGCGCAAGGCCGCCGAGCAGCACGGGGTCCTCGACGCCCGGCAGCTCGAGGAGGCCGGCCCGGCGCTCTCGGCGCTGACGCCCTGGCCCGCGGCCGGCGACGCCGACTTCTGCCGCAACGTCACCGGCGGCAACGTGGTGCTGGCCGAGACCCGCCGCGCCCAGGTCGACGCCGTCCGCGAGGACCTGCGCCGGTTCCGGGAGGAGGAGTCCCTCGACGGGCTGGTGCTGGTCAACCTCGCCTCCACCGAGCGGTGGCCCGACCCGACCGCCCCTGCGCTGCAGACCGTCGAGGCCTTCGAGGCCGGGCTCGACGCCGACAACCGCGCCATCACCCCGGCGATGGTCTACGCCTACGCGGCCATCGCCGAGGGCGTCGGCTACGTCAACTTCACGCCGTCGCTGGCCGCCGACGTCCCGGCGCTGGTCGCCCTCGCCGAGGCCCGGGGCGTCCCGGTCGCCGGCAAGGACGGCAAGACCGGACAGACGATGATGAAGACGGTCCTCGCCCCGGCCTTCCGCGCCCGCTCGCTCACCGTCGAGGGCTGGTACTCGACCAACATCCTCGGCAACCGCGACGGCCTGGCCCTCGACGACCCCGACTCGCTCAACAGCAAGCTGCAGACCAAGGGCAGCGTGCTGGACTCGATCCTGGGCTACCCGGTCGAGGACCACGTGGTCCGCATCGACTACTACCGGCCGCGCGGGGACCAGAAGGAGGCCTGGGACGCCATCGACCTGGTCGGCTTCCTCGGCCAGCGCATGCAGGTCAAGGTCGACTTCCAGTGCCGCGACTCCATCCTCGCCGCCCCGCTGGCCCTCGAGCTCGCCCGCCTCACCGACCTCGCGCAGCAGCGCGGCGAGGGCGGGGTGCAGCGGCAGCTGGCGTGGTTCTTCAAGGCGCCGATGACCGCCGGCGGCGACGTCCCCGAGCACGCCTTCCACCGCCAGGAGACCGCCCTGCTCGACTGGCTGGCCGCCGGCGCCGGCTCCCGGTGACCGCGATCGAGGTCCCGGGGACGCTGACCGCGCTCGCCGGCCTCCGGCCGCTGCTGGCCGAGATCGGTGACGCCAAGCGCGTCCGGGTCGCCGGCGCCCCGGGCTCGCTGGCCGAGCAGGCGTTCGCCCGCGCGTGGGCGCGGCTGCTCGCCGGCGAGGACGTCGCGGACGTCGCGTGGTCCGAGACCGCGGCCGCCGTCGCCCGGGCCCGGCTGGCCGGCATCGACGCCGCCGTGCTGACCACCGCCGGGCTGGAGGACGGCGAGGTCCTGGTGGTGCTCCGCCGGGCCTTCGACGAGGTGGCCGGGCCGCTCGACGCGGGCCTGCGCGACCGGCTGCGCGCCGCGCTCGGCCCGCTGCCGTCGCCCGGGTCGGCGCCACCGCTGGCCGCCGCGCTCAACGCCCAGCCGCGGGCCGGGGCGACCGCGCCGGGGAAGCCGCGGATCGTCGTCGAGCCGCCGGAGAGTCACGGCGACCACTGCCTCACCGTCGCCGTCTACGGGGCGCTGGTCGCGCCGGTGGTCGGCGCCGACCCGGTGCCGCCGTTCCTGCTGGGCCTGGCCCACCACCTGCACAACGTCGTCCTGCCCGACGCCGGGTTCGCCGGGGAGGTGCTGCTCGGCGACGCGCTGGAGCGGGTGACGGCCACGCTGGAGGAGCGGGAGCTCGCCGCGCTGCCCGCCGCGCTGGCCGGCCGGGTGCGGGAGGTGCTCGCGCTGCGGCCGGGCGCCGGCGAGCCCGCGGCGCGGGCCTTCCACGCCGCCGACGTCCTCGACCGCGTGCTGCAGGTGCACCACCACGCGCGGGCCGCGGGGTTCACCGCGTCGCAGGCGCTCGACGACCTCGAGCTGGTGCACGCCGGGCCGGTGCAGGCCTACCACCTCGACGTCCTGGCGGCGGCCGGGCTGTGAGCGCACCGGCACCGGCCGTCCCGGTGGTGGACGGGATCCCCTTCGCCCGGGCCGGCCGCGACGACCTGCGCGCCGAGGTCGCCGGGCTGCTCGCCGCCGGCGAGACCGACCGCGCCCGGGTGCTGCTGCTCGCCGACGCCGACGACTGGTGGACCGAGCCGCCGCCTCCGCCCGAGCAGCTCGCGCGGGTGCCGGCGGCGCGCACGCTGCGCGAGGCGATGGACCTGCTCGGCATGGGGCGGGTCGCCGACTACTTCGCCCACCGCTGGTCGGACCCCACCCACCTGGCCGGGCTGGCGCTGCTGCAGGCGCACTGGCCGGGCAGCAGGCCGGTGGTCGACGTCGCCTGCGGGATCGGCGCGCACCTGCGCGAGCTGTCCCGCCGCGGGGTGGCCGACCTGCTCGGCGTCGACGTCGTCTGGGCCAAGCTGTGGCTGGCCAGGCGGTTCGTCTGCCCGTCGGCGCGCTACGTGTGCGCCGACCTGACCGCGGCGCCGGGCCTGCCGGTGGGCTCCCCCGCGTACGTCATGTGCCACGACGCCTTCTACTTCCTCCGCGACAAGCCGGCCGCGGCCGCGGCGATGCGGGCGCTGGCCGGACCGGGCGGCACCGTCGTCGTCGGGCACGCGCACGTGGCCGACCCGCACGGGGCGCCGCTGACGCCGGAGGGGTACGCCGAGGTGCTCGGCACCGGGCTGCTCTACGACGACGACGAGCTGACCCGCGCGTTGCTCGAGGGCCGTCCCCCGCGCCGGGCCGCGCCGGCCGACCTGCACGCCAGCGAGGCGGTCGCGCTGGTGGCCGGGCACCCGCTGGCCCCCGCGCCGGTGGACCTCGGCGAGCCGCTGCCGCCGCTGTTCGTCAACCCGCTCTACCCCGGGGGCGTGCTGACCTGGCCCAGCGAGCGCTACGCCGCCGAGTACGGGCCGCGCTCGTCGTACCTGCCCCCGCGCTGGCCCGACCCGCTGCCCGCAGACGCGGCCCGCCGACGCCTGCTCGTCGACCTCCCGGAGGCGTGGTGAGCCGGCACACCTCCGGTCGAGATCACGCGATCTCGCACCTCCGAGGGGCCCTCCGGCGTCGAGTTCACGTGATCTCGACGGGGAGGGGGACGGCGTGAGCGTCGGTTGGGGCATCGCCGGGTGCGGCTGGGTGGCCCGCGACCACGCGCTGCCCGGCCTGCTCGCCGTCGACGGTGCCCGGGTGGTGGCGCTGCACGACCTCGACCCGGCGGCGACGGCGCGGATGCCGGTCGAAGGCGCCCGGCGGACGACCGACCTGGCCGAGTTCCTCGCCACACCCGGCCTGGACGCGGTGTACGTGGCGGTGCCCAACGCGGGGCACCGGCCGCTGGTCGAGGCGGCCGCCGCGGCCGGGAAGGCGGTGCTGTGCGAGAAGCCGCTGGCCGCCGACGCCGGCGACGCGCAGGCGCTGGTCGACGCGTGCGCGCGGGCCGGCGTGCTGCTGGGCACCGCCTACGACCAGCGCTGGCACCCCGCCCACGTGCGGTTGCGCGAGCTGGTGCCCGAGCTGGGCACGGTGACCGCCGTCCGGATCGTCTACTGCTGCTGGCTGCCCGGGGACTGGACGCCCGACGGCCGGCCGCACGACAACTGGCGCGTGGACCCGGCCCGCGCCGGCGGCGGCGCGGCGATCGACCTCGCTCCGCACGGCCTCGACCTGGTCGGCACGCTGCTGGGCGAGGACGTCACCCGGCTGTCGGCGCTGCTGCAGACCCGGGTGCACGACTACGGCGTCGACGACGGCGCGCTGCTCACCGGCGCCACCGACGGCGGCGTGCTGGTCGGCCTGCACGTCGCGTTCAACACCCCCGACGCGTTCCCCCGCCGCCGCCTCGAGGTGGTCGGCACGCGGGCCATGGCGGTCGCCGTCGACACGATGGGGCAGACGGCGGGAGGCTCGCTGACGCTGTACCGACCCGACCCGGTGGACGTGCCGTTCGCCGACACCCCGCCGTTCCAGGCGCAGTTCGCCGCCTTCACCGCCGCGGTCGCGGGCCGCGCACGGTGGCCGTACGACCCCGCCCGCGACCTCGCCCTGCACCGCCTGCTCCTCACCGCTCTCGACGGAGGCACCCCGTGAGCTCGCCCGACGTGCCCGGCGCCATCGACCGGGCCACCGACCCCGCCGCCGACCTCACTGCTGACGGCACTGGCGCGCGGCACGTGGCCAGTCAGGTCGACACCAACCCCTACCGCGGCCTGCTGCCCGACCTGCCCGCCTACGCGTGCACCAACTGCGGGCACTGGCAGCGCTGGCCCGCCCCGGGACCGTCCGTCTGCCCGGTGTGCGCCGACGTCCGCAACGCGCTGCCCGAGCACGGGTTCGAGTTCGTCACCGAGAAGCAGGCCGACGAGCTGGTCACCGGCTTCTGGCGGCCGGCCCCGGTCGACGGCGTCACCGAGTTCGGCACCGAGCCGCGCTTCGGCCTCGACAGCCGCGGCTGGGTGATCGAGACCGACATCGGGCTGGTCGGCTTCGAGTGCGCACCCTGGTACACCGCCCCCATGCTCGCCGAGCTGCGCCGGATGGCCGACGAGAAGGGCGGCTTCCCGGTGCTGGCCTCCAGCCACGTGCACGGCTACGGCGCGCTGTGGCAGCTGCAGCAGGAGCTCGAGCCCCGGGTCGTCTGCGTCAACGTGCACGACCTGGTGTGGACCAAGGCCTTCCGGGTCACCTGGCCGGCCGACGACGTCCTCACCCTGGCCCCCGGCCTCACCCTGCACCGCACCGGCGGGCACTTCCCCGGGCACTCGGTGCTGCACGACGACCGCCGCGGGATCCTGTTCTGCGGCGACTCGCTCAAGGTCGACCTCTCCCCCGACGGCGACCCGGTCGCGCTGTCGGCGCACAAGGCATTCCACGCGCAGATCCCGCTGTCCCACGGCGAGCTGCGCGAGATGCTCGCCGTCGTCGCGGAGCTGGACTTCGAGGTCGTCGCGACGCCGTTCGAGATGGTCGCCGGCGTCACCACCGACACCGTCGTCCACCTGGTGCAGCGGCTGCTGTCGGGGCCGCCGGACGCCGCTCCCGTGCCGCTGGAGGAGCTGTGACCACCGTCGAGGTCACGCCGTCGCAGCGGTACCGCGACTCGTTCCCCACGCCGGTCGAGGACTTCGCCATCGAGGGCATCGACGTGCTCGACGTGCCGCTGCACTCGGCCGTCCTGCCGCCGACGCCCGCGCACCCCGGCGGCAGCGGGCTGGGCTACGGCGCCACCCGCGAGGAGGCCCGCACCGGCGCGATGGGCGAGATGGCCGAGATGGCGCTGTCGCTGCGGGCGCACCGTGGGGTCCCCCGCGAGGAGGGCTCCTATGCGGAGGTGACCCGCCGGCACGGCCGCGACCGGGTGGCCGACCCGCGCACCCTCTGCCTGGAGGCGGGCAGCCCGTACGACGACGACCGGCCGCTGCAGTGGCTGCCGATGACCCGGCTGCGCGACGGCGAGGCGGTGCTGGTGCCGGCCGAGCTGGTCGCCTCCGCGCCCGACGACCTGCCGGGCACACCGCCGCCGGGCGGGTGGCTGACCACGGTCATCACCAACGGGCAGGGCGCGGCGTTCGACGCCGACCGGGCGGTGACCCACGCGCTGCTGGAGGTGCTGCAGCGCGACGGCAACGCCACGGCGTTCCGGGCGATGGACCGCGGCGTCGTCGTCGACCTCGACGGGCTCACCGACTCCGACGCACTGGCGCTGCTCGACCGGCTCGACGCCGCGGGCATCGACGTGGTGGTGAAGCTCGCGGCGACGGAGTTCGGCGTCGTCGACGTCTACGCCGTGGGCTGCTCGCGGGACGGGTCGGAGCCGGTGCCGGTGATGGCGACGGCGTGCGGGGAGGCCGCGCACCCCGACCGCGACACCGCCGTCCGCAAGGCGCTGCACGAGTTCGCCTCGGCGCGCAGCCGGAAGGCGTTCATGCACGGGCCCTTCGACGTCGTCCTGCCGGCGACGCCGCCGGGCTACCTGGAGCACTGGCGCGGCGGGCACCCGCCGGAGCGGCTGGTCGAGGAGGACCGCGCGCTGGAGGCGATGCTCGCGTGGACGCGGATGGGCACGGCCGCGCTGGTCGACCTGCTGCAGGACACCGTGCTCTCCCGCCGCTCCACGGTGGCGCTGGCCGACCTGCCCACGTGGTCCGGGGACGACCTGCACGCGCGGGTCACCGGCGCGGTGCAGGCCGCCGGCCACGACGTGCTGGTCGAGCTGCAGCCCTCGGAGGGTGACGCGGTCGCGGCGAAGGTGCTGGTGCCCGGCCTGGAGGTGGAGACGATGTCCTACGGCCGGATCGGCGAGCGCGGCGTGCGCCGGCTGCTCGAGGCCGACGAGGGGCTGGCCGCCGTGGGCGCCGACCCCGGCGGCTGGGCGCGGGTGCACCTGACCGCCGAGGCGGAGGAGCGCCTGGGCGGGCCGGCCTGGTTCGACCGCGCCGGCGCCGACCGCCGGGTGGGGGCGCTGTACGCGCTGTACCGGGAGCCGGGCCGGCACGTGGTCGCGGAGGTCCTGGCGCAGTGAGCCTGCGGTACGCGTACAACACCAACGGGCTGACCTCGCACCGGCTGTCGGACGCGCTGCCCTTCCTCGCCGACTGCGGCTACGCCGGGGTGGCGCTCACCCTCGACGTCGTCCACCTCGACCCGTTCGCCCCGGACGCGTTCGCCCAGGCAGCGGCGGTGCGGGCCCGCTGCGACGAGCTCGGGCTGGGCGTGGTGGTGGAGACCGGCGCCCGGTTCCTGCTCGACCCGCGGGCCAAGCACGAGCCGACGCTGGTCACCGCCTCCGCCGAGGGGCGGGTGCGGCGGCTGGCCTACCTGCGCCTGGCCTGCGACCTGGCGGAGGTGCTGGGCGCGGAGGCGGTCAGCTTCTGGGCGGGCGTGCCGAAGCCGGGCGTGGACCGCGACGCCGCGTGGGGCTGGCTGGTCGACGGCGTCCGGGCGCTGATCGACAGCCACGGCGGCCGCTCCTACGCCCTCGCGGTCGAGCCCGAGCCGGGGATGCTGGTCGAGGACTGCGACGGCTGGGCCCGGCTGGCCGCCGAGACGCCGGGGATCGCGCTGGCGCTCGACACCGGGCACTGCGTCGTCGCCGGGGCGTACGCGCCGGACGAGGCGGTGACCCGGTTCGCGCCGCACCTGGGCACGGTCGCCGTCGAGGGGATGCGCCGCGGGGTGCACGACCACCTACCGCTCGACGAGGGTGACGTCGACCTGCCCGCGGTGCTGCGGGCGCTGCGGCAGGCCTCGTTCGGCCGGCTGGTGACGCTGGAGCTCTCCCGCGACGGGCACCGCGCGCACGAGATGGTGCCCCGCTCGATCGAGACGCTGAGGAAGGCCGAGTCGCAGGGGGAGATCGCCGCGTGAGGGTCTGCTTCGTCAGCCGCCGCTACTGGCCGGCGGTGAGCGGGATGAGCGTCTACGCCGAGAACCTGCTGCGCGAACTGGTCGCGCTCGGCCACGAGGTGGTGCTGGTCAGCCAGTACCGCGACGACGAGGCCGGCACCCGCGTGTACGGCGGCGGCCCGCCCCCACCGGACCGCGTGCCGGCCGGCGTCGAGGTGCACGCGCTGCCCAGCCGCGGCGAGACCGTCGTCCCGGCGGACTGGGAGGGCGACGTCGCCGAGATCGTGCGCACCGTCGTCGGCCTGCACCGCGAGCGGCCGTTCGACGTGCTGCACGCCCAGTACGGCTACCCACCGGGGCTGGCCGTGCTGGCCGCTGCCCGCGAGACCGGGTTGCCCGCGGTGGTGAGCATCCAGGGCGGCGACGGCCACTGGGTGGGCACCTGCTGCACCACCCACGCGCACGCGATGCGCGCCGTCGTCGACGCGTCGGACGCGGTGCTCATCGGCAGCGCCAGCTTCCGCGACGAGGTGGTCGGCAACCTCGGCTCGGACCCCGCGCGCTTCACGATCGTCCCGGGGGCCACCGACACCCGCCGGTTCACCCCGGCCGAGCGCCCGCTCGGCGCACTGCAGGACCCGCCCGTCCTGCTCTTCCACGGCCGCGTCGACCGCCGCAAGGGCGTGCTCGACCTGCTCGAGGCGCTGCCCGACGGCGTCCGGCTGGTCGTCTCCGGCATCGGCCCGGACCTCGACGAGGCGCGCGCCCGTGCCGACGAACGGACCACCTTCCTCGGCTACGTGCCGCCCGACGAGGCGCCCGCGGTGTACCGCCGCGCCGACGTCTTCGTCAGCCCCACCTACAGCGAGGGGTTCTCCAACACGCTGCTCGAGGCGATGGCCAGCGGGCTGCCCACGGTCAGCACCGATAGCGTCGGTGTCGTCGACTGCCTGCGGCACGAGGAGAACGGGCTGCTGCACGCCCCCGGCGACGTCGCCGGGCTGCGGTCGGCACTGGACCGGCTGCTCGCCGACGGCGACCTGCGGACCCGGCTGGCGACGACGGCGCTGGAGGAGGTGCGCCGGCTCTACTCCTGGCCGGTGCTGGCCCGCTCGGTCGACGACGTGTACCGCTCCGTCGCCGGGACGACGCCGTCCGCGGACTGGACGATGCCGCCGACGGTCGACCTCTCCTGCCGGTTCCGCTCCGCGGCGCACCTGCTGTGAGGGTCACCGCCGTCAGCCCGCACCTCGACGACGCCGCGTTCTCCGTGGGGGCCACGCTGGCCGCGCTGGCCGACGCCGGGCACGAGGTCACCGTGGTCACCTGCTTCACCCGCAGCGTGCCCGGACCGACCGGCTTCGCGCTCGCCTGCCAGCTGGACAAGGGGCTGCCGGCCGACGCCGACTACATGGCGCTGCGGCGCGACGAGGACGCCGCCGCGATGGCCGTGCTCGGCGCGGCGCCGCTGCACCTGGACCTGCCCGAGGCGCCGCACCGCGGGTACGGGAGCGCCGCGGAGCTGTTCGCCGGGGTCCACGCCGGCGACGACGTGTGGCGGACCGTGCGCGACCTGCTGGAGGCCGTACCCGGGGACCTGTGGCTGGCCCCGCAGGCGCTGGGCGGGCACGTCGACCACCGGCAGGTGCTGCGGGCGGTCGCCGACACCGGCCGTCCGGTGCTGTGGTGGCGCGACTCGCCGTACGTGCTGCGCGACCCGGACGCGCGGCCCGGGCCGGACCTGCCCGCCGGGCTGGCTCCGCTCGAGCTGCCGCAGGACCCGGACCGCCGCGCCGACGCGTGCGCCTGCTACGCCACCCAGCTCGGCTTCCAGTTCGGCGGCGTCGAGGCGATGCGCGCGGCGCTGGCCGGGCTGCCCGAGGTGCTGCTGGCCGACGCCCCCGCCCGGCGGCTGGCCGGGGGCGTGGTGACCCGAGCGCAGTAGTGCTCTGCCCCCGATGCGGACCAGAGCGCAACTGTCCGCAGGGGAACGGCCCCGCCCTCCTTCGTGCTCTACCCCCGATACGGAGCAGAGCACGACCGTGCTCAGGAGAACCGCTGCTGCAGGTGGACCGAGACCTGCTGACCGGCCGCGTCCTTGCCGATCGCCTGGCAGATCGCCTTCCGCAGCGGCAGCCAGTGCGGCCCCTCCCCCGACGGCATGCAGGTCGCGGTGAAGGCGTGCCCGTCGATCGTGCCGCCCGCCTCCACCGCCCGGCGGGTCCCGAACAGCTCGGCCGAGCCGGGAACGGTGAGGTAGGTGGCGGAGGCGCCGTCCTTCTCGAGGGGCGCGGTGAACGTGGCGTCGAGGGGATCCATGCCGCTCCCACCCCCGGAGCGGCCGGGAGTCATCGGTGGCGGCTCAGGCCGCGTCGGCCTCGTCCACTGTCGGGGTGCGGCGGCGTCGCCGGCAGGTGCCGTGCCGCGCGCAACACGCCGTTCACGTCGCCCGTCCCAGGCGTCGGAAGACCCCGTCCGGAGGGCGACCGGTGAGGACTTGCCCGGCGGCCCGTCCGGCTGCCACCGTTCGGGCAGCGGGGGCCCGATGCGCAGGGCAGGAGGGGCCATGACCGACGAGCCGGTCGTCGTCTACCACAAGCCGGGGTGTCCCTACTCGACGAAGCTGCGGGCGAAGATGCGGCTCACCCGGCTGCCGCACCGGTCGGTCAGCTTCGCCGACGACCCGCAGGCGGCCGCGGAGGTCCGGGCCCGGCACCCCCAGGGCTGGGAGGTCTCCCCCACCGTCGTCGTCCGCGGGCGGTACCTGACCAACCCGTCGCTGCGCGAGGTCCGCGAGGCCATGCGCTCCTGACGACCCGGTCCGTGGGGTGGGGCACCGATCAGTCCTGCGGCACGGGCCGGTCTCCCCTCGACGGCGACCCGAGGAGGCTGACGTGGACGAGTGGTCCGGCACGGAACTGCAGGCGAGGAGCGCGGTCGACCGACGGGGCGCGTCGTGAGGGCCGCGCGGGTGGCCGCCGCGGCCGGGGCGTCGTTCGTCGCCAGCTCCGCCTGGTACGCCGCATTCGGCTCGCGGCTCTCCCGGCTCGACGAGGCCTACGCCACGCCCGGCCCGTCGCCCGCGGTGGTCGCGCCGGTCGAGCTGGTCCGCACCGGCGTCGTCGCCACGGCGGTGTCGCTGCTCGCCGACCGGCTGCCCGCGTCCGGCCCGCGCGAGGCGCTCGCCCTGGGCGCCGGTCTGTGGACCGCCTTCCCGGTGGTGCTGCTGACCGGGTCGGTGGTCCACGAGAAGGTGCCCTGGGAGCAGGCGGCGATCCACGCCGGCGACTGGCTGGTCAAGCTGCTGCTGGTGTCGTCGATCGTCGGGCGCCGGCCCCGATGAGCAGCCGACGGCCTCCGTCGGTTGGCGCGCAGGTCGCGGGGTAGGGCGGTCGAACGCGGTTCAGCCGGGCCACCGGGGTCCGGCCACGAGGTGGGGAGACAGCGCCATGACACTGCCCGAACGGGAAATGGTGATCGACTGGGTCGGCAGGCCGGTCGTGGACCGCGACGGCAACGAGATCGGCACGGTGACGCACCTGCTGGCCGACGAGGACACCGGCCGGCCCGAGTGGCTGTACGCCGAGCACGCCGGCGCCACCGTCGTCGTCCCGCTCGTGGGCGCCACCGGCGACGGCGGGCGGGTGCAGGTGGCCGTCGAGCGCGGCCTGGTCGACGGCGCGCCACGCTACGGCGAGAGCCGCGAGCTGACCACCGACCAGGAGGAGGCGCTCTACCGGCACTACGGGATCCAGGCCACGACGGCGACCTCCGACACGCTGCTGCCCGCGGAGGGCGCCGAGCCGACCGCCACGACCTCCACGACCTCCACGACCACGACCGCCACGACGGCGGCCGACACGACCTCGACGGTCCCGACGCCCGCCGCGGCCCTGCCCACGGCCGACGAGGAGGCGCTGCCGCCGACTCCGCCGCCGCCCGTCGCCCAGCCCGGCGACCGCGACTTCGGCCGCGCGGACAGCACCGCGGGCGGTGGGGCCGGCGCCGGGCGGATCGCCGCCGTCGTGGCGGCGCTGCTGGGCGCCGGTGCGATCGGCTTCGCCACGGTGCGGCGCCGGCAGCAGCCGGCCGCCCGGCTCTCGCGCAGCGCGCGGCGGGCGAGGCGGAGCACCGGGCGCACCACGGCCGAGGCCGGCCGGAAGGCCGGCCGCAAGGCGAGGAAGGCCGGCCGCAAGGCGAGGAAGGCGGGCCGCCGGGCGCGCGCCGTCCCGGTCACGGGGCGGGCCCGGCTGCAGCAGGCGACGGCCGGGGTGGCACCGGCGGTGCTGAGCGCGACCCAGCAGGTGCGCGAGGCGGCCCGGGCGAGCGCCGCCGGCGTCGGTCCGGTCGTGCTGAACGCCACCCAGCAGGCGCGGGAGGCGGCCCGGACGAGCGCCGCCGGCGTCGGGCCGGCCGTGACCACCGCCGCCCACCAGGTCCTCGACGTCACCCGCAGCAGCACGGCGGCGGCCGGGCCGGCCGCCGCGAACGTCGCGGCGCAGGTCCTCGGGGCCACCCGCAGAGGAGCCCTCGCGGCCGCTCCCCTGGTGGCGACCACGGGCGCGGCGCTGCGGCAGGTGGCCGACGAGGGCGCCGGCGTGGCGCGTCAGGCGCTCGCGGCCGGAGGTGAGCTGGCCGCCACGGCGGTGTCGCGGGCCGCCGAGGCCGGGGCCGAGCTCGGGCAGACCGGGCTGCGGGCGGCGATGCGGGCCGAGCGCGCCGTCGGGTCGGTGCCCGAGGAGGTCGCCGAGGCCGGTCACCGGTTGAAGAAGAAGGGCAAGCGACTGGTGCGGCTGACCGCGTTCGGGCTGGGCGCGGGCACGGGCTACGTGGTGGGCGCCGGCTACGGCGACTACGAGCAGATCCAGCGCGCCGCCGGCCGGGTCACCGGCCGCGTCACCGGCCAGGCCTGACCGCAGCCGGCCGGGTGCCCGCTCCGCGCGGGCACCCGGCCGGCTCGTCGGTCAGCGGCCGCCGCCGCCGATCATCGGGTCGTCGCCGTCGCCGCGCACCGTGCGCTCGACGCCCTCCGTCGATGTCGTGCTGGTGTAACCCTCGGCGTCGGACTCCGGGACGAGCACGTCGTCGCGCACCACCGCGTCCGGCGGCGGCTGGTCGACGACGGTGACCTCCTGCGGCTGGACGACGCCCTCGGGCCGCTGCTCCGGTGCGGGCGCGGGCTGGGACCGCTGCTCGCCCGACGACGACGACGTCGCCGCGGCGGCCGCGGCGGCCGCGACCCCGGCGACGGCCGCCGCCGCACCGGCGACGACCTTGCCGGACACACCTGCCTTGCCGCTGTCGCCGTGGGACTGGAAGGCGGTCTCGGTGGTCGGGGTGCCGACGTCGAGGTCCTCGTTGATCGACCCGCGCCACGCGCCACTGGCGTAGCCCTGGCTCTCGACCAGGTTCTTGAACCGCTCGAGGTCGGACCGCACCTGCCGCTCGACGATGCCGAGCTTGTCGCCGACCTGCTCGACGACGCCCTCGGGCTCGTACTCCAGCTCCAGGTACACGATCGTCGAGGTGGCCCCGGCGGGCTCGAACCGGACGGCGCCGGCGTTGGTCGCGCCCTCCGTGGCGGCCCAGGCGACCTTCTGGTCGGGCACCTGCTCGAGGACCGCGGCCTCCCACTGCCGGCGGACACCGGCGATCTCCGCGACCCAGTGCAGGCGCCGGTCGTCGAGCTGGCGGACCTCCTTCACCCCGCCCATGAAGTGGGGGAAGTCCTCGAACTGGGTCCACTGGTCGTAGGCCGTGCGCACCGGTACGTCGACCTGGATCGACTTCTCCACCTTGGTGGTCATCGCTCGCCTCCTCAGTCGCAGGACGGACGGGACGTGCGTTACCCCTGGTCGGAGTGCACAACCACCTGCCGGGCTCTCGTGCGGCGGGTGGGACGGGTGGGGCTGCCGCCTCCCGGCCCGGACCCGCCCGGCCGATGAGGGGGACATGCGCGCCAGCCACGTCGCCACCGCCCTCGCCGCCTTCACCGCCGGGGTCACCGCCGCCTCGGCCCTGCACCGCCGCGCCGGCCGCCCGGTCCCGGCTCCCGCCGTCCCCGTCGCCGCCGAGCCCGCCCCGGTCGCCGCGCCGGACGCCGTCGTCCTCCCCTTCCCCCGCCCGGCGCTGGTCGTCGAGCAGCCCGCGCGGCCGGCCGGCCCGGCCCGCTGCGGCGACAGCGGCGGGGTCACCAAGGCCGGTGCGCCGTGCGCCGCCCGGGCCACCGACGGCGGCCGCTGCCGCCACCACCGGCTGGCCGCCTGACAACGGTCGGCCCTCAGCGGTAGACAGGGGCGTGGGCGCGCGCCGGGGAGCCGAGGTGCTCGACCGGCGCGCGCTCAACCGCGCCACCCTCGCCCGCCAGCTGCTGCTGCGGCGCGACGGGCGGGACGCGTTCGACGCCGTCGACCACCTCGTCGGCCTGCAGGCGCAGGAGCCGCAGGAGCCCTACGTCGGGTTGTGGTCGCGGCTGGCCGCGTTCACGCCGGGCCCGCTCGCCGAGCTCCTGCTCGGGCGCCGGGTCGTCCGCACGCAGCTCATGCGCCGCACGCTGCACCTGGTCACCGCCGAGGACTGCCTGCACCTGCGGCCGGTGCACGGGTCGATGCTGGTCGCGCGCATGACCGGGGTGCTCGGGCGCCGACTGCCGGGTGTCGACCTCGACGAGCTGGCCGCCGCCGGGGAGCCGCTGTTCGAGCAGGAGCCGCGGCTGCTGCCGGAGGTCGGCCGGCTCCTGGCCGAGCGGTGGCCCGACCCGCTGCCCCGCGACCTCGGCGACGCGCTGTCGAGCCTGGTGCCGCTGGTGCAGACACCGCCGCGCGGGCTGTGGCGGCAGCAGGCCCCGGCCCGCAACACGACGGTGCGCGCCTGGCTGGGGCGCGACCTCGCTGACGGGCCGTACGACGACGTCCTCGACGCACTGGTGCTGCGGTACCTGCGGGCGTACGGGCCCGCGTCGAGCGCCGACCTGCGCGCCTGGTGCGGGCTCAGCGGGCTGCCGGCGGTGGTGGCCCGGCTGCGGCCGCAACTGCGGTCGCTCCGCGACGAGCGGGGGCGGGAGCTGCTCGACGTCCTCGACGCGCCGCTGCCCGACGGCGACCTCCCCGCCCCGGTGCGCTTCCTCCCGGCGTTCGACAACGCCGTCCTCGGCTACGACGACCGATCGCGGGTGATCGCCGACGAGCACCGCGGTCTCAGCGTCGCCGGGGCCCGCGTGGTGCTGGCCGACGGCTTCGTGGCGGCCACCTGGACGAGTGCCGACCGCGACGACGGCGGCGTCGCGGTGGCGGTCGCGCCGCTGCGCCCGCTCACCGCCGCGGAACGGACCGAGGTCGAGGCGGAGGGCAGCGCGCTGGCCGCCTTCCTCGGCGACGGGGTCCCCGGCGCGGTCACGGTCACCTCGCCGGGCTGAGCACCACCCGCGCGGTGGCTTCCGCGCTCGCGACCGGGAGGCCAGGCTGGACGCGTGCCCAGCGAACTGCGACTGACGACGACGCTCGAGCCCCGTGGGCCGGCCGCGGCGATCGTCCTCACCGACGAGCAGGTGGCCGGCCTCGGCGCCGGCCGCACGTTCCCCGTCCGGCTCACGATCGGCCCGGTGACCGTCGAGGGTCGGCTCGCGCGGATGGGCGGCGAGAACCTCGTCGGGCTGAGCCGGGAGCGGCGCAGCGCCCTCGGCGTCGAGGCCGGTGACACCGTCGACGTGCTGATCACCGTCGACACCGCCGAGCGCACCGTGGAGGTGCCGCCCGACCTGGCCGGGGCGCTCGCGGCGGCGGGCGTGCGGGACGCCTTCGACCGGCTGGCGCCCAGCCACCGCAAGGAGCACGTGCGGTCGGTGGTCGAGGCCAAGAAGCCCGAGACCCGGGCCCGCCGGGTCACCGCCGTCGTGACCGCCGTCTCCGGCTGAGCCGCCCGGCGCCCGGTTTGACGGGAGCCGGGCGCTCGGCGATGGTCGCTCCCGGTCGTCCCGCCGCGAGATGAGGTGCCGTGGAAACCGACGTGGTCATCGAGGTCCCCAAGGGCTCGCGGAACAGGTACGAGTACGACCAGCGGCTCGGCCGGATCCGGCTGCGCCGCACCCTGTTCACCGCCACCGGCTACCCCGGCGACTACGGGTTCGTCCCGGACACCCTGGCCGAGGACGGCGACCCGATCGACGCGCTGCTGCTCCTCGGCGAGCCGACCTTCCCCGGCTGCCTGGTCCGCGCCCGGGTCATCGCCGTCTTCTGGGTCAACGACGAGCGCGGCCCCGACGCCAAGCTGTTGTGCGTGCCGGCGCACGACCCGCGGATGACACACCTGCAGGAGCTCGAGGACGTCCCCATCCACCAGATCGCCGAGATCTGGCACTTCTTCGAGATCTACGAGGCACTGGCACCGGAGAAGTCGGCGACGACCCGCGGGTGGGAGCGCCGGGCCCAGGCCATCGCGGCGCTGGAGGACGCCCAGCGCCGGTTCGCCGAGCAGGCCGGCGCCGCCGCCGGGTGACGCCGGGCCGGCCGACGTCACCCGGCCCGGCGGGTCAGGCGCGCCGCGCGGTCAGCAGCAGGTACTCCCACTCCATCGCCGTCCCGGTCCCGCGGTCGTACCGCTCGGCCAGCGCGGCGAGGTCGCGGTCGAGGGCCGCGGTCCGCTCGGGGTCACCCGCGACGTTGCGGTAGGTCGCGATCGTCGGCCCGTAGACCGACTTCCACCAGTCCCGCCAGGCCTCGGGCGTCTCCCAGCCGGCGACCGTCACGGTCTTCCGGCGCGCGACGACGTCGGTGACCCGGTCGCCCAGCAGGTCCCGCACGTGCTGCTCGTCGCCCCACAGCGGCGGCGGCTGGGCGCCGGGGGGCGGCGGGGGCGCGTAGGGCCGCATCGTGCGGAACATCTCGCCGACGAAGCCCTCCGGCGTCCAGCTGACCAGGCCGATCCGGCCGCCGGGACGGCAGACGCGCACCAGCTCGTCGGCGGCCTGCTGGTGGTGCGGCGCGAACATCACCCCGACGCAGGACAGGACGACGTCGAAGCTCGCGTCGGCGTAGGGCAGCGCCTCGGCGTCGCCCTCCTCCCAGGCCAGCTCCACGCCCTGGCGGGCCGCCGCCTCCCGTCCGGCCGCGAACAGCTCCGGCGTGAGGTCGGAGGCCACGACCTCCGCGCCGGTCAGGGCGGCGGGGATCGCGACGTTGCCGGTCCCCGCGGCGACGTCGAGCACCCGGTCGCCGCGGCCGACCCCGGCCGCGTCGACCAGGACGCGCCCCAGTTCGGGGATGAGGTCCCGGGCCACGGCGGGGTAGTCGCCCAGTGCCCACATCGCGCGGTGCCGGGTCTTCAGGGCGCGGTCGGCGGTGGTCGCGTCGACGGTGTCGGTCATCGGTCTGCTCCTCGTGGTCGTGCGGGTCGTCCCGCGCGACGACCGTCGTCCCACCGCGTTGCAGGCCGGCTGCACCCGGGATGCAGCGGTCATGCACGACCGGACGGGACCCGGCCGGCCGCGACCCGGCCGAGCGCCGCCCGCGCGTGCGCGACGGCGGCGGCCTCGACCGCCCGCACGTCGGCGGCGACCGGCACGTCCGGTCCGGGCGGGCCGAGCGGCGAGGGCTTGCCGGCGGCCAGGAGGTGGCCGTGGAGGACGGCGGCGTCCGCCGTCGCGTCGGCCCGGTGCAGCAGCCGGGCGACGTAGCGCAGGTTGAGCCACTGCTGGGTGGCGTCACCGACCCGGTCCCAGTGCGCGAGGACGGCGTCCAGCGCCCGCGCGGCCACCGCCGGGTCGCCGTGCACCGCACGCGTGGCCGCCGCCTCCATCATCGCGATGCCCTGCCACCAGAAGTTGCGCACGGCCGCGGCGAGCTCCTCCGCCTGGTCGAAGAGCGCCAGCGCGCGGTCGGGGTCGGACTTCTTCAGCACCAGCCCGAGCGCGTAGCGGGCCATCGACTGCGCCGTCGGGTTGGCCGTCGCCTCCGCGACGTCGAGGCTCTCCCGCGCGGCGGCCAGCCCGCGCTCCGGACGGCGGTCGACCGCGTGGCAGACGGCGACGTAGTACAGCGTCCACACCAGCCGGATGCGGTCGCCGTCGGCGCGGGCCCGCTCGGCCTCTGCCGTGTAGTGCGCGAGCGCGGCGCCGACGTCGCCCTCGTAGAGCGCCACGTCGGCGAGCACGTCCCCGGGGTAGGCGATGCGCGCGGTGCCGGGCGGGGGTCTGCGGTCGCCGGCGAGGCGCGCCGTCCCGACGGCGTGCGGGAAGTCGCCGCGGTTCCACGCGCCGCGGGCGGCGGCGCCGACGGCGGCCGGGTATCCCGGGTGGCCGGGGTCGACCACCGGCAGCAGCTGCTCGGCCCAGGCGTAGGCCTCGTACCCCACCCGCAGGTGCACCAGCTCCGGCACGGCCGTCACCAGCCGCAGCGCCAGGTCCCACTCGCGGTCGGCCGCCGCCCGGGTGAAGGCGGTGCGCAGGTCGTCGTAGACGCCGAGCGCCTCCTCCGCCCACGCCCGCTCGTCCGGACCCTGCAGTCCCCGGCCGGCCCGCTCGGCGAGCTCCACGAGGTAGACGACGTGCCGCCGGGCCAGCCCGGGCGCCTCGCCGGCGGCCTCGGTGCGCCTCCGGCCGTAGGCGCGCAGGGTCTCCAGCAGGCGGTAGCGGCTGTGCACGCCGCTGCGGGCCTCCACCATCGAGCGGTCGACGAGCCGGGTCAGCCGGTCGAGGACGTCGTCCTCGGTCGCCTCGGGGTCGACGACGCGGTGCACCGCGCGCAGGTCGGGCGCCCCGGCGAACACCGACATGCCGCGGAAGAGCCGTTGCTCCGGCTCGGGGAGCAGCCGGTAGGACCACTCGATCGCGGCCACCAGGCTCTGGTGCCGCGGCACGGGCCCGCGCCCGCCGCCCAGCAGCGGGGCGCCGTCGAGCCGGCGGGCCACCTCTGCCGGGCTCATGACCCGCATCCGGGCCGCGGCCAGCTCGATGCCCAGCGGCAGGCCGTCGAGCCGGGCGCAGATGGCCGCCACGGCGTCGGCGGCCGCGGGGTCGAGGCGGAAGTCCGGCGTCGCCGCCCGGGCCCGCTGCACGAACAGCGCGGTGGCGTCCTCCAGCGGCAGCGGCGGCACCGGCCACACCTGCTCGCCCTCGACGCCGAGCGGCTCCCGGCTGGTGGCGAGGACCACCACCCGGGGACAGTGCTGCACGATCTCGGCGACGAGCGCGGCCGCGTGCGGCAGCACGTGCTCGCAGTTGTCCACGACCAGCAGCAGCGCGCGCCCGCGCAGGTACTCCAGGACGGTCTGCTCGATGGACAGGCCCGACCGCTGCCGGATGCCCAGGGCGGCGGAGACCGCGTCGCCCACCGGGCTGCCCTCGGGGAGAGCGGCGAGCTCGCACAGCCACACCCCGTCGGCGAACCGGGTCCGGTCCCGGGCCGCGACCTCGACCGCCAGCCGGGACTTCCCCGCTCCCCCGACGCCGGTCAGGGTCACCAGCGGCCCGGCCCGCAGCGCGGCCAGCACCCGCTCGACCTCACGCTCCCGGCCGACGAAGCCGCTCGCCCGCCGCGGGAGGTTGCCCGGCGACGGCGTCGCGGCGAGGGCGGGGTCGTGGACGAGGATCCTCCGGTACAGCTCCCGCGCCGGTGCGGCGGGCTCGACGCCCAACTCCTCGTCGAGGCGGGTCCGCAGCTCGTGGAAGGCGGCGAGCGCATCGGCCTGGCGGCCGGTGGCGTACCGCGCCCGCATGAGGGTCACCGCGGGCCGCTCCCAGGACGGGTGGGCACGCACCAGCGCCTCGAGCTCGGGCAGCGCCTCGGCCGGGCGGCCGAGCTCCACCAGCGCGTCGGCCCGGTCGGCGGCGGCGGCCGTGCGCAGCTCCGTCAGCCGCGCGACCTCGGGCGCGGCGAACTCCTCGTCGGCGAACTCGGCCAGCGCGTCGCCCCGCCACAGGCCGAGGGCCGCGTCGAGGTCGGCCAGCGCCCGCCCGTGGTCCCCCGCCGCGGCGGCGGCCCGGGCGCTGCGGACCCGCTGCTCGAACTCGGCGGCGTCCAGGGTCGCGTCCTCGAGCGACAGGCTGTACCCCGGCGGCTGGTGCCGCAGCGGCGCGGCGGTCCCGAGGACGCCGCGCAGCCGGGAGACGTAGGCGCGCAGGGCGGTCAGGGCGCCGTCGGGCGGGGTGTCCCCCCAGACGGCGGCGACCAGCCGGTCGGCGGGCACCACGTCTCCGCGGGCGACGAGCAGGACCGCCAGCAGGGTGCGCGGCTTGTGCCCGCCGACGGCGAGCGGCCCGGCACCGTCCTCGACCCGGAGCGGCCCCAGCACCGAGAAGCGGACGTGCGCTGGTGCTGTCATCGCCGCCTCGCCTGCCAGCGGGTCGCCACGGGCGCGGCCGACCCTAGCGGCGGCCCGCGGCGCAGGGCCAGCGTGATCCGCCGGGCGGCGCCCCGGTCAGCCCGCCGCGGCGGCCAGCGTCGGCAGGTTGCCCATCGCGGCGACGGCCTGCTCCCGGTAGCGGGCGAGGACGGCCTGCCGGTGCTCGTCGTCCCGGTCGACACCGGCCACGATCTTGCCGAACCCGTCGAGCCGGGTGCCGCGGATCCACCGGCGCAGCTCGCGGTCCTGCGACCAGTGGAACTGGTTCCACATCGTCGTCAGCACCGCGCCCGCGTAGTCGTCGAGCGTGTGCGGGAAGGCCACCGGCCCGCAGAGCCGGTTCTTGTACTCCTCGTCGTCGTGGTGTGCCTCGACCCAGGCGGTCAGCGCCGCGCTGAAGGCCGGCTGGGGCAGCCGCAGCATCTGCACGACGATGCGGTCGCCCTGGAAGACCGGCTGCACCGGGCGGCGCCGGACGGCCGAGGCGGTGCAGTCGACGAACAGGGTGCCGGGCGCGACGGCGACCTCGCCGTCGTCGAGGACCATCCGGCCGGGCTCCAGGGCACGCACCCGTCCGAGGCGGACCACGTCGCGGATCCGGCGCAGCACCTCCACCTCACCGGGCGCCACCGTGGCCAGGTGGAACATGCCCGGCGTGCGCTCGCGGTCGACGCGGGTCAGCGCGCCGCAGGCCTCCAGCCGCAGGAACAGGTCCTCGGTGGAGGTGGCCCTGGCGAAGGCCGCCATCTGGTCGGCCTGCCCGCCGATCACCTCGTCGAAGAACTCCGGCGCGGGCTGGGTGGTCACCCGGTTGATCAGCCAGGAGTCGCGCGGCACGACCCAGGTGATCGAGTCGGGGTCGGCACCGGCCTGGACCAGCCACACGCAGGTGTCCATCGCGGTCTTGCCGGCCCCCAGCACGGTGAAGCGAACCGGCGGCGGCGCCTGGTCGGTCCACAGGCCCGGCAGCGCGTTGGGCGGCACCACCCGCACGCCGGGTGCCACCCCGAAGGACGGCGTGTGGGTGGAGGGCACCGCCGGGCTGTTGTAGGTGGCGTCGACGACCCTGCGGCGCACCCGCACCTGCGTGACGGCGCCGGACAGCAGCGAGCGGAACCGGCCCTCCCCCTCGTACTCGCACATCGGGTGGTAGGCCACCTGTCCACTGGGCACGAGGCGGGCGTTGACCACCCGGTCGTAGTAGCCGCTGATCTCCGGTCCCGAGGCCAGCTCGTAGAGCCCGGCGTTCAGGCCGGCGGTGTCCTTGCGCCCGCTGCCGAGCTCCATCGAGCCGACGCCGTAGAAGGCCGAGGGCTGGTGCAGCGTGACGAAGGGGTAGGCGTCGTTCCAGTGGCCGCCGGGCTTGCCGTGCCGGTCGACGATCGTGACGTGCGCGTCGGACTCCTCGACCAGCGTGTCGGCGAAGGCCAGGCCCGTGGCGCCCGCGCCGATCACGAGGTAGTCGGTGTCGATGACCGAGGGCTGCATGGCGGACACGGTATAACAGTGTCATGACACTGTCATCCGGTTCGTGGCCGGAGCCACCGGACGCCGACCGGCGCACCCGCGTGGTCGAGATCGCCGCCCGGCTGCTCGCCGAGGAGGGGCCGCACGGGCTGTCGCTGCGCCGCCTCGCCACCGCCGCGGGCGGCTCGACGCAGCTGGTCTACACGCTGTTCGGCGGCAAGCCCGGCCTCGCCGACGCCCTCTACGCCGAGGGCTTCCGCCGGCTCGGCGACGCCGTCCGCGCGGCCCTGGCGGCCGACCCGGCACCGGCCGGCGACCCGGCGCGGCTGCTCACGCTGGCGGGCGCCTACCGCCGGTTCGCCGCCGCCGAGCCGGCCTTCTTCTCGGTGATGTTCGGCCCGGTGATCCCCGGGTTCGTCCCGAGCCGGGCGACCCGGACCCTCAGCCGGGAGCGGTCCTTCGGCCAGGTCCTCACCGTGGCGCAGGAGTGCCTCGACGCCGGGACCCTGCGCGCTCCCGGCGCGCTCGCCCTGGCCCAGGCGTGCTGGACGGCGACCCACGGCGTCGCCGCGCTCCGGCACGCCGGGCTCCTGGAGGGCGACCCCGACGACCTCGGCGACGCCCTGGTGCGGACGGTGGTGGACGCCCACCGGCCCTGAGCGATGAGCCCGGGGCCACCGCGCGGTCTCCCCTCCCGGCGGCACGGCGCCGCCGGTGAGGGAGGTGGGCGCGGTGGAGATGAAGCTGGAACTGGTGCCGGTCCCGGTCGCCGACGTCGACCGGGCGAAGGCCTTCTACGTCGAGCGGCTCGGCTTCGTCGAGGACGTCGACGTCACGCCCGCCGAGGGCGTACGGGTGGTGCAGCTGACCCCGCCGGGCTCGGCCTGCTCGATCGGCATGGGCACCGGGCTGCCGGCCTACGACGACGTCGCGCCGGGCTCGGTCCGGGGCCTGCACCTGGTGGTCGCCGACATCGAGCGCGCCCGGGCCGACCTCGTGGCCCGCGGCACGGACGTCGGCGAGGTGGTCGACGTCGGGGGCGGGGTCAGGTACGCGTGGATCACCGACCCCGACGGCAACACCCTGACCCTGCAGGAGATGGCCTGGCGGACCGGCGAGGCCTTCTGAGGGCGCGTGTGGCCGGGACCCCGGGCGGGCCCCGGCCACACGGCCGGTCGGGTCAGGTCACGGCGTGCCGGCGCGCTCGCCCTCGTCGACGGGGATCTCGTCGATGACCACGTCCTCGTCGGGCCGGCCCGGCGAGGTGCCCTGCGGCGCCGGACGGGTCGGGGCCACCTGGCCGTCGGGGTAGGCCAGGGCCTTCCCGAACAGGGTCAGGTAGGCGATCCGGTAGACGTCGACGTTGTCGAACCGGTCGGCGAGCCGCTCGTCGACGACGTCGGCGGCCAGTCCGTCGGCCCGGGTGACCACCCCGCCGGTCAGGTCGGCCGTGCTGGCCCAGGCGACGCCGAAGGCGAGCTCCTGGCCGAACTGGTCGGGCTCGGTGACGAACGGCGCGGTCCCCCGGCCGTAGCGCCCGTCCAGCTCGTTCTGCGGGGCCTCGGGCTCCTCGACGCCCACCGACTCGCTGCCGGGGTTGACGTCGACCGACCCGACGGCGTCCGGGACCTCCTCGTCGACGTTGTACGCGGAGGCCTGGATGCCGCCCGCCGTGCCGTCGGCCGCGGTGAGGACCGTGGTCGCCGGGTCCCGGTCGAGGAACTCCTGGGCGACGCCGATCACCTCGTCGGCCCAGCGGGCCTCGACCAGGGTGCCGATCGCGTTGTCGGCGTTGGCCATGTTGTCGGTGCCCTCGACCTCCCACACCGTGGCGAAGGACCGGCCGGCCTCCTCGCTGTGCGCCTCGAGGACGGTGGTGGCCAGCGCCGCCATCTCCGGCGCCGTCGGCGGCCGGTACCCCGGCGTGCCGGGCTCGGAGCCGTAGAGGACCAGGTTGGTCTCCTTGGCGTCCTCCGGGACGCTGGGGTCGACCAGCCCGGCGTCGACCAGCTCCTCCTCGGAGACGGCGTTGAAGACGTCCTGGCTGGCGAACAGCGCCAGGACCTTCAGGTCGGCCGGGTCGGCGTCCCCGGACTCGACGGCCTCGGCCAGCGCCTCGAACTCCGCGCGGGTCCGGACCACCGTGTAGCCCTCGTCGACGGCGGCCCGGGCCAGGTTGAGGCCGTCGGTGCGCAGCCCGCCGGTGGCCGAGGGGCCGTCGTCGTCGAGGGTGTCGCCGGGAGCGCGGTGCACCACGCAGGTCGTCGGGATCGTGGCGACCGGGTCGCCGTCGCCGGCCAGGGCCGCGTCGATCTCCTCCTGCGAGCAGACCGGCGTGCCCTCGGGGAAGAACAGGTCCTCGCCGCCGCCCATGACCACCACGGGGTCTTGGTCGGCGTCGTCGAAGCCGGGCCGGCCCTGGACGAGCTGGCGGGCGATCTCCAGCGCGGAGGCGTCGGTCCGCTCGGTCACCTCGGTGAGGAACGCGGCCGTGCCGGGCTCGGCGACGTCGCCGTCGTTGACCACGCCGATCGGGTGCCCGGCGTTGCCGGCCTCGCGCAGCCAGCTCCCGGCGTACCCGGACAGGGCGTTGACCGTCCGCGGCTCCTCGGCGTCCCCGCCGAGCACGTCCTCGGCGCCGGAGTCGGTGCCGAAGGAGTCCGGCGCGTCCACCTTGAACCCGAAGGCGTGCGTGGTCGCGCCGCCGTTCGAGGAGGTGGTGAGGATGTCCGACGCGTGCCCGCGGTAGGGCACCGCCGCGGGCAGCCGGTCCCAGTTGCTCGTGGCGTCCGGGCCGTACCAGTAGGCGCGGGCCACTTCCCACAGGGCGGCGTCGGCGCCGTCCGGGTGGATGAAGATCATGTTGCCGGTCCCGTCCGACGGCCCGCGGCCGTCCGTGGCGTTCGCCCCGGACGGTGCGACGACGGCCGCACCGACGACGGGCAGGGCGAGAGCCGCCGCCCAGTGCCTTCTGCGCATGCGAGAGGTCCTCCGTTGCTCGGCCGGCGGCGGCTGCCACCGGTCCCGCGGGACCCTCCGTCAGCGAGCGGCACGGCAGGTGTCGGGAGAGGCCATCCAGACGGCGTCCGGGTGAACACGGGGTGCGCCTGCCGCGTCGTCACGGAGCACCACCGGTGCCTGACCGTGCGTCAGCCCGCCCGTCCCGGTCCTCCGCCGCCCGGCCGCGTCAGGGCCCGGGTGAACCGGGCGGGACGGCAACCCCGCAGGTCGGCCTCGTCGACGGCGGTCACGATCTCCGCAGCTGCCAGTCGGCCGACGACGGGAGCGAGCGTCACCGCGGAGTGCATCACCGCCAGGTACAGCCCCCCGGCGCCGGGGAGGGGACCGACGACCGGTTCCCCGTCGGCCGGCATCGGGCGCCACCCGATCCGCACGCTCAGCACACGCACGCCGTCGGCACCGGAGAACGCCGAGGTGACGCGGTCCAGCGTGCGCCGTCCGACCCGGGCCAGGTCCGCGTGCGTGACCTCGCCGTCGTACCCGACGGCGGCGAGGAGCGTCCCGTCGGCGGCGTGACGGACCTCCACCTCCGGGGCGGCCACCAGGGTCCGGACCACGGCCCGCGGGGCGGTGAACCGCACCAGCAGGGCCGGGGAGGGGGTCACCGGCACGTCGGCCCCCAGCGGCGCGCACAGCACCGGGACGTCCGCCCCGGTGGCCAGGACGACCGTGTCGGCCGGCAGGGCACCGGCCGAGGTGTCGACGCCGACCACCCGTCCGGACGCCCTGCGCACCGCGGTGACCGCCGTGCCCACGCGGACCTCGGCCCCGCGTCCCCGAGCCGCCTGCACGAGCGCCTCGGTGACGGCGACGGGGTCCACGGCGCCGTCACCGGGGACGTGCACCGCCCGGGCGGGTGGCCGGCGCAGACCGGGCTCGATCCCGGCCACCTCGGCGGCGGTCACCAGCCTCTGCTCTGCAGGATCGGGGAGTGCGGCGTCCGCGGCCGTGGTCCCCGACCACGACAGCGAACCGGTCCACCGGACGCGGACACCGGGGACCTCGGCCTCGAGCCGGCGGTACTCCCGCGTGGCAGCCCGCCGCAGGGCCGCTGCCGGTCCCGCTCCGATCCCTGACGCACCGATCCACGCGAACGACTCCGCCGTCGCGCCGGACCCGGGCAGCGCCTTGTCCACGACGGTCACCGCGGCTCCCAGGCGGGCGGCGGAGAAGGCCACCGAGGCGCCGACGATCCCGGCACCCACCACGATCACGTCGGGCATCCGCGGACCTCCTCCGCGTCGGGTACCCCGCGGGGGGACCCACCACGTCGCCCCTCCGTCCGCGAAGTACCCGCTCCAGGCCGTTTGCGGACAGTCCTGTCGCGATACCTCTACGGGCAGGCCGTTCCGACTCGGCGACCCCGAGGACGACGGTCCGCAGGCCGGGGCGACCGCGGGCGTCCACGTCGACACGACGACGACAGCCGCGGGAGCCGACTCGAGACGACTGGAGACTCGCGATGGGCAAGCTGTCAATGGCACTCGGCCTCGGTGTCGGGTACGTGCTCGGCACGCGCGCCGGGCGGGAGCGCTACGAGCAGATCGCACAGGCCGCGACCCGGTTCATGGGCCGGCCGGAGGTCCAGCAGACGCTGGAGAAGGCCAGGGACGCCGCTCCGCCGCAGCTGCAGAGCAGCATCGACAAGCTGACCGGACAGGCCTCCGGCGGCCAGGGCCCGGGTGGGCAGAGCTCGGGTACCCAGGGCGCCGGGAGCCAGGGCGCCGGGAGCCGGGGCACCGACGTCGGGACGGTCGGCACCGGGACCACCGTCGATCCGGTCGTCCCCCTCGAGGCCGACGTCGTTGTGCCGCCCTCCCCGCCGGTGGGCGGCGCGGGTGACCCCGGGCTGACCGACCCCACGCTGCCGGACCCGCTGGTCCCGCCGGCCAAGTCGGACGGCTCCCCCGGCCGCCCCTGACCGCCGTTCCGCCGGTGCGGGTGGGCGACGCCCCGCCCGCACCGGCGCACCGTCACGCCGGCCGGCGCCGGACGGCCCACCAGCCGTACGCGCCGGTCCCGACGACCACGGTGAGCATCGCCGCGTAGGCCCACTGCACCGGGTCGCCCCGCATCACGTCCTGGTACCGGAGCAGGACCGCCCACTGGAAGGCGCCGAAGGCCGCGTACGCGATGGCCGGGACCCGCAGCCGGCGGAGGTCCCCTTCCCGGATCACCAGTCCGGCGCCGAGTCCCAGCGCGATCAGCCAGGCACCCAGCACCTGGGCGCTGAGCGGGGTCACGGGCCAGGGCCAGAACTCCGCCATCGGCTCGGTCCCGTGGTGGACGGTCGTGCCGAGAGCGAAGAGGACCGCGCCGACGGTGCCGAGCACCAGGCCCTGCGCGGCGAGCACCCCGCGCAGCCAGGCCGGCATCGGGCTGCGGACGGGGCCGGGTCCTCGGCGTCCCAGCTGCCGGACCAGGACGGCGAGGCCGCACACCGGCACCGTCAGGTACACCGCCACCCAGACCCAGGCCGCCGCCCGGGCCACGGGGTCCGCGGCGGTGAGGTGCAGCTTGTGCGCGTGCCAGTACGTCGCCGCGAGGGTCAGGACCGTGAACGCGGTGACCGTCGCCACCGCGACGCGGACCTGCTCCCACGAGCGCTGGCGCAGGGACAGCACCGACAGGACGAAGCCGGCGGCGTACGCGCCGCCCAGGAAGGCGACGGTCGGCTGCTGCTGGATGGTCCACGCCCAGTGCTGCTCGGTCTCGTCGCCGTGGACCAGCAGCTGGTGGGTCGCCAGCGCGGTGAGGAGGGCGAAGGCGGCCAGCAGGAGCTGGGGACCGGCCCCGAGGGAGCCCTCCCCCGGCGTGGGGCGACCGCCCTGCTCGTGCAGCACGCGCTCGGCGTCGATCGGTCGCACGGTGCCGGTCATCTGTCCGGTCCGTGTCGAAGTGCGGAGGTCCGTCTCATGCGACGACGGTGCGCCCGGATCGTTGCAGGCCCGCTGCAATCCGGCTGGAGCGTCGCGCAACCCGGCTGTCACACCCGGAGCGCGGCCGGTGTCTCCATCTCGTAGCCACCGACGACTGGAGGAGACATGGCCAGCACCACGCGGGTCCCCCCGACCGAGATCACCGGCCTGTACGGGAGCCTGCTCAAGACGTTCAGCCGCAGGCTGTTCGGCCAGGTGCCGGAGGGCGCCGCGGTGATGTGGCACCACCCGGCCGTGCTCAAGGACTCGATGTCCTTCGGGCGCAGGGTCGACTCGTGGGACCGGCTGGACCCGCACCTGGCGACGTTCGCGGCGATGGCCACCGCCGGCGTCGTCGGCTGCGGCTTCTGCCTCGACCTGCACTACTTCCTGACCCACGACCGCGGCCTCGACGAGGCCAAGGCGCGGGAGGTGCCGCGTTGGCGCGAGTCCACCGTCTTCACCCCGCTCGAGCGGCGGGTGATGGAGTACGCGGAGGCCATGAGCCAGACCCCACCGGCCGTGACCGACGAGATGTCGGCCGCCCTGCTGGACGAGCTGGGGCCCGCTGCGCTGGTGGAGCTGACCGCCAGGATCGGCTTCATGAACTCCAGCGCGCGCGGCAACGTGGCACTCGGCATCCGGTCACAGGAGTTCTCGGCGTCCTGCGGCCTGCCGCCCCTGGCCGCCCCGGCGGCGGACGGCGTGGCGCCGGCGTGACCCAGGACCCGTTCGTCGCCCACCGCGGCCTGCTGTTCACCGTCGCCTACGAGATGCTCGGGTCGGCCGCCGACGCCGACGACGTCGTGCAGGAGACGTGGCTGCGGTGGGCGGAGGCCGACCGGGCCGCGGTGCGCGACCCGCGGGCGTACCTGGTGCGGATCGTCACCCGCCAGGCGCTCAACCGGCTGCGCACCGTGGCCCGCCGGCGGGAGGACTACGTCGGCGAGTGGCTGCCCGAGCCGCTGCTGACCGCTCCGGACGTCGCCGAGGACGTCGAGCTGGCGGAGAGCGTGTCGATCGCCATGCTCACCGTGCTCGAGACGCTCGGGCCGGTCGAGCGCGCGGTCCTGGTGCTGCACGAGGTGTTCGCCGTGCCCTACGACGAGATCGCCGTGGCGGTGGGCAGGTCGGCCGCCGCGGTGCGGCAGATCGCCCACCGGGCGCGCGAGCACGTGGCCGCGCGCCGCCCGCGGATGGAGGTGAGCCGCGCCGAGCAGCAGCAGGTCGTGGACCGGTTCCTCGCGGCGCTGACCGGGGGCGACGTCCAGGGGCTGCTGGACGTGCTGGCACCCGACGTCGTGGCCGTCGCCGACAGCGGCGGCCTCGCGCCCGCGGCCCGGCGCCCGATCGCGGGCCGGCAGCGGGTGGCCGCGGCCCTGTCCCACTTCGCGCGGCTGGTGCCTCCTGTGGAGATCACCACCCCGCTGGTCAACGGGGCGGTCGCCGCCCGGATCGACCCGGGCGGCGAGTTCGACACGGCGATCACCTTCGTCGTCGACGACGGCCGGATCACGCGCATGTACGCGATGCGCAACCCGCACAAGCTCGGCCGGCTGGACGAGGTCGCCGACCTGCGGCGATGAGGCCCCTCGGCCGTCCCCTTCCACGATCGGGTCCCGGTCCGTGCGACGCTCGCACGGACATCCCGTGCGCCCGGGACGCACCCGTCCGGATCGGGGAGGGACATGGCGTTCATCCTCGGGGTCTTCGACCTGCTCGCGTACGCGATACCCGGCTCGCTCTACCTGACGACGTTCGCGTACGTGGCTCACCGCGCCGGCTGGATCGACGTCCCGAGCCTGCTCGGCGTCCCGTCGGTGCTGCTGCTCGTCGGCGTGGCCGTGCTGGCCTTCCTGGTCGGGGTGGCGTCCTCGCCCCTCGGGAGCTGGATCGACCGGCTCAACCCCTCCGGCTCGATCGGCCTGCCCCAGGGAGCCAGGGAGGAGTTCCTCCGGCGCAATCCCGTGGCGGCCTCGCGGAGGTTCCTGCACCTGGACCCGTTCACCCTCCTCGCCGCACTCGAGGCGGACGACAGCGAGGCCGCCGCAGAGGTCTCCCGGTTGCGGGCCACCGGCCAGATGCTCAGCCGCTCGGTGCCCGCCCTCGTGCTGGGCGCCGTGACGGCGTGCGTGGAGATCGCCACCGGCGAACTGCGGCTGTTCGCCGGGCTGACCGCCCTCGTCCTGGCACTGGTCGCGGCAGGGTGCCTGTACCAGTCCGCGGTCTTCCGCCGGTGGGCGGTCGTGCGGACGTACGAGTTGTCCTACTGGAACGACACGCTGGACGCGGGGCTCCCCGACAGGGAGCAGGACTCCGCCTCCTGATCGGGGCGCTCGGTCAGCCGTCGAAGCGGACCGGACGGCGCATCATCCGCTCCGCGTGAGGCACGTGCCCTCGGCGGCGACCAGGCTGGTGCGCCGGGCGGGACGGTCCTGCCGGGGAGGGAGCGGTGCCATGACCAGTGCCTTCCAGAGCCGACCGGAGGTCAACTGGCAGGCCGAGGCCCACGTCGGCGCCTACGGCTACGCCGAACGGCCCACCGGCTGGGCGGCGTGGATCATCTTCGCGGGCGTCCTGCTGGTGCTGAACGGCCTCTTCGCGGTGATGGAGGGCATCACCGCCCTGGTCAACGAGGACTTCTACGTGGTGCGACCGGAGGCGTTGCTCGTCGACGCGGACTACGCCGTCTGGGGCTGGGTGCACCTCGTCCTGGGCGTGGTGGGCATCGCCGTCGGCGCGGCTCTGATGCGCGGGAACCGCCTGGCGCGCGTGGTGGCGGTGGTGCTGGCCGCGGTCAGCGCGCTCGTGCACCTGGTCTTCCTGCCGGCCTACCCGTTCTGGTCGGCCATGGTGATCGCGTTCGACGTCCTCGTGATCTACGCCGTCACCGTGCACGGGGAGGAGGTCGCCTCGACCTGAGGCGGCGTGCCCCCGACACGTCGCCGCCCCGCCCCGGGGGTTTCACGACCAGGGCGGGGCGGGCTCGGGCCCCGTGGTACCACCGGTGCGCGCTCCCCAAACACCCGACCGAGGGCCTGCCGTGCCGTGGGTTCAGGTCCGCAGGGTCTGGCCCGGGAGCACGCGGTAGGCGGTGGCGAAGCGGCCGGGATTGGCGAAGCCCCACCGGGTCGCGATGGCCGCGACGGTGTCCCCGCGCGCCGGGTCGGCGCGTTGCAGGTCGCGGCGCGCGAGTTCGAGCCGTACCCGACGCCGGTACCCGAGCGGTGTCGTGCCGAGGTGCCGGCGGAACCCGTACTGCAGGGCGCGGGCGCTCGTGCCGGCCGCCGCCGCGATCTCGCTCAGCGGGAGCGGCAGGTGGGCGTGCGCGTCGATGTGCGCCACCGCGCGGCGGACCGTCGCCGGCGTGACGGTGCCCGGGCCCAGCACGTGCTGACGGGTCATGGTCGTGTTCGGGAAGGTGTGCAGCGCACCGGTGGCGACGGTGCGCGCCATCTCCTCCGCGAGCAGCGGCGAGTTCAGTGGTGACACCGGGTCCATCAGCGCTCCGGTGACGAGACCGAGCAGTGACCTCCAGTACCGGTGCATCGACGCCGAGACCGGCGTGATGCCGTGGAACCGCGCCTCCGCTGCGGGCACCCCTGTCGTCTCCTCGGCGACCCGTCCGACCCGGTCGGCCGGCAGCCTCAGCGCGGTCACGTCGAAGCCGCGCATGGCGAACTCGATCGGGACCCCGAGCGGGTAGAACGCGACGTCCCCGGCGGACGCGGTGGTCCCGGCACCGGGACTGCCCACCTGCACGCTGCCGGCGTGCACGCCGAAGAACACGTAGTCCTGAAGCCCTCGGTGCTGGTGCCGGCGTAGTCGATGGAGGTGCGCACCCGGTCGGCACCGGACACGGGTGTGTCGTGGGTCAGCGCCGAGAACCGCGCACCGTTCCTGATCGGCGCAAACCGCGACCTGGTGTCGGCGTACACCTGCCGGATGAAGGCGGTGACCTCGGCTTCGTCGTGGGACGAGAACGACGATCGCCGGACGAGGTCAGGCCGTGTCTGCGGCGCCGGCACACTGCCTCCCGAGGCGCGGCGGCGAGGGGCGGCTGCTGACCCGACGGACAGATCACGCAGCCAGGGGCCGCCGGACGAAGCGCCGGCCCGGGACCTCCTGGTCAGCGCACCGGCGGTGTGTGACCGTGACCGGGCGTCCGGTGGAACCCGGGGTCCACCGAGAACGTAGTTCGGGCGGGTCAAGCGGCGGCCCGCCCGAGCTCCTCGTCCCGCCGGGTCGCCGGTCAGACGTTGAAGCGGAACTCCACGACGTCGCCGTCGGCCATGACGTAGTCCTTGCCCTCGATGCGCACCCAGCCGCGGGACCTGGCCTCCGCCATGGAGCCGGCCTCCATCAGCTGGTCGTAGGACACGACCTCGGCCTTGATGAAGCCGCGCTGGAAGTCGGTGTGGATGACGCCGGCGGCCTGCGGCGCGGTGGCGCCGACGGGGATGGTCCAGGCCCGCGCCTCCTTCGGGCCCGCCGTCAGGTAGGTCTGCAGCCCCAGCGTGCGGAAGCCGACCTTCGCGAGCTGGTCGAGGCCCGGCTCGCTCTGGCCGATCGACTCCAGCAGCTCCGCGGCCTCCTCGGCGGGCAGCTCGACGAGCTCGGACTCGGTCTTGGCGTCGAGCAGGATCGCCTCGGCCGGCGCCACCAGCTCCCGCAGCTCCGCGATGAGCGACTCGTTGGCCAGCTCGTCGGCGTCGACGTTGAAGACGTACAGGAACGGCTTGGTGGTCAGCAGCGTTAGCTCGCGCAGCGGCGCGGGGTCGACGCCGGCGGCGAAGAGCGTCTGCCCGGTGTTGAGCACCTCGACGGCGGCCTGGGCCGCGGACAGCAGCGCCGCGCGCTCCTTGTCCTTGCGCGCCTCCTTCTCCAGCCGCGGGATCGCCTTCTCCAGCGTCTGCAGGTCGGCGAGGACGAGCTCGGTGTTGATCGTCTCGATGTCGTCGCGTGGGGAGACCTTGCCCTCCACGTGCACCACGTCGGGGTCGGTGAACACGCGGATCACCTGGCAGATGGCGTCGCTCTCGCGGATGTTGGCGAGGAACTTGTTGCCCAGCCCCTGCCCCTCGCTGGCGCCGCGCACGATGCCGGCGATGTCGACGAACGACACCGTCGCCGGCACGACCTTCTGCGAGGAGAACAGCTCCGCCAGCCGGCCCAGCCGCTCGTCGGGCACTCCGACGACGCCGACGTTCGGCTCGATCGTGGCGAAGGGGTAGTTGGCCGCCAGGACGTCGTTCTTGGTCAGCGCGTTGAACAGCGTCGACTTGCCGACGTTGGGCAGCCCGACGATCCCGATGGTGAGACTCACGCGTACTTCCTCGCTTCGCTCGTCGTCCGCGTTCGTCGGACTGCTGTGCCTACCGCCGAGCTCGCACGCTCGCTCGGGCAGGTCCAGCCTACGGGCCGCGGCGCGCCCGGTCCGGATGCCCGCCGGTCCGCGCGGACCCCGTGCGAGGCTCCTCACACCCCGAGCCCCTGGAGGTCCCGTGTCCCAGGCCACGACGACGACGTCGCGGCACGCCCCCGCTCCCCTCCCGGCGCACGCCCGGGTGGTCGTCGTCGGCAGCGGGTTCTCCGGCATCGGCACCGCCGTCGCGCTGCGGCGGGCCGGCATCGACGATCTCGTCGTCCTCGAGCGCGCCGACGGGCTCGGCGGCACCTGGCGGGACAACACCTACCCCGGCGCGGCGTGCGACGTCCCGAGCCACCTCTACTCGTTCTCCTTCGCGCCGAAGAAGGACTGGTCGCACGTCTACTCGCGGCAGGCCGAGATCCGCGGGTACCTCGAGCAGGTCGCCGCCGAGCACGGCGTCCTCCCCCACCTGCACTGCGGCACCGACGTCGTCGCCGGGCGGTGGGACGACGACGCGCTGCTGTGGCGGCTGGAGACCACGCGCGGCAGCCTCACCGCCGACGTGCTGGTCAGCGGCGCCGGGTGCCTGGTGCAGCCGCACCTGCCCGAGGTCCCTGGCATCGAGACGTTCCGCGGCCCGGCGTTCCACTCCGCCCGCTGGGACCACTCGGTCGACCTCGCCGGCAAGCGGGTCGCCGTCGTGGGCACCGGCGCCTCGGCCGCGCAGTTCGTGCCCGAGCTGCAGAAGACCGCGGCGCGGGTCGTGGTCGTCCAGCGGACGCCGCCGTGGGTGATCCCGCGGGCCGACCGCGCCTACACCGAGCGCGAGCACCGGCTGCAGGCCGTCGTGCCGGGCTTCCTGCGGCTGGCCCGCGGCCTGCAGTACCTGAACAGGGAGGCCCGGCTGCGCGCGTTCATCGGCGGCGGCCGGCTGCGGTCGCTGTTCGAGAAGCAGTCGCTCGCCTTCCTGGAGCGGCAGGTCCCGGACCCCGAGCTGCGCGCCAGGCTCACACCGGACTACGCCATCGGCTGCAAGCGGGTGATCGTCAGCGACGACTACCTGCCGGCGCTGACCCGGCCGAACGTGCAGGTGGTCGCGTCCCCGGTGACCGAGGTCCGCCCGCACTCCGTCGTCGCCGCCGACGGCACCGAGCACGAGGTCGACGTGATCGTCTACGGCACCGGGTTCCGGGTGATGGACATCCCGCTGGCCCACCGGCTCACCGGCCGCGAGGGCCGCACGCTGCAGGAGGAGTGGGACCGCTCCGGCGTCCAGGCCCACCGCGGCACGACCGTGGCCGGCTTCCCCAACCTGTTCCTGCTGTTCGGCCCGAACACCGTGCTCGGCCACACCTCCGTCGTCCTGATGATCGAGGCGCAGATCCGCTACGTCGTCGCGGCGCTCCGGACGATGCGGGAGGCCGGCGCCGATGTCCTGGAGGTGCGCCGGTCGGCGCAGGAGGCCTACGACGCCCGGCTGCAGACCGAGCTCACCGACACCGTGTGGAACGCCGGTGGCTGCCGGTCCTGGTACCGCGACGAGCAGGGGCGCAACTTCACCCTCTGGCCCACCCACACCGTGACCTTCATGCGCCAGATGCGGCGCTTCGACGCCGAGTCGTACGAGCTGCGCGCCGGTTGGCGCGCCGCCGTCCCCGCCTGACCTCCCGGGAGCCCGCCGCCATGCGCACGTCCACCACCGCCGCCGGTCTCGGCCTCCTCGCCGCCGGGGCCGTCCTGGCCCGCCGCCGTCGCGCCACGCGGCCGCCCGCGCCCGAGCCCGCTCCCCCACCGCTGGGCCGCGTCCGCACGGTGACCACCGAGGACGGCGTCGACCTGCACGTCGAGGAGTTCGGCGCGGAGCAGCCCACCGCGACGGTCGTCCTCGCCCACGGGTGGGTGCAGTCCTCCCGGCTGTGGGCCGGGCAGGTGCGCGACCTGCTGGAGACGCGTCCCGACCTGCGGGTGGTCACCTACGACCACCGTGGCCACGGCGCCTCGGGCCCGACGCCGCGGGACCGGGCCACGATCGAGCAGCTCGGCCGCGACCTGGCGCGGGTGCTCGAGGAGGTCGCCCCCGACGGGCCGGTGGTGCTCGGCGGCCACTCGATGGGCGGCATGACGCTCATGGCCCTGGCCGAGCAGCGTCCCGAGCTGTTCGGCGACCGCGTCGTCGGGGCGGCGTTCGTGGGCACCAGCGCCGGTGAGCTCGACGCGGTGACCTTCGGGCTGCCGCGGCCGGTGGCGAGGGTCGTGCGGCGGCTGCTCCCCGCGCTCAGCGAGCGGGCGGTCCGGGCCGAGCAGGCCGGCCGGCCCAGCGCCGTCGGCCCGCTCGACATGAAGCTGATCTTCGGAGCGGCCGCCGACCCCGCGGACGTCCGGGCGGCGATGGAGGTGCACCGCGCCTGCTCCGCCGAGACGGTGGCCGCCTTCATGCCCACGCTCTCCGAGCACGACCGCGCGCAGGCCCTCGAGGCGCTGGCGGAGGTCCCGACGCTGGTGGCCGTCGGGGACGCCGACCGGCTGTGCCCGGTGGAGCACAGCCGGACGCTCGCGGCGGCGCTGCCGACGGCGGAGCTGGCCGTCTACCCGGGCGCCGGGCACATGGTGCAGATGGAGCGCCGTCCGGAGGTGAGTCGACGGCTGCTCGACCTCGTCGACCGGGCGCTCGCCGCGGCCCCTGCGCCGGTGACGTCGTGACGGGGCCCGTGGACCTGGCCGCGGTCCTGGCCACCATCGACCGGCCGTGGTCGCCGCGCACCGTGGCCGTGCTCAACGACTACGACCTCCGCGTCGTGCACACCCGCGGCGAGTTCACCCGGCACAGCCACCCCGAGACCGACGAGGTGTTCCTCGTGCTCTCCGGTTCGCTCACCATCCGCATGGACGACGGCGACGTCACCCTCGGCCCCGGCCAGCTGTACGTGGTGCCGAGGGGGACGCCGCACCAGCCGTACTCGCCGGAGGGCGCGCAGGTGCTGCTGGTGGAGCCGAGCGCGACGGTGAACACCGGCGACACCCCGAGCGAGCTCACCGCCGAGCGCCGGGTGGCCGAGCCGTAGGGGGTCAGGCGGCGGGAGCCAGCGGTGCGGGGACGGTGATCTCGGTGCCGTCGGGGCGCCAGGTGCGCCACCGGCCTTCGGGTTGCCGTTCGACGCGGAAGCCGTGGTGGACCTGGGTGTGGTGCCGCTCGCACAGCAGCGCGCTGTTGGCCAGGCTGGTCTCGCCGCCGTCGATCCAGTGCACCAGGTGGTGCACGTCCGCCCAGCGACTCGGCGCGTCACAGCCGGCGAAGACACAGCCCCCGTCGCGCAGCTCGACCGCGCGGCGCAGCTGCCGGCTGACCAGCCGCCGGCTGCGCCCGAGGTCCAGGGGCACCCCGTCGGGGCCGAACACCACCCGGGAGATCGCCCCGTCGCAGGCCAGCCACCGGGCCCGGGCGGCGGAGATCGTCGCCCCGAACCCCATCATCCCGGCGCCCGGGCCGGTGGCGGGGTCGGCCAGGTCGTCGAGGTCCACCCGCACCGCGATGTGCGGC